>NZ_JBBATI010000007.1:0-116396 GCF_040398825.1 Novosphingobium sp.
AACCGTCGTACTGGTAAATCCGGTACCGAGGGTTCGAATCCCTCCGTCTCCGCCATTCTGATCCCGCTGCCTTAGCCCGCCCGGCGCTCCTACGCTGGATTTGCGCTGATGATCGGGTGTGGCCGGGCTGGCGCCGGCAAAATGCGACGATTTTCCGCAAAGTGGTTGAGGAAGACAGGCTGAACCTGCACGATGAACCGGCCCACCGCGCCCAGGCGCAATCGCTGCGCATGGAAAGGCTTGGTCATGTCGTGGTCCCGTTTGACGCTGATGCTTGGCTGTACCGGGCTGATTGCGGTACTGCTGACCGGCCCGGTTGCGGGCCGGCGCACCGCGCCCGGAATTGATGCCGTGTGGGCCAATCCGGTGGCGCGGGCGCGGGCAGAACAGGCCGGCGCACCGCTGTTTCAACGCCATTGTGCAGGCTGCCATGGTGCCGATGCGCGCGGCATTGCCGCCGCGCATACCCCTGATCTGACCGATGACCGCTGGCTGTTCGGCGGAGAGGATATCGACACCTTTGTGATCCGCCCGTCGGACATCGCGGTCACCATCCGCCACGGCATCCGCAGCGGCGATCCGCGCGCGCACAACCTGGCGCTGATGCCGGCGCTGGGCGTCGGCCACAGCCTTGATCCCGACGAAGTCGCCGCGGTGACCGAATATGTGCTCAAACTGTCAGGCCAGCCGTTTGACGACAGCAAGATCGCCACTGGCAAGGAAACCTTCGAAGGCGAAGGCGGCTGTTATGATTGCCACACCATGCAGGGGTGGGGTGACCCGGCGATCGGTTCGACCGATCTGACCCGGCCCGGCACCTATTTGTATGGCCATGACCGCGCCGCGATCACCGCGAGCGTGACCCAGGGCCGGGTCGGCGTGTCACCCGCGTTTGCCCGCAAACTGAGCCCCGGCGAAGTGCGTGACCTGTCGATCTATGTCCTGTCGCGCGCGAAATCGCGCAAATATATCTGATACCGCGCAGCCGACATGCCAGGCCGCCGCGCCAGCTGGCGCGGGATTTGTGAATCCGTCACAAACGTGATCATATTCTTCCAAAATCAGTCAAAACCAATTACAGCACGACCTTCAACGGCGATCAGACCCTGCGGAGACGAGCAATGACAACCGGTACACTGCGTCTGGCGGTTGCGCTTTTGCTGGCTGGTTGTGCGTTTTCGCCGCTGTACGCCGATCCGCTGGAGGACGGTTTTCGCGATCCGCCGGCATCCGCGCGCCCGCGCGTGTGGTGGCACTGGATGAACGGCAATGTCACCGAAGAGGGCATCCGGCTCGATCTTGAATGGATGAAGCGCATCGGCATCGGCGGTGTGCAGAATTTCGATGCACAGCTGCAGACCCCGCAAGTCGTTGCCAGGCGGCTGGTTTACATGACCCCCGAATGGAAACACGCGTTCCGCTTTGCGGCGCAAACTGCCGACCGGCTGGGGCTGGAAATGGCGATCGCGGCATCACCGGGCTGGAGCGAGAGCGGCGGCCCGTGGGTGCCGCCGGCAGACGGCATGAAAAAGCTGGTGTGGTCGGAAACCGCGCTGCCCGGCGGCAAACGTTTCACTGGCAAGCTGGTCACACCGCCCACCACCACCGGCCCGTTTCAGGACCTGGGCATGCAGCCGGAGATCGGCGTTTCCGAACCCAAGACCGGCCTGCCGCAGCTGTACCGCGATACCTATGTGCTGGCCTATCGCGAGCCTGATGCGCCGCTGCGGCCGCAGGCATTCACGGCGTGGTCCGGTCCGGTCGATGGCGCGCTGCTGGCCGATGGCAAACAGGCCACGGTGGTGACGTTCCCGGCTGGCACCGCTGCCGGTCCCGCCTGGCTGCGCGCCGATTTCGCCGCGCCGCAAGTGATCCGCTCGGCCACATTGGGTGCACCGCCTGCCTCCTTGTTTGGCGCGGCCGGTTTCCAGCCGGTGCTCGAAGCCAGCAGTGACGGCGTGACCTTTCGCGAAATCGGCCGCTTTCCCAATGGCACCAGCGCGCAATATACCATTACCTTTCCCGCGGTGACGGCCAAAGCCATGCGCGTGCGCTTTGTGGCGGCGGCGCAGGGCTTTGGCCTGCCCACCCCACCCGCACCCGGCGCGGAATTCCCGGTGTTCCCCGGCTTCATGAGCGGTGCCGCGCCGCAAATTACCGTCGGCGAGCTGACATTTTCCGCAACCGCGCGCACGCACCGGTTTGAAGAAAAGGCCGGGTTTGCCACCAATCTGGATTATTACGGCATCGCCTCGCCCGCCGGCGCGGGCATCGCGGCGGACGACGTGATCGATCTGACCACCCAGATGAAGCCCGACGGCAGCCTGAACTGGACCCCGCCCCCGGGCCGCTGGCGCGTGCTGCGGCTGGGCTATTCGCTCACCGGCACCGAAAACCATCCCGCCACGCCAGAGGCGACCGGGCTGGAAGTGGACAAGTTCGATGCCAACGCGGTGCGGCGCTATATCAACACCTATCTCGATACCTATGTCGCTGCGGCGGGCAGCGACCTGATCGGCGCGCATGGCGTGCGCGCGGTGCTTAACGACAGTATCGAGGTCGGCGCCTCCAACTGGACACCGCGGCTGGTGCCCGAATTCGCCGCGCGACGCGGCTACGACCCGGTGCCCTGGCTGCCCGCGCTGACTGGCGTGGTGATCGGGAGCGCGGCAAAGACCGACGCATTCCTGTATGATTTCCGCAAGACGCTGGGCGAACTGATGGCCCAGGCGCATTACCGCACGCTGACCACGGAAATTCACAAGCGCGGGCTGATCCACTATTCCGAAGCGCTGGAAGACAAGCGGCCGTCGCTGGGCGACGATATGGACATGCGGCGCGATGCCGACATTCCGATGGCGGCGATGTGGTCCTATGGCGCGGGTGGCGCGCCGCAGCCGACCTATCAGGGCGATATCCGCGGGGCGGCCTCGGTCGCGCATATCTATGGGCAAAACCTGGTCGCGGCGGAATCGCTGACCGCGGCGTTGCAACCCTGGGCGTTTGCCCCGCGCGATCTGCAGCCGATGATCGACATGGAATTTGCGCTGGGGGTCAACCGGCCGGTCATCCACACGTCGGTGCACCAGCCGCTGACCGACAAAGCCCCCGGATTTTCGCTGTTCATTTTTGGCCAGTATTTCAACCGGCTGGAAACCTGGGGCGAACAGGCCAAACCCTGGGTTGACTATATCGCGCGCAACAGTTTCCTGTTGCAGCAGGGGCGCAATGTTGCCGACGTCGCGTATTTTTACGGCGAGGAAGCCCCGCTGACCGCGCTGTTTGCAAAGTCCGTGCCCACCGACCTGCCCGGCGCCAATGCGTTCGATTTCGTCAATGCCGATGTGCTGCTGAACCGGTTGCGCAATGACGGCGCTGACCTGGTGGCCAGCAGCGGCGCACGGTACAAAGTGCTTTACCTTGGCGGCAGCAGCCAGCGGATGAGCCTGGGCGTACTGCGGCGGATCGACGCGCTGGTGCGTGCCGGGGCCACGCTGATCGGTGAACGGCCACTGGGTTCGCCCGCGCTGATGGACGATCCAGCGGAATTTGCGCGGATTGCCGACCGGCTGTGGGGTGGCGATACCGGGCGCGGGCGGGTGTTGCCCGGGCACGATCCCGACGCGGCGCTGGCCGTATTGCAGATCCCGGCCGACATGACCTTTACCAAGTCTGCGCCCGATACCACGCTGATGTTCGTGCACCGCACCACGCCCGATGCCGACATCTATTACGTGACCAACCGCAAGGACCGCATCGAGGCTACCACGCTGTCGTTCCCGGTGACCGGCAAGGCGCCCGAATGGTGGGACGCAGGCACTGGCACCGTGGTTCCGGTCAGCTACAGCGTGAAGGCGGGCCGGACCGGCATTCCGGTTACGCTGCGCCCATACCAGTCGGGCTACATCGTGTTCCGCAAGCCCGGAGTGGCCAGCCTGGCCGTGCCCGCGGCGGCGCAGACGCCAATCGCCACGCTGTCCGGGCCCTGGGCGCTGACCTTCCAGCCGGGGCGCGGCGCTCCTGCCGCGGTGACCCTGCCGGCATTGACCGACTGGACCAAAAGCGCTGACGCCGGCGTGCGCTATTTTTCCGGAACCGCGACCTATCGCCAGACTTTGCAACTGCCCGCCAAGGCCGCCAAACCCGGCCAACAGCTGTTCCTGGAACTGGGCGAGGTGCATGATGTGGCCGAAGTCGTGGTGAACGGCACAGCGGCGGGCGTGGCTTGGAAGCAGCCCTATCGCGTGGCGGTGACCGGTCTGGTCAAACCCGGCGCCAATACGATCGAGGTGCGCGTGACCAACCTGTGGGTCAACCGGCTGATCGGCGACGCCCAGCCGGGCGCCACGCCGATCACCTTTACCACGCTCAAAACCTATCGCGCCGATGCCCCGCTGCGGCCATCAGGCCTGCTTGGCCCGGTGGTGCTGGAGGGGGAGCAATAAGGGCCAGCATAACGCTGAGCTGAATTCGCTTGAGCCCCTCCCCTCAGGGGAGGGGTTGGGGAGGGGTGTCCTGCGCCGGAAATGTCGCGCGTCACATCGGCGCAGGACACCCCCACCCAACCCTCCCCCTGAGGGGGAGGGCTTTTATATCAGGGGGTTGCATCACGCCTTGGCGTGGCCGCCCAGCGTATCGGCGAACCAGTCGGCGATGTAATCGTTGCCAAAGCTCATGTTGTCGGCGCCGACATGTTCGACCCCGCCTTCGCGCGCGGTGAATATCTTCAGTTCACGGCGCGGCGAATTGACCAGCTGGGCATAGCTCTGGTGCGCATAGTCAACGCTGATCTGCCGGTCGGTTGCGCCGTGGGTGACCAGGAACGGCACCGTGATGCGGTCGAGATGACCGTTGAGGTTCATGTCGTCGCTTTTGGCCAGGAAATCGGCGTGATCATGCGCGCCGAACACCCAATAGACGTGGCCCCAGTAGTGCGGAACGGGGTTTTCGCCTTCGCGCGCCATGCGTTTGTCCTGCACTTCGCGCCAATTGTGGTTGGCGCCCCAGGCCGCGCCGCTGGCAAAGCGCGGCTCATAGGCGACCGCGCGCGGGGCAAAATGGCCGCCCAGAGAAATGCCGGTCATGCCAATCCGCGTCTTGTCCACTTGCGGCTGGGTTTCCAGCCAATCGACCCATTTGGCTGCCCAGCGTTCGGAATAGGGCGTGGCGGGCAGGCCCTGCAGCCGCAGCGCCTCACCCGTGCCCGGCTGATCGACGCACAGCGTGTGGATGCCGCGCTTGGCCAGCGCCTCTGGAAATCCGCCCAGCCACAGCATTTCCTTCATGCTGTCCAGCCCGTTGCAATAGACCACACAGGGCGCCGGCCCATCGACCGGCGCGCGGTGGAACAGCCCGACGATCGTCTTGCCTTCATAGGGGATTTCTACGCGGGTCAGCGGATCGGCGGCAAACTGCGTGCCACGCTGGAAACTGTCCAGCGCCTTGGCATAGGTCGCCTCACGCCCTGGCGAGCCATGCGCCTGCATGCGCTCACCCGTCAGGTAATAGATCGTCGCGCGCTTCAACTTGTCGCCGGCGGAAAATTCGCGGCCCAGTGCCAGGTCTTCGTCGGCCAGGCCGACCAGCTTGTCGGCCATCTTTACCCATTCGGCCATGAAATCGGCGGTGCCGGCGTCCGCCCCGCTTTGCGCCTTGGCCCGCAGGGGCGCGATCATGTCGACGATTTCACCGATCCGCCCGCCGTTTTCCATCGCGATCGCGACCGACAGGTTCCAGATATAGTTGGGAAAGGGTTCAAACAATGCCATCGGATCAGACCCCGGCCGGCTGGAACAGCGCCGCATCGGGCGCGGGTTTTGGCATGGTCTGCGGGCCGCCGACACCGACGCCCCATTTGTCCATAATTTCGGGCGCGGGCGCGATCACTTGCGCCTGGTGCGCTTCGAAATCGACCATTTCCAGCTCTGACGTATATTCGACTGCAAAGCCGGCCGGCGTGGTGAAATAGCTGAAGATATTGTTGCCGGCGGTATGCCGGCCCGGGCCCCAGCGGATATCAACATTCTGCCGCTTCAGCCGCGCGATGCCGCGCATCATTTCATCGATATCGGGCATGTCATAGGCGACATGGTTGAGGCAGGGCGGCCCCGGCAGAAACGCGATGCGGTGATGCGCGGCGTTGCAGCGCAGAAAGCCCATGAAATCGCCCAGCCAGTCGCTCAACCGAAAGCCGAGCACATCCTGGAAGAACCGCATTTCTTCCTGATGGCGGGGCGAATGCATGACGATGTGGCTGATCCGTTCGGGCACTGCCTCACCCGGGGTCAGCACGCGCGCGGTACCGCGCGCAACCCCGGCCGAGATTTCATAGGGCAGCCCGTCTTTGGAAAAGAAGCGAAAGCCATAGCCGCCGCCGAACTGGTTGAGCGCCCGCGGCTCCCAGATGATCCGGCAGCCAAAATCGCGCACTTTTGCGTACAGCGCATCGACATCCGCGGCGTTTTCGGTGGCCAGCGCGATGACATCGATGCGCTGCACCGCGTCCTGACGCAGCCGCACGACATACAGCTCATCATGCCCTTTAGCGGCGAAATAGACCAGGCCGTCGGCTGCGTGGACCTGCTGCAGCTTCCACGTGTCGGCATAGAACGCGGCCTCTGCCGCAAGGTCGGTGACGGCATAGCCGACATAGCGAATTTCGGTAACGCGGCTCATGTCCGTGGTCTTTCTAGTGGCGCGTGGGCAAATGGAGCGGGGGTGATTTGTGGAACCGGCCGCCCTTCATGATGGCGGCAAGATTGTCGGCGTGCTGCAGCACCCGCACGTCGGCGGTGGGATCGCCGTCCACCAGCAGCACATCGGCCAGATAGCCGGCGCGTACCTGACCGACATCCCAGCCGACCAGTTCGCCGCCCTGGCTGGTTGCGGCGACCAGCGCCTGTGTCGGCGAAAAGCCGAACAGATTGACGAAATGTTCCAGATCGCGCGCGTTGCGGCCGTGCGGGTTATAGGGAAAGCCATAGTCGCCGCCGGGCAACACGCGAATGCCGCGCCGCCGCATGTCGGGAATGATCTGCTGCGCCAGTTCGATGCCGCGCACCGCGCCCAGCGCCGCAGCCTCGGCCGGGCCGATGCCGAATTCCCGCGCTTCGTGCACGCGCGCCCACAGCAGCCCGACGGCGGGGGCGGTAAAGGTTTCAGCCTTGCGCGCCTCAAACATATCAAGCGCTTCTTCATCGGCATATGTGCAGTGATAGATCGCGCGGAAACCGGCGCGCAGCGCGCGTTTGACCGCCTCGGCGCCCTGGGCATGGCAGGCCAGCCAGATGCCCGCGTCACGCGCGGCTGCGCCGATTGCCTGCGCTTCCTGTTCGGAATACATCAGCGTCTGCGATCCGCCCGGCTGAAACGCCTCGTCGCTGGACATCAGGAACTTTATGGTGTCGCAGCCTTCCGCCGCCTTTTGCGCGATATAGGCCTGCAAATGCGGGATATCGCGCTGATGCGTGGGATCGTGGCCGGCGGGCACACCCAGCACGCCTTCGGCGCCCTTTTCCAGCGCAGAGGCGCGCAGGCGTGGCCCGGGCATGAACCCGGCGTCGATCATGTCGCGCAACGCGGGTTCGATCCGTTCGCCCAGCGATCCGGCCGAATAGACGCTGGTAAACCCGTGATCGAGCGTGATCCGCGCATTCTGCGCGGTCACCAGCACGTGTTGTTCGATCGGCAGCGGCTTCATCGTGTTGATCATGCGTTCGGTCGAGGTCGGCCAGGTCAGATGGCCGTGCGATTCAACCATGCCGGGCATCAGCGTGCGGCCCTGGCCATCGACCACCGTCACGCCGTCGCGCGGCAAGTGTTCATCGCCGCGCGCCACCGCCTCGATCCGTTCGCCGCGCACCAGCACTTCGCCGGGAAACAGCGCCGTGCCGCTACCGTCGAAGATTCGCACAGCGGTGAACAGCGTGCCGGTCATGCGCCGGTGTCCGCCGTCAGCCCGGCGGCGGCGATGCCGGCCAGCGCACAGACCTCATCATTGTCGGATGTGTCACCCGACACGCCGACCGCGCCCAGCAGCACGCCCTGGTCAGACCGGATCAGCACCCCGCCCGGCACCGGCAGCATGCCCTTGGGAAAGGCGGACTGCAGGCCGGTGAAAAATGTGGGCATGGTGGCGGCGCGCCGCGCCAGTTCACGCCCACCAAAGCCCATGCCGAGGCAGCCCGCAGCCTTGCCAGTGGCGATTTCGGGCCGGTAGATTGAGGCAGTTTCATCGCGCAGCAGCGCCAGCGCATGGCCACCGGCATCGAGCACGACGCAGCACAGCGGCGCATATCCGCGCCGCTTGCCCTCGGCCAGAGTCTCCACAGCAATGGTATGGGCCTGTTCAAGCGTCAGCATGGTTTTCCTTTTCGCCGGCCCTTTTTACGGCGCGCGATCAATCTGTAAAAATGCTTGTTTGGATGATTATGCATCAGCAAGCTTTATGCCTCAGCATTGGCGATCGCTTCGATTTTAGCGCGCAGCCAGGTCAGCCCGGCATCATCCTTGCGGCCGGGATGAAAGCTCAACATCTGCTTCATCGCCGGGATTTCAAACGGCATTGGCGCGGTGGTGATGGCAAACCGGCCGGTCAGCTGACGCGCCAGCCGCGAATGCATCACCGCCAGCCGCGTGGTTCCCTCCAGCAGCCAGGGCACCGCGGTGAAAAAGGCGGCAGTGGCCATGATCCGGCGCTTGTGCCCCATCAGCTCCAGCTGGCGGTCGGCATAGGACAGCGTGGTGCCCCCGCCCAGCACCACTGCCACGTGCCCGGCATCGAAAAACGCCTGCGCGCTGATCTGTCCGCCCGCAATCGCCGGATTGCCGCTCCACCCCGCCACCACCTGCGGTTCGGTATAGAGCACATAGGACAAGTGGTTGCCGCCGATCACATATTCGGGGGTGATCGTCAGGTCGATCTTGCCTTCTTCCAGTTCCTGCACCGTGCCCGGCTGTGGCATCCCGCAATCGATGCGGATGCCCGGCGCCTCTTCAGCCAGCTTGCTGATCAGCGGCACGATCAGCGATGCCAGCACATAATCCGACGTCACGATGCGGAAATTGCGCTGGGTGGTGCCCGGATCAAAGTGTGGCGAACGCGACAGCATGGTTTCCAGCGCAAGCAGGCTTTCACGCACTTGCAGCGTCAGCTCGTCCGCGAACACCGTGGGGTGCATGCGTTTGCCCTGCAACACCAGCAGCTCATCGCCGAAATAGTCGCGCAGCCGGGCCAGCGCCGCGCTCATCGCCGGCTGGCTGAGGTTGAGCCGTTCGGCCGAGCGGCTGACGCTGCGCGTGGTCATCAGCGCGTCAAACGCGACCAGCAAGTTGAGGTCCAGCCCTTTGAACCGCATCGCCCACATAACCCTTTGCCGCGCGGCACAGGCGCCGCATCCATCCATACAAGTTATATGGTTTTATGCGTTATGACAATTTTACTTGATCGATGATTTCGACCAGATCACCATCAAACACGGATGGGAGATGGTGTGATGCAGATCGACCGGCGCACGTTTGTGGCCGCCACGGCGGCCAGCCTGGGCATGGCAGCCAGCCCCGCGCTGGCAGGCCTTTCCAAACCGTTTCCCAAGGACTTCATCTGGGGCGCGGCCACCGCCGGGCACCAGGTTGAGGGCAACAATATCAATGCCGATTGCTGGCTGCTGGAAAATCTGAAACCCACGGCCTATGCCGAACCATCGGGCGATGCGGCCAACAGTTTCGAATTGTGGCGGCGCGATCTTGATCTGGTGACCAATCTGGGCCTCAACAGTTACCGGTTCAGCCTGGAATGGGCGCGGATCGAACCCGAACCTGGCATGTTCTCGTTCGCGATGCTTGATCACTACAAGGCGATGATCGACGGCTGCCGTGCGATCGGCCTGCGCCCCATTGTGACCTTCAACCACTTTACCACGCCGATCTGGTTTGCCGCGCGCGGCGGGTGGATGAACCCCGATGCGCCACAACTGTTCGCGCGGTTTTGCGACAAGGCGGCGCGGCATCTCGCCGCCGGGATCGACCACGCCACCACGCTGAACGAGCCGAACCTGGCCGGTTTGCTGCAATCCCTGCTGCCCGGCGGCCTGCTCGATGCGGACAAAGCCATGGCCGCCGCCGCTGCGGCCAAACTGGGGGTGCCGTTGTTCCTGGCCGGCAATGCAATCTATCAGCCCGATCCGGCCAAAGTGCAGGCCAATCTGCAGGCGGGCCACACCGCCGGAAAGGCGGCGATCAAGGCCGTGCGTGGCGACCTGCCGGTCGGCGTGAGCCTGGCCATGCTCGATGACCAGGAGGCAGAGCCCGGATCGTTGCGCGATGCGACCCGCGAAAAGTTGTACAACAGCTGGCTGCGGCTGGCGCGCGCCGACGATTTTGTCGGGGTGCAAAACTATGAACGCGCGCTGTGGGGCCGCCACGGTAAGCTTGATCCGCCTGCCAATGCCCGCCGCAACATCATGGGATCAGAGGTCTATGCGCCCTCGCTCGCAGGTGCGGTGCGCTATGCCTATGAGGTCGCAAAGGTCCCGGTGATCGTCACCGAACACGGCGTTGGCAGCGATGACGACACGATCCGCGCATGGCTGATCCCCGAGGCGCTGAACCATCTCAAGGCCGCGATGGACGATGGCGTGCCGGTCAAGGGCTATTGCCACTGGTCGCTGATCGACAATTTCGAATGGGGCTTTGGTTACAAGTTCCACTACGGTCTGCACACGCTGGATCGCCAGACGTTTGAGCGCCGCGCCAAGCCAAGCGCGCTGGTCTACCGCGATTTCGTGCGCGCCAACACGGCAAGGGGTTAGGCAATGCGTATCGCATGGACATCGATTCTGGCAGCAGCACTGATGCTGCTGGGTGCAGTTCCCGCAATCGCTGCGGCACCCGCCTTCGCGGTCGATCCGGTGCCGCCTGTGCGCGGCGAAGAGATCCCGCTGAGCGATGCCTCGCGCGGCAGCGAAGTGTGGAACCGGGTGTTCGGCCAGGTGTGGGTGCGCAATGTGGCCGCGCCGTCGCTCTATGTCGTGCGGCCGATGAACGGGCGCGGCAATGGCAAGGCGGTGATCGTGGTGCCGGGCGGCGGTTATGCGTTTGTGTCGATCGACAGCGAAGGGTTTCGCGTGGCGGACCGGCTGGCCGCGCAGGGCTATACCGCGTTCGTGCTGAAATACCGGGTCAATCCCACGCCGCAGACGCCCGAAGGCTTCATGGCATCGATGGCGTCGCAGTTCGGATCGCTGGGCAAGGGCGAATTGCCCGATTGCCAGCCGGCGATCGATGACCTGGCGCATGCCGTGGCGCTGGTGTCGCAGCGCGCGGCGGAATGGAAGATCGATGCCCATGCCATCGGCGCAATCGGCTTTTCCGCCGGATCGCGATCGCTGATCCGCTTGCTGGAACACAAGCCAGAGGCGGCGCTGCTGCACCATGTCGCGCTGATCTATCCGCCGATGACCCAGACCGTGACCGGCGGCCCGCGCCCGCCGCTGTTCCTGGCCATCGCCGCGCACGATCCGTTGTTCAAACAGGGCGGGCTGCATCTGGTCGACAGCTGGCTGCACGAAAGCGATGCGGTGGAATTCCACCTTTATTACGGCGGCGACCATGGCTTTGGCATGATGCCAAAGGGCACCACCAGCGACCGCTGGATCGATCAGTACCTCGACTGGCTGGCTGTACAGTGATGCTGCGCCGGATTGTCGCCGCCTCGCTGCTGCTGGGCGCGAGCACAGCGGCGCTGGCCGCCGAACCGGTGCGCGATTGCCCGCTGGCGGCCACGCCGCTGGGGATCGAGTCGCCGCTGTCAGACGTGCTGATGCATCCCGGCGGGCGGCCTGCGCTGGAATCAGTAGCGCCCGATCTGGTCAGCGGGTTTACCAGGGCGTTTGGCGGGGGCGGCCTGCCGCCTGGCTTTGCCAATATCCTGACCCCGGGGGTGCTGCTGGACTCCAGACCTGACGGGGCCATGCTCCGGCCCGTGCTCAGCGCAAAGCTGGCGGCGCTGCCGATCACCGACGCGTTCACGCTGGCACGCTGCGCCCGCTATGACCACGAACGGCCGGTGCTGCCCGCGCGCGACGGGCGTCGCCAGATGCTGGTGTTCGAAAAGATCAACGGTTTCCGCGACAATCCTTCGGTCGATGGTGCCCGCGCCCGGCTGACCGCAATCGCCAAAAAGCGCGGCTGGCAGATCGTGTTCACCGATCGTGGCGGGGTAATGAACGCGGCCGACCTGGCGCGGTTTGATGTCGTGGTGTGGAACAATGTCAGCGGTGATGCGCTGACCACGCCGCAACGCGCCGCCTTTCGCGCCTATGTCGAACAGGGTGGCGGTTTTGCCGGCATCCACGGTTCGGGCGGCGATCCACGCTGGTTCTGGGACTGGTACGTCGATACGCTGATCGGCGCGCGGTTCATCGGCCATCCGGGGAAACCGCAGTTCCAGACCGCGACAGTGCGGCTGGTGGATGGCCGCAGCGGGATCGGCGCCGGGGTGGCAGAGCACTGGCCGCTGCTGGAGGAATGGTATTCGTTCGACCGCAACCCGGTCGATGGCGGCGCAGTGGCGGTCGCGACGATCGACGAGCAGGATTACAAGCAGATCGGCTATCGCGACGAGAACCTGGCGATGGGCTATCATCCGATCGCCTGGCGCAAATTCGTCGGCGATGGCCGCATGTTTTACACCGCCATCGGGCACCGGCCCGAAAACTATGACGAACCCCAGGCCGCCGCGCTGCTGGCGAACGGCATTGCCTGGGCCATGAGAAATCGAGCGACAGGACCAAAAGGGAAGCATGATCATGACTGACAAACCGCAGATTACCGCGATCGGCAGCGCCCTGGTGGTGGGCGGCGGGATCGGCGGCATGGCGGCGACGATCGATCTGGCGGCGCGTGGCGTTGCGGTCGATCTGATCGATATCGATCCCGAATGGCGCGTCTATGGTGCGGGCATATCGATCACCGGGCCAACCCTGCGCGCCTATCAGCGGCTGGGCATGGTGGAGGATATCGCGCGTGAGGGCGCGATCGTTTCCGGTTCGAGCATGTTCCTGTTCAACGGCACGCATCTGCGCGATCTGGACGAGCCGGTCATCGAACAAGGCCTGCCCGCGACCGGGGGCATCATGCGGCCGCTGTTGCACAAGATCATGCAGCAACGCGTGGCGGCGGCCGGCGTCACGGTCCGGCTGGGGATCACCGTCGATGGCCTGGCCAACCGCGACGGCGGGGTCGATGTCGGCTTTTCCGATGGCACCACCGGTCGCTACGACCTGGTGATCGGGGCGGACAGTATTCGTTCGCGCGTGCGCGATCTGGCCTTTCCGCACATGGGTGACGCGGTCCGCACCGGACAGGGCTGCTGGCGCGTGGCCATGGCCAAACCGCCCAGCCTGGAAAAGGGCGAGATGTTTTTTGGCCACAAATACATGGCGGGGATCACGCGTTGCGGTACGGACCGCATTTATCTGTGGCTGCTGACCCCGCACGAGGCGCGCGAAAGCCGCCTGACCGAGGCGGAATTGCTGGGCGAAATGAAGGCGCGGCTGGCCGGTTTCGGCGGCAATGCCGGCTGGGTGCGCGACACCATGACCGACCAGGACTGGGTCAATTACCGCCCGCTGGAGGCCAAGATCCAGCCGCGCCCGTGGTCGGATGGCCGGATCGTGCTGCTGGGTGATGCCGTGCACGCGACAACCCCGCACCTTGCGTCGGGCGCGGGCATGGCGGTTGAAAGCGCGCTGGTCCTGGCCGAGGAGCTGGCGCGTGCCGACAGCGCCGAGGCTGGCCTGATCGCCTATGAAGAACGGCGCTTTGAACGCTGTCGCGACGTGGTTGAAACCAGCGTCGCGATCGGCGCGGCGCAGCTGGCTGGCAGCCCGCCCGACCAGATCGGCGGGATGATGGGCGGCGCGCTGCACCGGCTGGCAGGGCCGTTTTAGCGCGGGAAAGTGAGCGTAATGCACTGACGTAAAAGCCCTCCCCCTCAGGGGGAGGGTTGGGTGGGGGTGTCCAACGCTGATGTGACCACAACAATGCGGGTGTCGGCCACCCCGCCCCAGCCCCTTCCCTGAGCGGCGGGGCTCGCACGGATTCGCCGCCAGTTCAGTCGGCGTGGCGCAAATAGGCCAGCGCCATCTTTGACAGTTCGTCCTTCATGAATTCCCACACCACCGGATCGCCGGATTCGGGGGTGGAGCCCAGCCCGAACTGGCGCGCGGTGGTGGCAAACACGATCTGGAACACCGCATTGGCCTTGTCGGCCGCATCGGGCGCCTTGATCTCGTCGCGATAGGTCAGGATCGCGTCGACCGACATGGCGGATGATCGCCGCGCGGTCTCTTTGCCCGGCTCTGACACCGCCGGGTCCACCGCCGCACGTTGCATGATGGTGCGCAGCAGCGGCGCGTGGGCCTTCAGAAACGTGCTGTAGCGTTCGATATAGCGCGGCAGGAACGCCCCCAGCGTGGCGGATTCGGCGATGGTCGTATCCAGCATCGCGCGTTCGCGAGCCAGGATTGCGGTCAATTCTTCGGCAATCACTGCGTGCAGCAGCCGGTCCTTGCTTTCAAACCGCAGATAGATCGATCCGATCGACACCGCCCCGCGCTCGCTGACATCCTGCAACGTGAACGCGTCGCTGCCGACCTCTATCATCAGCTGCTTGGTCGCCTCCAGCATGCGTTCGTAGGATGCCAGGCTGCGCCCCTGGCGGGGCTTGCGGCTGAGTGCGCCGAGCGCGAGCGCCTCGGTATGGCGGGTTTCGGTTGACATGGGCTCGCTACACTCTATCAAAACCATAACGTCAATTCTAATTTGATTCGTCTGATCCGTACCAATTGCGGACGGGCGTGTGGGGGATGATCGGCTGATGCGGTTCTCGGTGTTCCTGAATGCGCGCACGCTGCGCCCCGAAGACGACCGGCAGATGATGAAAGACCTGGAAACGCATGCCCTGCGCGCGCGCGATCTGGGCTTTTCGGCGATTTTCATGCCCGACCACCACTTCAACGGCTATATGCCGGTGGCCAGCGACAGCTTTATCTTTGCCGCCTATCTCGCCGCCAAGATGCCCGACATGCACTTCGGTTTTTCAGTGGTGTCGGTGCCGCTGCACCATCCGGTGCGTTTTGCCGAGCGCATCAACATCCTGGACCAGCTGACCGATGGCAAGCTGCTGGTCGGCATCGGCAGCGGCACCACGCCAGAAGAGATGATCGGCTTTGGCGTCGATTACAAAGACGCCGGTGCCATCGCCGAACAGAACCTGGCGCTGGCCGAGGCGCTGTGGGCCAAGACCATGACCGACCCGGCCATCACCATCGCCAATGGCCCCTACAATGGCCGCGTGCTGCAGCGCATCGCGCCGGCCGCCTATACCCCTGGCCATGCGCGGCTGATGCCGGTGGCGCTGAAAGAGGCCAGCGCGCGGCGCGCGGCGGAGCATGGCTGGCCCGCATTCATCCCCGCGTTCACACCCCCCAAGATCGGCGGCACAGAACCGTTTGTGCACGTGAAAAAGCATTTCGACGCCTACCACGCGCTGCTCACCACTGCGGGTCATGCCGATGAAACCGTGGCGGCGGCGCTCGACTGGACCACGCACACCTACCAATGCGTTCACGTGGCGGAAAGCGACGACCAGGCGCGTGAGGAACTGGAAGTGATCCTGCGCGCCTATCAGCATGCGGTGGAGCGTGAGGCCGAATTCAACGCCCGCGCCGAAAGCGATGCAGCCAATACCAAGACCGACCGCACCCCCAACGCGCTGACCGACGACTGGATCGGCACCTGGTGCCTGTATGGCTCGCCCGAAACCGTGATCGAGCACCTGCGGCCCTATCAGGCGCTGGGCATCGGCAATGTGCTGTGCGGCACGACCACCGGCCCGCTGACCGAAGAACGGCTGCGGCTGGGCAACCAGACTCTCGACCTGATCGCACAGCGGGTGATGCCAGCGCTAAAGCGCGATGTATAACATCGCTGAATGATAAACGATGAAAACATACTATTTCACTTAATGATACCGTTGCGGCAGGAAGAACCAGAAAGTCTGTCACAACCGGGCATCGCGGTCTTTTGCGCCGCTGCACAAGCGACGCGCCGGACCGACAGCCTGATCCAGATTTGAAGCCTTATTTTTTGTATTCAGTCATTTAGTCAATCGCCCCGGCCTTAATCGGGGTGAGCATCGGGAGGGATTATGCGAAATTTCATCACTGGAACCAGCATGCTTGCAGGCTGCGCGCTGGCTGCACTTTCGGCACCAGCGTTTGCAGAAGCCACGGCACCGGCTGACGCCGCCGCCGTATCGGTACCCGAAATCGTGGTGACCGCGCAGAACCGCAAACAGAACGTCAATGACGTGCCGATCGCGATCAACGTGATCAGCGGCGATGCGCTGAAAAAATCCGGTTTTTCCGACCTTAACGACATCGACAAGATCGCCCCGGTGGTCCAGATCAACCAGGATCAGGGCACTGTGAAGATTTCGGTACGCGGCGTCGGCACAACATCGAACGACGAATCGCAGGACACCTCGGTCGTCATCAACATCGACGGCGAATATCTCAACCGCCCCAACATCATGGGCATGTCGTTGTTCGACATGGAACGCGTCGAAGTGCTGCGCGGGCCGCAGGGAACGCTGTATGGCCGCAACTCGACCGGCGGCGCGATCAACTTTATCACGCGCAAGCCGGGCCGGACCTTTGGCGTCGATGCCTCGGCCAGCTATGGCAACTACAACGCTGTGCGTGCCGATGGTGGCATTGATGTGCCGTTTGGCGACAAGGCCGGAATTCGCGTTTCGGGCTTTTTCGAAGACCGCGACGGCTATGTGAAGAGCCCGGCCGGCGGCGGCTACTTTGTCTTCCCGGCATTCAAGGCGTTCAGTTCGGACGACAACCATGCCTATGGCGGCCGCGCGTCGCTGCGGCTTGATCCGACCGATGCGCTGTCGATCAACCTGGCGGCCGAATATTCCAAACGCAGCTTTACCCCCGGCGCCTATGCCTCGACCGACCTTAACGCGCCGGGCAATGGTCCGACCGGCCCCGGCTGCAACGCCAGCGGTTTTGCCCAGGTTGCACCAGCTTATGCCCCGCTGACGCTGTGTGTGCCATCGGGCACCAACTTCCTCAGCAAGATTGATCGCAGCAACTTTGCCGCACCGTTCTTTGGCAAGAGCCATATCGGTGAGGACAGCTATGCGGTGCGTGGTCGCATCGCGTACAAGTTCGGTCCAGAAGCAACGCTCAGCTATATCGGTGGCTACCGCCATTTCAACGGCGATCCGGGCAACCATCTGTCGCTACCGGAAACTTACCAGAACTTCAGCTTTGTCGACAAGGCCGATACCCAGAGCCACGAACTGCGCCTCAACGGCGTCATCAGTGGCGTGACCTATCAGGTCGGCGGCTTTTACTTCAAGGAAAAGCTCAATCGCGAAAACGGCTTCTTTGTGGCGCCAATCGGTATTCAGGCGCCATTGCCGAACGGTTCCTACCTCACCTATTTTGGCCGCTATATCTCGAGCGAAAGCAAGTCGCTGTTCGGTCAGGTCGAAGTGCCACTCGGCAGCAATCTGACGGCAGTCGGCGGTTTGCGCTATACCGACAACAAACGCAGCGCGCTGTATCTTAACGGAACTCCGTTTGGCGCCGGTCCGCCAGACGCCTTCCTGACCGCACCAGGCACGCCGACCTCCGATTTCCTGTTCAACTCCGGCCCCGGCCGCAAGAACATCCTGAAGCTGCCGTACCTGCAGTCGCTCCCGCTCGCCAGTTCGGAAAGCAAGGTTACCTGGCTGGCCGGGCTGAACTACAAGCCCAGCCGCGACACGCTGATCTATGCCAAGGCCTCCACCGGCTTCAAGGGCGGCGGGTTCGATGCGATTGGTGCCTACCGGCCCGAAACCAACACCGCCTTTGAAGGCGGCTGGAAGCAGACGTTTGGCGATCATCGCCAGCACCAGTTCAACCTTGGCGCGTTCTATTACAACTACAAGGACCTGCAGGTTTCGGTGCTGCTCGATACCACCAAGGGCGGGCAGACCTTCAACGCCGGCAAGGCAACAATCTGGGGCATTGAGGCGTCGGGCAACTTTGCGCTGGATGACAACACGCATTTCGATGCTTCGGTCAACTACCTCAATGCCCGCTACGATGAACTGCTCGCCCAGTTCAACGTGTTCCAGGCCCCGGGCGGCAACTTTGACCTCAACGGTGTGGGCGATCTCGATCCCACCAAACCCGGCATTCAGCAACCGAACTTCGCCGGCAATCGCCCGCCGTTCTCGCCCAAGATGATCATCACCATGGGGCTGGACCACGTGATCCATCTGGGCAATTCGGCGACGCTGACCGCGCGCGCTGAAACCACCTTCAAAAGCGCGTACTTCCTCGATTTCTACAACTATCGCGACGGCACGCAGGAGGCCTTTACCCAGTCCAACCTGAGCCTGGAATATGCGCCGGACAACAAGCGGTTTTCGATCGCCGCCTATGTCAAGAACCTCGAAAACACCCGCCCGCTGACCTACGGAAGCTTCACATCAGCCGGCGCGGACGACATCTACAACTGGCAGTTCGGCTCGCCCCGCCTGTATGGCGTGCGCGTCGGCATCAAGTACTAAAACCATACCAACGGGGGCGGTTGGCGACCGCCCCCGACAACCGGCAGCCAGCCGATCGCAACGGGAGACCGGGCATGCATGTGTCCGCCTGCATCGAATGGCTCGCGATCACCCGGACAGTGCCGGGTGTCTGACACCGCCGGAACGCCCGCGCGGCTCTCGTTTGCCGAGCGTGCCAGCTATGGCTTTGGCGATTTCGGCTACAGCCTGTCCTACAACATGGCGGGCGCGTTCCTGCTGTTTTACTATACCGATGTCGTCGGACTGCCGGCAGCCGCAGTGGGCACGATCTTCCTGGTCGCACGCATGCTGGATGCGGTGATCGACCCGCTGGTCGGGATCGCGGTGGACAAGACCCGCACCCGCTGGGGGCGCACGCGGCCCTATTTCCTGTTCACCGCTGTGCCCTATGTGCTGATCTTCATCGCGGCGTTTCGCGTGCCGCACTGGCCGGTGGGCGCGCAACTGGTCTATGCCTTTGTGACGTTCAAGGCGCTGGGCATCGTGATGAGCCTGGGTTCGATCCCCTATACCGCGCTGCTGCCGATGATGACGCGCGATACCGGCGAACGGCTGCGGCTTGGCGGGTGGCGATCGATCGGCACCTCGGTTGCTGTGATCCTGGGCACCGCAGCGACGATGCCGCTGGTCGGCGCGCTGGGTGGCGGCGATGCGCAGCGCGGGTTTACCGCGACGACACTGCTGTTCGCCGCATTGTCGTTGCTGGCGCTGCTGGCGCTGTTCCGCAATTGCCGCGAACGGTTCGAGGATGACAATGCGCCCGGCTTCAAGGTGCTGCCGGCGGTGGGCCAGATGTTGCGCAACCGCGCGTGGCTGGTGTGCTTTGCCTTTTGCATGCTCTATTTCATCCGCTTCGGGCTGATGCTCAGCCTCACCATCTTTTACGCCAAGGACGTGCTGCAACGGCCATGGCTGATCCCGGTGATGCTGCCGATGGTTTCGGGCGGTTTGCTGATTGCGGCGTTCATCGCGCCGCCGGTGCTGGTGCGCACCGGTATTCGCAGCGGCTGCATCGGCGCGATCGGGCTGGCGCTGGCGCTGTTCTGGCTGATGGCCGGGCTTGAAACCGCGCCCGACTGGCATGTGGGCGCGATCAGCGTGCCGCCGCTGCTGCTGCCTTATTTCGCGTTTTCGATTGTGACCTCGGTCACCATAACCGGCATTTTCACGATGGCCGCCAACGCCGTCGATTATCATCAGCGCAAATACGGCGTGCGCTATGAAGGGTTGCTGTCGGCCGGGATCAGCACTTCGACCAAGCTGGGCATGGCGCTGGGCACGGCGATGGCGGCATTCATGCTCGCGCGCGCGGGCTACACGCCCGATGTAGTAAGCGATGCCGCACGCGCCGGCATTCGCACCGCCTATTTCGGCGCACCCGCGCTGCTGCTGGTGCTGCAGGCGGTCGCGGTG
This sequence comes from Novosphingobium sp., assembly GCF_040398825.1. Classification (GTDB taxonomy): domain Bacteria; phylum Pseudomonadota; class Alphaproteobacteria; order Sphingomonadales; family Sphingomonadaceae; genus Novosphingobium. The sequence goes on from NZ_JBBATI010000007.1 coordinate 20,078, forward strand.
GCGTTCTGGCCGATGGATGGCAGGGACTATCCGACCAGATGACGCGCAGTGCTGGGCTGCACGCGCCGCAAGCACAGCCACACCAGCAACACACATAGCGGGATCACCACCGCACTTTGGGTAAGCGTGGACCATTCCCGCGCGCCAACATGGACGCACGCGGCAATGCCGTGATTGAGCGCGATCCAGCCCGCAGCATAAAGCCCGGCGCGCGTCAGCCGCCGCAGTACCAGCGACGCGATCAGCACGGTGGCCGCGGCCAGTTCCAGCCACCCGATCGCCCGGCCAACCACCATCGGCAAATGGATCGTCCACGCCAGATGTTCGACCAGCACGGCCATCGGCGCGAGTGCCTTGTTATAGCCGACAAACAGCGAAAATGCGGCGATCGGCAGCGCCAGCATGACCAGCAACGCCCGTTCGGCCAGAGCCGCGGTGCGGCGTGTCCCATCCACCATCGCAATCCCCCAATGCGCGCTTGACGAAGGCGCCAAATTTATAGAATGAACATTCTAATTGCTTCACGGGAATCGCGCAAGCCATGCGATTTTTGGTTCACAACAGGGTGGCGCATTGGCAGCCGCTCTCACAGGGAGACAGCCAGATGGCGATCAAACGTGGCGTAAGCCTGTACAGTTTCCAGAACGAGACGTTTCAGGGCAAGATGAGCCTGGAAGATTGCCTGCGCACCTGCGCCGGCATGGGCGCCAACGGCATCGAGGTGATCGGCGAACAGACGTTCTGGGGCTGGCCGGAAGTGGCTGTCGAGGATGCCGCGATTGAAAACTGGCACGCACTGATCGCCAAGTACGACTGCGTGCCGGTGGCGCACGATTTCATGCTCGATTACAAGCGCTACAAGGGCCGCGAGATGCCGTTTGCCGAACAAGTGGCATCGGTGCGCAACGACATCGATTTCGGCGCGCGCCTGGGCGTGAAATATATCCGCGCGCTGGTCTCGATCGCACCCGAAGTGCTGGTCGCCGCCGCGCCCTATGCCGAAGAAAAGGGCATCATCATCCTGACCGAAGTGCACGCCCCGCTGCATTTTGATCATCCATGGATCATCCGCCTGGCCGAAGCGTTTGAAAAATCGGGCTCCAACGCGTTGGGCTTCCTGCCTGACATGGGCATGTTCCTCCATGCCTTTCCCCCGGTGTGGAAGGAAAAGTTCCTGCGCATCGGCGTGCCGCAGCCGATCGCCGACTATATCGAACAGGCCTATGCCGACCGCGTGCTGAGCGAATATGTGATCCTTAACGTGCAGCAGATGGACGGGGTCGGTCCCGCCATCGCCATGGCCGAAACGCTGCGCCACAACGCCGCTTATGAACCGAAGCGGATGCTCGATTACATGCCGCGCATCCACAACATCCACGGCAAATTCTATGAGATGACGGCCGACTGTGTCGAACCGTCGATCCCCTATGACCAGATCGTCAGCGTGCTGCAGCAGGGCGGCTATGACGGCTACATCTGTTCGGAATACGAAGGCAACCGCTGGATCGAGGACGCGATGGAGCCCGACAGCGTCGAACAGGTGCGCCGCCAGCAGGTGATGCTCGCCACGCTGCTGGGCGAACCCGCGCCCCAGCTTCAGAACGCTGCCTGAAAGGACCTGGCACCATGATGGACAACAAGATGATCGTCGAGGACAGCCTCGAAAGCAGCGACAAGGGTTTCGCGTTCTACGGCCGCCTGCCCTATTATCGCGGGCTGGGCCTGTCGATGGTCGAAGATATCCAGATCACCGTGGATGGTGAAGCAGTGGCCCGCGAAGACGTGCGCTTTCATGTGCGGGGCAAGACTTATACGCTCGACCAGATGGAAACGGTCTATGATGATCGCTGGAACTTTGGCGAACGGGCCAAGATCATCGCGATGAAGCCGGGCGGCCTGACCCCGGGAACACACACCATCAGCTTTGCCGTGCGCATGCGCGTGTCCTACCTGCCATTCGTGCCGACCACCAAAGACACCAAGGATCTGGCGCTCGCCGCCTGACATGACCGACCTTTCCATCGATCAGGCCGCCCTGCTGACGGCGGGCGCGGCCATGTGGTCATCGGTTGCGATCCCCGCTGCGGCCATTCCGGCGTTCACGATGAGCGACGGCCCGATGGGCATCGCCAGCGGCAAAGTCGACGAACGCGATATTGCCCGACTGTCCCCTTGCGCCACGGCGCTGGGGGCCAGCTGGGATGCCGACCTGTCGCAGCGCATCGGCACGCTGGTGGGGCAGGAGGCGGTGGGGCGCGGCATCGACATGGTGCTGGCCCCCAATGTGAACCTGGCGCGCAGCCCGCTGGCGGGGCGCGCGTTCGAATACTTTTCCGAAGACCCGCTGTTGACCGGTGTGCTGGGCGCGGCGTGGATCACCGGGCTGCAATCGACCGGCACCGGGTCCTGTGCCAAGCACCTGGTGTGCAACGACAGCGAAACCGCGCGCGACAGCGTGAATGTGCAGGTGGATGAACGCACCTTGCGCGAAGTCTATCTGCTGCCGTTCGAATTTGCCGCCACGGCGGGCTGCGCCGGGATGCTGGCGGCCTATAACCGCGTCAACGACCATTTTTGCGCCGAACAGCACCACGTGCTGACCGAAGTGGTAAAGGCGGAATGGGGCTACACCGGCGCGATCCTGTCCGACTGGTTCGGCACGCACAGCACCGCGCCGACATTGAGCGCCGGGCTGGATATGGAAATGCCCGGACCCGCGCGTTTCCTGGGCGCAAAGGCCGCCGCTGCCGTGGCCGATGGCACGCTGTCGGCAGACCGCGTGCAGGACGCCGCCGCGCGCGTGGCCGCCACCGCGCGCCGCGTGACCGGCCCCAAATCGCAACCGTTCGCGCCCGACACGGTGTCAGACCTGCTGGTTGAGGCGGCCGCCGCCGGGTTTGTCCTGCTGAAAAACGCCGATGCCCTGTTGCCGCTCGATCCGGCTGCGATCGGCACGCTTGCCGTTATCGGCCCCAATGCCGCCACCCCGTGCTTTCAGGGCGGCACCTTTGCCAAAATCTCGGTGCGGCCCGATCTGCCATCACCGATCGAGGCGATCCGCGCGCGGTTTGGCGCGCATTGCACCGTGCTGTTCGAGCCCGGCGTCGATCCTGCGCCGCGCCTGCCGCTGATGCCCGTCACCCCGGCGCATGACATCGGCGACCGTTGCACGCGCGGCATGACGATCGACTATTTTGCCAGCCCCGATTGCAGCGGCGCGCCAATGACGCGCGAAACGCGCGATACCAATTCGCTGGTGTGGTTTGCCGGCATGCACGATCAGGCCCCGTTCGCCATGGGCGGATCGATCCGCGCGTCGGGTCGCTTTGTGGCGAACCGTGGCGGCACTTATCGCTTTCACCTCGGCGCCACCGGCATCTCGCGCATGCTGGTTGACGGGCAAGTCGTGGTCAGCACTGCCGAATGCCCGCCGGGTGACACCATGGGCGTGCTGAAAGCGGGCGATTCGGACCACGCCGCCATTGCTCTCGCCGCCGGGCAGGGGGTCGATGTGGTGGTGGAGTTCGACTTTGCCGGCGCGCGCGTCCACGGCCTGTGGTACGGCATCCGTGCGCCCGGCAGTGGTGAGGAACTGCTGGCTGCTGCGGTGGAGGCCGCGCGTATCGCCGATGCGGTGCTGCTGATCGTCGGCGAAACGTCCGACAGTTCGGTCGAAAGCAAGGACCGGCCCGATACGCTGCTCGCAGCCAGCCAGCGCGAACTGATTGCGCGCGTCACCGCCGCCAACCCGCGCACCGCGGTCATCACCAATGTCGGCCACGCCTATGACGCGTCATGGGAAAGCACCGCCGCCGCGCATCTTGCCACCTGGTATCCGGGCGAAGGTTTTGCCGAGGCGCTGGCAGCGGTGATCGCCGGTGACCGTGAACCGGGCGGCCGCATGCCGGTGACCATCGCCCGCGCCGAAGCCGACTATCCGGGCTATGCGCTGCAGCCCGACCCCGACGGCCGGCTGGCCTATACCGACGCGACTCGCCTTGGTTATCGCGGCATTATCGCCGCCGGCAAGACCGCGCAGCACACGTTGGGCGCCGGGCAAGGCTATGCCCGGTTTGCCTGGTCCGATGTGGCCGCCACCAACCGCGGCGTTGACGTGACGATCACCAACATGTCCGACCGTGCCGGCGCGGAGGTCGTACAAGTCTATCGCGATGCGCCCGAACCCACGCTGATCGGCTTTGCCAAAGTCCACCTTGCACCGGGCGCCAGCCAGCGCGTGACGATCGCCCTGCCCCGCCGCCGTTTCATGACCTGGGGTGAACAGGGTTGGCAGATGCTGCCCTCTCCGCTGCGGTTGCGGGTGGCGCGCCATGCCGAAGACGCGGGTTTCGCGCTGGAAGTCCTGCCAGCGTCGCTGAGCGATATCGGCATGTGAGGCCCTTCCCCCCCTTCAGGGGCGTGGTCAAACGTCAGAATTACCCCAGCGCGCGATAGCGGAAATCGCGGAACACGGCCTGGCCCTTGCCCGCCGCGAACAGCGCGGGGCGCAGGCTGGCCAGATCATCAGAGGTGTTGGCGTTATAGCCCGAAACCTCGGACCGGATCGCATGGCGGGTCCAGGTCTGGCCATCGTGGCTGTAATAAAAGCTGACGATGTTGTGATCGTTGATGATCCGCAATTGCAGCGTCCGCGTGGCCGGTGCCGGTTCGCGCCAATACATCGGCATGCCGCCGCGATAGCTTTTCATAGCCGCCCCATCGATGCCCATGCCCAGAAACAGCCGGCGGTTGTAGAACAGCAGCAGGCCCGCTTCGACTTCGCCAGCGCATTCGACCGTGACAGAGATCTCATAAGCCCGGTCGCCGACCCCCTGCGTCAGCACAAAGCCATCGCCCGGGCCGCTGCCCCGCCCCGGCAGGACCAGCGTGCCACCGCCCACGGCAATGCGCCCGGCATCGGCCGGACTGACGCCATAGGTGGTCCAGCGCGTGCCCAGCGCATTGCTGGCAAAGCTGTCGGACCGGGCAAAACCATGCGGCCCGCCTGCCCGGCCGGTGGGCATCGGCAGCGGCTGCGACAGATCGCCACCGGTTGCGCGGGGCCAGCCATCATCGGTCCAGGCAAACGGTTCCAGCAGGGTTTGCCGCCCCAGCGTGCGATAACCGTTTTCATAGCCGTGATAGACGAAATACCATTGCCCGCGCGGGCCCTCGATGGCGGTGGCATGGCCGCGCGACCACCACGCCTCACCTTCGTCACGCGTGCGCACGATCGGGTTGTGCGGGCAGTCCTGCCACGGGCCATGGATCGATCGCGCGCGCGCTGCGGTGACCATGTGCCCGGTGGCCGGGCCGCTGGTGCCGCCCACCGCGGTGATCAGATAGAACCATTCGCCCCGGCGCAACAGCTTTGGCCCCTCCAGCGCATAGGCCTCGGTGATCCAGGTGTCGGGATATTTCCACCCGTCATAGGCGTGGCTGACCGGGCCGACGGTGGACAGCCCATCGTCCGCCAGTTGCACGCGTTCGACCCCCGACAGGAACAGGTACCGCTTGCCGTCTTCGCCGACCACATGCCCCGGATCGATCGATCCGCGCAGGCCCAGATCGACCGGTTCGCTCCACGGCCCGGTGATCGCATCGGCATGGATCACGTGGATCTGCGACGCATCCCTGACCGTGGCGGACCACGGCGCGGGGATGAACGGGATATATATGAAATAGCGCCCGTCGTGCTTCACCAGATCGACCGCAAACCCTACTGCGATCGGATGCGCCAGCGCCGGCCCGACCGGGACCCAGTTCACCAGATCGCGCGAATGCCAGATCAGCAGCCCCGGCGCCGCATCAAAGCTGGAATGGGTGAGGTAATAATCATCCCCGTCTTTCAGGATCGACGGATCGGGATAGTCGCCCGCCAGCACCGGATTGCGGAACATGCCGTTGCCCAGATCGGCCCGGCGCTGGCCTTCGATACCCCTGCCCCAGCGGTCAGGCAAAGGGCCTTGCACACGCAGTGCCGCATGGTCCGGCATGGCCTGCAACATGCCGGGCGCCGCAGCCGCACTGGCCGCCAGGCCGCCCAGCGCCAGCAACGCGCGGCGATCGATTCCGTCGTTTTTCATGGCGACTATCCCTTGACCTTGCCGTCCGTTAAATTAGAATGCACATTACAAATAAAGCAACCGAAAGTTGGTGTTGGGATGCGATTGCGGATGGCGATGATCGGCGGCGGGCCAGGCGCGTTCATAGGCCCGGTGCACCGCATTGCGGCCGAGCTCGACCGCGAGATCGAGCTGGTGGCCGGGGTATTTTCATCCGATGCGGCGCGCAGCCGGGCAGCAGCCGATATCTATCGCATCGATCCTGCCCGCGCCTATCCCGATCTGGCCACCATGCTGGCCAGTGAGCGGCAGCGCGCCGATCCGGCAGACTTCGTGGCGATCGTCACCCCCAATCACGACCATCTGCCGTCGGCGCGGGCGGCGCTGAACGCAGGGTTTGCGGTGATCAGCGACAAGCCGATGACCGCGACGCTGACAGAGGCGCACGCGCTGGCCAAGGCGGTATCGGCATCCGGACTGCCTTATGCGCTGACTTATACCTATTCCGGCTATCCGCTGGTGCGTGAGGCGCGCGCGCGAATTGCGGCGGGGGCGCTGGGCCCTGTGCGCAAGGTCGTGGTGGAATATCCGCAAGGCTGGCTGGCCGGCGCGGCCGAGGGCAAGCAGGCCGCATGGCGCGTCGATCCCGCGCGCGCCGGTGCGGGCGGCTGCATCGGCGATATCGGCGTCCATGCGTTCCACCTGGCCGAATTCGTGACCGGGCTGAGGGTCAGTGAACTGCTCGCCGATCTGGGCACGGTGGTGCCCGGGCGCATGCTCGATGATGATTGCGCCGTGCTGCTGCGGTTTGACAACGGCGCACGCGGCGTGCTGCTCGCGAGCCAGATCGAAGTGGGGGAACTCAACGGGCTGCGCATCCGCGTCTATGGCGAACACGGCGGGCTGGTCTGGCGGCAGGAAACCCCCAACACGCTGCTGCTGCACCATGGCGACGGGCGCACCGAAATCCTGCGCGCGGGCGATGCTGCGCTTGGCCCGGATGCGGCGCGCCGCACCCGCACCCCCGGCGGACATCCGGAAGGTTATCTTGAGGCCTTTGCCAACCTCTACCGCGATTTTGCCGAGGTGCTGCGCGGGGGAACCGCGCCGCTGCTGCCCGGCGCGGCCGATGGCCTGCGCAGCATGGCGTTCATTGATGCCGCCGTCCGCACCAGCGCCGCTGGCGCGGGCTGGACTGCGCTCACGATCTGAAACACGAGGGTACTGAACATGAAAACTCTCAAAGGCCCGGGCATTTTCCTTGCACAATTTGTGGGCGATGCCGCGCCGTTCAACAGCCTGGACAGCATCGCCGCCTGGGCCGCCGGGCTGGGTTACAAAGGCATCCAGATCCCGACGTGGGATGCACGGCTGTTCGATCTGGCCAAAGCGGCGCAGAGCCAGGACTATTGCGACGAAGTGGCCGGGATATGCGCCGCGCACGGCATCGCCATCACCGAACTTTCAACGCATCTGCAGGGTCAGCTGGTGGCGGTGCATCCGGCCTATGACGCGATGTTCGATGGTTTTGCTGCGCCGCATGTGCGTGGCAATCCGGCGGCGAGGCAGGCCTGGGCGGTGGAGCAGCTGAGGTTCGCCGCCACTGCCAGCCGCAGGCTGGGCCTGACCGCGCATGCCAGCTTTTCAGGCGCGCTGGCGTGGCCCTATATCTATCCCTGGCCACAGCGGCCGGCCGGGCTGGTCGAAGACGCCTTTGCCGAACTGGCGCGGCGCTGGCACCCGATCCTTGACCATTTCGATTCCGAAGGCGTCGATCTGGCCTATGAAATCCATCCCGGCGAAGACCTGCACGACGGGGTGACGTTTGAACGCTTCCTCGATGCCGTGGGTGGGCACAGCCGCGCCAATATCCTTTATGATCCCAGCCATTTCGTGCTGCAGCAGCTCGATTACCTGGCCTTCATCGACATCTACCACGACCGTATCAAATGCTTTCATGTGAAGGATGCCGAGTTCCGCCCCAATGGCCGCAGCGGCATTTATGGCGGGTATCAGGGCTGGGTCGATCGACCCGGCCGCTTTCGCTCGCTGGGTGACGGGCAGGTCGATTTCGGCGCGATCTTTTCCAAAATGGCCGCCAATGATTTCTCCGGCTGGGCCGTGCTCGAATGGGAATGCGCGCTGAAACATCCGGAACAGGGCGCAGCCGAAGGCGCGCCGTTCATCGCCAAACACATCATCCGCGTCACCGACCACGCCTTTGACGATTTTGCCGCCGGCGGCGAAGACCGCGCACTCAACCGCCGGATCATGGGCATTGCGGAGAACGGCGCATGACCAACAATGCCTGGACCCGGCGCGATCTGTTTGGCGTCGCAGCAATGGTCGCGCTGCAGGGCACGCTGCCCGGCGGCGGCATGGCGCTGTTGCGCAGCCTTGATCCGCGCGATGCACCCAGCGCGCGCCAGCGCAAATTGATGCTGACGGTGGCGGACCATGTCATCCCGGCAACCACGACGCCGGGCGCAGGCACCGTCGGCGCAGGCGATTTTGCGATCATCGCGCTGGCCCACGGGCTGGATGGCGCGCGCCGACCGCTCGGACCCACGGAATTGCCAACGCTGCAGGCGTTTGCGCGCAGCGATAACAGTCTGGATCATGTGCGCTGGCTGGAACATCGGCTGGGAGGCAACTGGCCGACCCTGCCCCGTGCCAAACGCCACGCCTTGCTCGCCGCGCTCGATACGTCGGCTTTTGCCAATGATCCCGCCGCGCGTCCGTGGCGCATGATCAAAGGCCTGATCCTCACCGGCTATTACACCAGTGAGGTCGGCGGATCGCAGGAACTGCAATACGAGCTGGTGCCTGGCCGGTTCGACCCCAAAGTGCCGCTCGCGCCCGGTGCGCGGGCCTTTTCCAGTGACTGGACAGCGGTGGATTTCGGCTGATGAACAATGCACTGCACTTTGATGCGATCGTCGTCGGATCGGGCATCACCGGCGGCTGGGCGGCCAAGGAACTGACCGAGGCCGGGCTGAAAGTCCTGCTGATCGAACGCGGGCGCAAGATCGAACATGGGGTCGATTACGCCACCGAAATGAAGGCGCCGTGGGACCTGCCCTGGCGCGGAATCGGCGATGCCGAGCTTTATGCGCGCGAATATCCGGTGCAAATGCTCAACCGGCATTTCAGCGAATTTACGCAAGGCCATTTCGTCAACGATGCCGCCAATCCCTACCAGACCGGGCCAGACACCGCATTCAACTGGTTCCGCAGTTATCAGCTGGGCGGACGTTCGCTGACCTGGGGGCGGCAAAGCTATCGCTGGTCCGATTACGATTTCGGCGCGAACAAGCGCGATGGGCACGGCACCGACTGGCCGATCCGCTATGCCGACCTGGCGCCGTGGTACGACAAGGTGGAGGATTTCATCGGCGTCGCTGGCGCCAGTGAAGGCCTGCCGCAACTGCCCGACGGAAAATTTCTGCCGCCGTTTGCGCTCAATGTGGTCGAACAGGCGGTGCGCGAACGCATCCGTGCCGCGTGGCCCGAACGCTGCCTGACGATCGGGCGCACCGCCAACCTGACTGCGCCAAAGGATGGTCGCGGCCAGTGCCAAAGCCGGTCGATCTGCGCGCGCGGCTGTTCCTATGGCGCCTATTTTTCCACCCAGTCGAGCACGCTGCCGGCAGCGCAAGCCACCGGCAACCTGACGCTGATCACCGACGCGGCGGTCGAACATGTCGATTACGATCCCGCCACGCGCAGGGTGACCGGGGTGCGCTGGATCGACACGCACACCAAACAACGCAAGACGGCCACCGCGCGCCTGGTGTTTTTGAACGCCGGCGCATTCAATTCGGTACACCTGCTGCTGAATTCGGCCGGCGACGCCATGCCAAACGGGCTGGCCAACCGCAGCGGTGTGCTCGGCACGCATATCATGGACCATGCCAACACGCTGTCGGCCGCCGCGATCATGCCGGGGTTTGAACAGTGGACCAGCTTTGGCAACCGTCCGACCGGGGTGGTGATCCCGCGCTATCGCAACATGGATGCGATGGACGGCGCCGGCCACACCCGCGGCTTTTCATTCCAGGGCGGCGCGCTGCAATCGGGCTGGACCGCGGGCAAACGCACGGCGGGGATCGGCGCCGAATTGAAGAACAAGCTGCGCGCCCCCGGGCCCTGGCGCATGGTGCTGGTGGGCTTTGCCGATTGCGTGCCGCGTGCGTCCAACCGGCTGACTCTCGACCGCAGCAAGGTTGACGCCAACGGCATTCCGCAATTGCACATCGAATTCGCGTTCGGCGCAGAGGAACACGCCGCGCTGGCGCAGGCCAAGGCCGATGCCGCCGAAATGCTGACCAAAGCCGGTGGACAAATGATCATGGGCTTTGACCGGCCCGGCCCCGGCGGCACCGCCATTCACGAAATGGGCGGCGCGCGGATGGGGCTGGACCCGGCCACATCGGTGCTGAACAAATGGAGCCAGGCGCACGATGTCGCCAACCTGTTCGTCACCGACGGTGCGCAGATGAGCAGTTCGGCCTGCCAAAACCCCTCGCTCACCTATATGGCGCTGACCGCGCGCGCGGTCGCCCATGCGGTGGAACTGCTGAAAGCAGGCACAATATGACCGGATATATCCGCAACCTTTGGTACATGGCCGCCTGGGTGGACGAGGTCAGCGGCGATGCGCTGTTTTCGCGCACGCTGCTGGACCGGCCCTGGCTGATCTATCGCAAGGGCGACGGCGGCTGGGCGATGATCGCCGATCGCTGTCCGCACCGGTTCGTGCCGCTCAGCCTGGGGCGGCGCGAAGGTGATGTGGTGCATTGCCGCTATCACGGGCTGGGGTTTGCCACCGATGGCCGCTGTGTGCATTCACCCTTCCCCGGCGATCCGCCGGCGCATGTCAGCGTGGCGACGATGCCGGTCGTCGAGCGGCATCGCGGACTGTGGTTCTGGCAGGGTGATCCCGCGCTGGCAGACCCGGCGCAGATCCCCGATTTCGGCTTTCTGGATGCCGACGCAGGCATGCGGCGCGGCCACCTGACCATCGCAGGAAACTACGAGCTGATCACCGACAACCTGATGGACCTCACCCACGCCGAATTCCTCCACGTCGAAAGCTTTGGCGTGAACGGATCGATCTTTCACGGGGCGCAGACAGTGCGCCACGACGCTGACGGCGCGATCTGGAACAATTGGGACATGACCGGGGTCACGCCGCCCGATTGGTCAAAACCGATGCTGCAACCAGGGGACACCGTCGATCAATGGCTGCACATGCGCTGGCACGCGCCCGCCGCGATGGCGCTGACCGTGGGCCTGGCGCGCGCAGGCACCGCACGTGCAGACCTGGTGGTGCCGCCCATGGTCAACCCGCACATCATCACCCCCGAAACCGCGACATCCTCGCACTATTTCTATGACCACGCCGACAACGACGCTGCGGCGGAAATGGCGCGGCAGGTGTTCGTCGACGAGGATGAACCGATGATCGAGGCAGCGCAGCGCGCGCTGGGCACGCAGGATTTCTGGGACGCGCATCCCGCGATCCTGAAAACCGATGCCGGCGCGATCCGCGCGCGCCGCGCATTGATGCAGTTGCGCAAGGCCGAAGAAACGGCGGCTGGCTAAATCGCCGAAACCGCGCGTTGCGGCTGCCGTGACAGCACCAGCAACAGGATCACCGCGCCAACAGCGCTGATCACGCCGGCGACCAGAAACGCCGCCTGCATCGTGCCAAGCCCGGCGCGCAACCCGCTGACCAGCAGCGGGGAGGAGAACTGGCCGAAAAAGAACGTCGCGGTCCAGATGCCCATGCCGCGACCGCGGTGCTGAAACGGCAGCATGCTTTGCGCCCAGGCGATCAGCGTGGGGATGGCCATGCCGGCGCCGGTCTGTTGCAGCGCCATGCCCAGGATCATGCCCTGCCACCCGTGGGCAAGCCCCATCACCGCCAGCCCGGCGCCCAACAGGCCCAGGAACACCGCGATCAGCGCGGGCGAACTCATGCCCCGGTTGCCCAGCCACCAGAACAGGCTGGCGCCCACCAGAATGAACAGCGTGGGCAGCGCGGTAATCTGTCCGATGCTTTTCGGATCGGACACGCCAAGCTCCTGCCAGACGGTCGCGCCATTGACGATGAACACATAGTAGATGGCCGAGGAAAACAGCGTGAGCGCAGCAATGCTGCCCATCGCGCGCCACGGAAAGCTGGGCGCGGCCACGCCGTGTTCGAACAGACCCTGTTCATCCATGCCCAGCATCCGCCGCGCGGTCACATCGCTTGCCGGTTCGTACATATAGCGCAGCATCGCGATGAAGATCGGAAAGGCGAGGAAATACAGCAGGAATATCCCGTTCCAGCGCCACGCGGTCATCGTGCCGGCAAAAAAGATCATCCCCGATGACAGCGCCGGACCAAGCAGCCCTTGCAGCGCCAGCCATTTGCGGCGCCCCTGGTCGGGCCAGTAATCCGCAATCAGAGTGTTGATCGTGGTCAGGATCGCCGCCTCACACAACCCGAGCAACAGGCGCGAGGCGTAAATTGCATTCAGGTTTTCCAGGAAAAACGGCGCGGCGCCGATGATTCCATAGAAAAACGTCGCGATCAGCAACAGCGTGCGGCGCCCGAACCGGTCGACCAGCAGGCCCGCAAACATCGCCACCAGCGCGATCGTCAAGCCTGGCGCGGTGACCATCGAAGGCACCTGCATGGCGGCTGCGGGATTTGTGGGCGCAAAGTGGCCGATGATCGCCGGTATCGCCGGAAACATCGACACAATCGCCAGAATCGGCAGGAAACCGGCGATGATGACCGTCAGCCCCTGGGCCAGGCCAGGCTTGCGCTCTGCCGTCGATGGTATCGCCAAGACATTTCCCCCGTACAGTTTTCCGGTGCTGTCGGCATGGCCGGCGCACCGCACGCCCTTGACCATAGGGGAAGGTTGATCATAATAGAAGCATGATTTTAGTTTGATCGGGCATTCGTCGTTTCAGGGCGGGGCCGCCACGATTGACGGTGGGCATCGGGGGCGACGTGGCGACGAAACAGGATGCAGCGAGATCGGGCGCGCGGCTGCCGCACGAGCTGGATGATCGGCAGCGTTCGCTGGCGTTTTTCACTGTGCTGACCGCCGTGGTGCTGGAGGTCGCGGATTCGACCATCATCAACACCGCGCTGCCGGCGATCCGCCAAGGTCTGGGCGCTTCGCCTGCGGCAATGCAGTGGATTGTTGCGGGCTATCTGCTCACGCTCGGCTCGCTGCTGCTGCTGGGCGGCCGGCTGGGCGATGCGTTTGGTCACGCCCGCATGTTTCTGGGCGGGGTGGCCGGGTTCATCCTGGCCTCGGCCTTGTGCGGGCTGGCGCTGTCGCCAACCCAACTGGTGCTTGCGCGCATCCTGCAGGGCGGCGCCGGCGCGATGATGGGGCCACAGACCATGGCCATCGTGCAACTGCTCTACACCCCGATCGAACGCGTGTCGCGACTGGCGTATTTCGGCATGATCATCGGTCTGGCGGCCATCGTCGGGCCGATTGTCGGCGGATTCCTCATCCAGCTGAACCTGTTCGGGCTTGGCTGGCGGCTGATATTCCTGATCAACCTGCCGATCGGGCTGTTCGCGCTGCTGCTGGGGCGCACCACCCTGCCCCGCACGGGTGAGGAACACCGCGGCCTGGCCATCGATCTGGGCGGAGCGGCGCTGTTTGCCGCCGGATTTGGCGCGGTGCTGTTCGCGCTGATCCAGGCGCGTGAATGGCTTGGGATGCGGGGCGCCGCGCCGCTGTTGCTGCTGGGCCTGGCGCTGGTCGCGCTCGGCTGGCGGCGGTCGGTCCGCCGGCGCACAGCTGGTCTGCCGGCGATGATCGAACCTGCACTGTTTGCCTTGCGCAGCTTTCGCTGGGGCGTGGTCGCGGCCACGGCTTTCAGCAGCGCATCGATCGGTTTTCTGATGATCTTTGCGGTATCGCTGCAACAGGGGCTGGGGCTGACCCCGCTGGGCACCGCGCTGGTCCATATCCCGTTTGGCGCGGGCGTGATGGCCGCGGTCGCGCTGATCGTGCCGCGCCTGCTGCCGCGATTGGGGCGCGTGCTGCCGATGGTCGGCGGGGTGCTGATGGCCGCGGGCATCGTGGCGGTGCTCATGCTGATCCGGTTGGGCGTGGGTCATGGCGCGCTGCTGATCACCATGCTGGCACTGGCAGGTGTGGGGTTTGGCACGTTGTCTGGCCCGCTGGGGCCGATCGTGGTGTCCGATGTGGCCCGCACCCATGCCGGCACCGCCAGCGCGACCCTGCGCACGGCGCAGCAATTGGGCGGTGCACTGGGCATTGCGCTGGTCGGGACGGCCTATTTTTCGGTCAGTGGCCACGATGCGGCGGCACGGTTGCAGGGGCTGCTGCCCGGCGCCATCACCGTCGCGCTGCTGCTGGCCGTGGCCATTTTTGCGGTGTCACGCCTGCCCGCCGATCTGTTTGGCGCGCATCGCCGGGGACCGGCGCATTGACCCACAGCATTTTCATCGGCATTGTCTATTTGAATCGAACTATACCCATCAATCAGACAGATACATAACCATTGCGGAGGGTTATATGGACTTCAAACCGGTGCGGCGCATCGTGACGGGCCACGATACGGCCGGGCGCGCGATCATCCAGGACGACAGCGCAGTGCCGCGCGTGCAGCGCGTGGGCGGCGCCATCGGCCCGCTGTTCCACGAAGTGTGGAATACGCAGGCCACCCCGGCGCCAATCGATGTGGCATCGGGCGAACCGCCCGAAGCCGGCGTGGTGCTGGCCCCGCCACACAACGGCACGCGCATCCGCGTGCTCGACATCCCGCCCGAGGGCGACGGCATCCGCACCATGACACCCGAAGAAGCCGCTGCGCACTTTGCCGAGGTTGGCGCGGGCCATGCCTCAAACGCTGCCAAGGCTGGCGCGCGCCACGCGCTGATGCACCGCACCGAAACGATCGATTATGGCATCGTGATCGAAGGCGAACTGGTGCTGATCATGGATGAAGGCGAAACCACGGTCTATCCCGGCGATATCGTCATCCAGCGCGGCACCAACCATGGCTGGGCCAACCGGTCCGACCGCAATTGCCGCATCGCCTTTATCCTGATCGATGGCGTGTTCGCGCCAGAGTTGATGGCATGAGGCTGGCCACCGTCCGCGATGGCACGCCCGATGGCGCGCTTGTCGTCGTTGCCGACGATGGCGCCCACATCGCGCGGGTGGGCGGCGCCTGGCCCAATCTGCTGACCGTGATGCAGGACTGGGATGGCGCAGCGCCGGCGCTGCATGCCGCCGCCGCGCGCATCGCGGCCGGCGAAGGCGAGCCTGGCGACAGCGTGGTCTTTGCCGCGCCGCTGCCGCGCAGCTGGCAATGGCTGGATGGGTCGGCCTTTGCCACGCATGGCGAACTGATGCAGATCGCGTTCGCGCTCGATCCGATCGATACCGATCGCCCGCTGATGTATCAGGGCCTGTCAGACCGGTTCTATGGCCCCACCGACGACGTGCCCTTTCCCACCACCGATCACGGCATCGATTTCGAAGGCGAATTCGGCGTGATCGTCGATGCCGTGCCGATGGGCACCAGCGCCGCCGACGCGATGCACCACATCCGCCTGATCGTGCAGATCAACGACTGGTCGCTGCGCGCGATCGCCCCCGTTGAAATGAAGACCGGCTTTGGCTGGGTGCAGGCCAAGCCGGCCTGCGCGATGGCGCCCTATGCGGTCACCCCCGATGCGCTGGGCCACGCCTGGCGCGACGGGCGCGTGTGCCTTGATCTGGAAATCGACTGGAACGGCCGGCGCGTGGGTCGCGCCAATGGCGCACCGATGGCATTCGGTTTCCACGAACTGGTGGCGCATGCGGCACTGACGCGTGATCTGGTCGCAGGCACGATCATCGGTTCCGGCACGGTATCCAACCCCGATTATGCCGAAGTCGGATCAAGCTGCATTTCCGAAGTGCGCGCGGTCGAAATCATCGCCCACGGCGCACCGCAAACCGGGTTCATGCAGTTTGGCGATACCGTGCGCATGACGGGCCGCGATGCGGCGGGCCAGGCGCCGTTCGGGGTTATCGACCAGACTGTCGTCCGCGCCTGATCACACGATGCCCGCGCCCAGCCCCACGGCCTGGCGTTCCTGCGCCTTGCGCGGGCGCCACTGGCTGGTGCGATAGGCGTCCAGCACGTCGATCGCCCCGCCCGCCTCCAGCCGCGCCATGGCCAGGATTGGTGAAACATCGATGGTATAGGCGCGGCGCAGCGCCTGAAACGCCATCATCGTGTCGTTGCAATCTTGCGCGGCGTGCAGCGCCTCACGGTCGACCAGCGCGGCCTTGGCGTGGCACTGGGCAATCGCCTCGGCGCTGGAAAGCATCGATTCGATCGGGTCGGTCACGTTGTGCGACTGGTCGATCATATAGCTGGGGTTGAAACCCTCATTCCCTGTGGTGCGCGGATTGGCCTGCGCCTCGGCCAGTTCGTTGAACACCAGGAACAGCTGGTGCGGGTTGATCGATCCCGAATCGAGATCGTCATCGCCATACTTGCTGTCGTTGAAATGAAATCCGCCCAGCTTGCCAAAGCGGTGCAGCCGCGCCACGATCTGTTCAATGTTCACATTGGGCGCGTGGTGCCCCAGATCGACCAGGCACTTGGCCTTTGGCCCCAGCTCCTGCGCGGCCAGGATCGACGAACCCCAGTCGCTGATGACGGTGGAATAGAACGCCGGTTCGAACATCTTGTGTTCCAGCAGCATGCGCCAATCGTCGGGCAGCGCGGCATAGACCTGGGCCGCGGCAGCCAGATAGCGGTCCAGGCTGCGCGCCAGGTCCTGCTGCCCGGGGAAATTGGTACCGTCACCCACCCACACGGTCAGGTCCTTCGATCCCAGCTGCCGGCCGATTTCGATGCATTCGATATTGTGCGCAATCGCCTGCGCCCGCGTTGCCGCCAGCGTAGAGGCAAGCGATCCGGTGTTGTAGCTGTGCGCCTGCCCCGGCTGATCCTGAAAGGTGTTGGAATTGACCGCGTCGAAACCCAGGCCCAAGCTGGCCGCCTCTTCACGCAAGGCCCCGTAATCGGACACTTTGTCCCACGGAAAATGCGGCGACACGCGCGGGGTGATCCGCGACAGCTGGTTCACCACCGCGCAATCGGCCAGCTTTTCGTGAATGTTGGTCGGCTCACCCGCAATTGGGAACTTGGCAAAGCGCGTACCCCCGCGCCCCGCGCCCCAGCTCGGCACCGCCACGCTGAACGCGGCCGCGCGCGCCTTGACGGCATCGATGGCGATCCCGCTGCGCGCCAGCTTGCGGCCAAGCGCGGTGTAATCCTCGTACAAAGCGTCGGCGCGGGCGGCATTGTGTTCGCCGATCAGGTCGGCGGAAATGGGCAGGTTTTGCATTTTTCCCTCTCCGTCCCGCACGTCAGCGGGTAAACGCCTGCGCGTTGCCCGCGTCGACATTGATCATGTTGCCGGTCGATTTTGCCGACATCTCGCTGGCAAGGAAATAGACCGCTTCGGCAATATCGTCCGGCAGCACGTCGCGTTTGAGCATCGACCGCTGGCGGTAATGCTCCTCCAGTTCGCTGCCGGGATCGATTCCGTGTGCGCCTGCGCGTTCCTTGCGCCAGTCGCCGTCCCAGATGCGGCTGCCACAGATGACGGCATCGGGGTTGACGGTGTTGACGCGGATGCCGGCCGGCGCGCCTTCGAGCGCGAGACAGCGCGCCAGGTGGTTGGCGGCCGCCTTGGCCGAGGCATAGGCGCTGGCATTGGTCGCCGCCGCCACGCCGTTCTTTGACCCGATGAACACCACTGCCGATCCGCCCTGTGCTGCCATCCGTTTCAACAGCGGCCAGGCGCCACGCGCAGTCAGGAAATAGCCGCGCGCCAGCACGTCATAATTGCGGTTCCACAGGTCCAGCGTTGTGTCCTCGATCGCGGCGGACGAAGCGATCCCGGCATTGGCGACCAGAATATCCAGCCCGCCAAATTCGCGCGCGCACAGATCGATGGCGGCCTGAATCTGGGCCTCATCGGTCACATCGCAGACCGCCGCGCGCACCACATCCTGGCCAAACGCGCGGGCAAACCCGGCGCGCACGTCTTCGACCGCGGCAGCATCGCGGTCGGCCAGCAGCACGCAGGCGCCATCCTTCAGCAGACGCGCCGCCGTGGCCGCACCAATGCCGCCGGCGCCGCCGGTGACCAGCGCGATCCTGCCGACCAGCGGTTTGGGTGCCGGCATGCGCTGCAGCTTGGCCTCTTCAAGCAGCCAGTATTCGATGTCGAAGGCTTCCTGTTCGTCGAGCGCGATGTAATCGCCGATGGCCTCCGCCCCGCGCATCACGTTGATCGCATTGCCATAAAATTCACCGGCGAGCCGCGCAGTGGTGCGGTCGGTGGCAAAGGTGATGCGGCCCACGCCGGGCACCAGCACCACCACCGGGTTGGGATCGCGCATCGCGGGCGAAGATGCCCGCTTGCACCGCGTATAGTAGGCCGCATACATCGCGCGATAATCGGCCAGCTGCTCTGCCAAATAGGCATCATCGGTCAGCCGTGCGGGATCGAGCGTGAGCGGGGCGATCTTGGTGCGCAGAAAATGATCGGGGCACGATGTGCCGAGCGCGGACAGGCGCCGGAAATCGGCACTGCCGGTGAATTCCAGCGCTTCGGCATCGTCGGAAAAATGGCCCAGCTTGCGGCGCGCACCGGTCATCAGCCCGCGCAACCGGGGCATCAGATCGGCGGCGATGGCGGCGCGATCCGGATGCGGCGGGACGATCGCGCCGCCGAACGCGGGCTTGCCGGCTTGCGCCGCGTTAAGATAGCGCGCGGCATCCGCGATCAGCGCGATGGTGTGTTCATAACAGGCCTGCGCGCTGTCGGCCCAGCAGATCACCCCGTGGCCGGCCAGCATGACGCCCTCCACCCCCGGGTTGGCGCGCACATAGTCGCGCAACGTGACCCCCAGCGTATAGCCCGGGCGTTTCCACCCCAGCCAGCCGATCCGCCCGCCCCAGATCGCGCGAGTCGCCGCCTCTCCGCCCGAGGATGCGGCGAGCGCGATGATCGCATCGGGGTGGACATGATCGACATGCGCGAATGGCAGCAGTGCATGCAACGGCGTGTCGATGCTGGCCGCGCGGCCGTTGAGGTTGAACGTGCAGTGCGGCAGATAGCCGACCATGTTGTCGTCATCGTCCGGCCCGGCATAATGCGCCTCCAACCCCAACAGCTTGTCCTGATAGAGCGTGGCAAAGCCGTCGAGCTGCATCGAACCGATATCGCCGCCTGAACCCTTGACCCACAGCACCTGCACCGCTTCACCGGTAAGCGGATCGGTGCCGGTCAGTTTGGCCGACGTGTTGCCGCCGCCAAAATTGGTGACCGTCAGGTCAGAACCAAGCAGGTTGGACCGGTACAGCAGCAATTCGGCCGGGCCGAGGCCGGCG
Organism: Novosphingobium sp.; assembly: GCF_040398825.1. Taxonomy (GTDB): domain Bacteria; phylum Pseudomonadota; class Alphaproteobacteria; order Sphingomonadales; family Sphingomonadaceae; genus Novosphingobium. The sequence continues at coordinate 39,604 of NZ_JBBATI010000007.1, forward strand.
GCATGCGACTGATCCCAGCGGCTGGCGGGCACGGCGAACGGGGTCGCGGCGGACAGGGCAGTCTGGGCGTTCATCGCATCCTTCCAGCGGCAGTGGCATGTGGAGCCGCCGCTGGAAGGAAGCTAACATTTTTACTGGAAACGATCAATATTGATTGATAGTGATCGTTTTAGAAACAACACACCGGGAGAGCGGCGCTGCATCACGGCGCGACCATCGTCATCGATATGGGCAAGACCCTGAGCAAGGTTTCGTTGTGGGACCGCGCGGGGCAGATGCTTGACCGGCAGGTGCGGCCCAATGCGCCGATCATGGTCGATGGGGTGCGTCACCTGGATGCCGACGGTATTGGTCGCTGGCTGCTGGGTGTGCTGGCCGGCTGGGCCGCGCATCCGGTTGAAACGATCATCCCGGTCGGCCATGGCGCCGGGGTTGCGGTGCTGCGCAACGGAGGCCTGGCCATGCCGCCGCGCGATTACGAAGCGCCGATCCTGGCGGACATCATGGCCGGGTATCGCGCTGCGCGTGACCCGTTCGCCGTGACCGGATCGCCCGCGCTGCCCGACGGGCTGAACCTTGGCGCGCAGTTGTGGTGGCTGGAAAGCCACGATCCACAGGCGCTGACGGGCGCCACATTGCTGCCCTGGGCGCAATACTGGGCCTGGTTCCTGACCGGCGCAGCGGTGACCGAGGTGACCAGCCTGGGCTGCCATTCCGACTTGTGGTCCCCGGCTGCGGCCACATTCTCTCCGCTTGCACAGGCGCAAGGCTGGGCCGACCGGTTTGCGCCGATCGCGCGCGCGCACGATGTGGTCGGCACCTTGCGCCCATCAATCGCCGCACAAACCGGCCTTTCCGCATCAGTGCGCGTGCTGGCCGGGCTGCACGATTCCAACGCGGCACTGCACGCGGCGCGCGGGTTTGCGGCGATCGCCGATGGCGAAGCGACCGTGCTGTCGACCGGCACCTGGTTTATCGCCATGCGCCGGCCGCACGGCGCATTTGACAGCGCCACGCTGCCGGCCGCGCGCGATTGCCTGGTCAACGTCGATGTCGAAGGTCGCCCCGTACCCTCGGCGCGGTTTATGGGCGGGCGCGAGATTGAACGCGTGATCGGCATCGACACGCGGCAGGTGGATATCCGGCCGGATCAGCCCGCGCTGATCGCCGCGGTGCCGGGCCTGCTGGGCGCAGGCACGATGCTGCTGCCGACGTTGGCCCCCGGCTGCGGGCCGTTTCCGGGCCAGACCGCACGCTGGATCGGCGCGCCCGCTGATGGGCCCGGCGATGGCCATGCCCGGCGCGCTGCGATGTGCCTGTATGCCGCGCTGGTGGCCGATGCCGCGCTCGATCTGATCGGCGCGCGGGCAACGCTGCTGATCGAAGGCCGCTTTGCCGACGCCGAAGTGTTTGTCCGCGCGCTGGCAGCGCTGCGCCCCGGCACCCGCGTGCTGGTGGCCAATGCCCATCACGATGTGGCATTTGGCGCATTGCGGCTGATCGATCCCGCGCTGGCGCCGCCCACGCAATTGCGGCGGGTCGAACCGCTGGCCGCAGACCTGCGCGGTTATCGCGCCGGCTGGCGCAGCGCGCTGGAAACCGCGCCATGATCGCGGCGACCGGCATCGACACAATCAACCGAACCATTCTTGCGGGGAACGCATGGTGACCAAGGCACAAGACCATCGGCACGCATGGCGTGACACCATCCTGGCGGGGCTGGCCAACTATATCGATGCCGGGTCGATCGTATCGGGATCGGTCGCGCTGGCGCTGTGGCAGGACCATTATCGCCTGACGCCAGGCTTCATGGGCCTGCTCGGGGCGTTTGGCCCCAATGCCATTGGCGCAGGCATCGGCGCGCTGGTCGGCGGCATTCTGTGCGACCGGCTGGGCCGCAAAACAATCTACCAGTGGGATATGCTGATTTACGCCGCCGGGATGGCGCTGCTGGTGTTTGCGGTCGCGCCGTGGATGATCGTCACCGGGTTTCTGATTGTCGGGCTGGCGGTGGGGGCGGACATTCCCGCATCGTGGTCGCTGATCGCCGAACAGGCCCCCGATGACCGACGCGGACGCCATTCGGGCATGGCGCAAGTGCTGTGGTACCTGGGTCCGGTGGTGGTGCTGCTGATGAGCCTGGCGCTGACCAGCCTGGGTGAGCTGGGCGCGCGGATCGTGTTTGCGCATCTGTTGATCATCGCGCTCGCGCTCACGTTCCTGCGGTCGCGCATGCAGGAATCGCAGCGCTGGACCGATGCGCAAGCCTCTGGCGAAGCGCGCCCGCCGATCTCCACGCTGTTCCGGGGCAAATACCTGGGATCGATCCTGGGCCTGGTCGGCATGTACGGGTTCTGGAATCTGTGGGCAGGCACCAACGGGTTCTTTTTCCCCTATATCCTGCGCACCGTCGGCGCGGCGACACAGGCACAGGCGGTGGCAATCCAGGCGCTGTCATTCGCGATCGGCATGGCGTCGATCGGGCTGGTGTTCATGCAACTGGCCGACCGGGTCAACCAGCGCACGCTGTTTGCCATTTCGGCGGTGATCCAGGTCTGCGGCATGGCCTTGCTCGCGGTGTTTCCGCTGACCATCCCGGTGGCGCTGCTCTATGTGTTCCTGCTGCAATTCGGCGGCGGGTTTGGCGCGCAAAGCTTTTTCCAGCTGTGGAGTGCGGAAATGTTTCCAACCATGCTGCGCTCCACCGCGCAGGGCATCTGTTTTGCGGTGGTACGGATCAGCCTGGGCGTGTTCAGTTTTTTCGTGCCGCTGCTGACCGCGACCGGGTTCACCACGCTGGCGCTGATCCTGACCGGATTTCTGGTCATCAGCGGGGTGATCGGGTTTGCCTGGGCACCGCGCAACGAAGGTAAATCGCTTGAACAATTGGCGGCCGAGCGGCATGCAGCGGCATGACCACGGCGCGACAAGAATGGCGGCACCCCATGAACGCGGCTGAAAATGAACGCGGCTGAAAATGCACGCGGCTGAACGCGAACGCCTGATCGTAAAGGCAATGCGCGCCACCGGCTTTGTGACGTATCGCGATCTTGAAGCGCTGCTGGATGCCTCCCCCGCCACCATCCGCCGCGATCTGGCGCGGCTGGAAAGCGCAGAGCAGATCGTGCGCGTGCACGGCGGCGCCCGACTGGCCGAAGACCCGGCCGCCGCACCGCCCACGCTCCGGCTGAGTGGCACACCGTTCGACCAGTCGATCACCCGCAACCTGGCCGCCAAACGCGCGATCGGCGCGGCCGCGGCGGCATTGTGCCAGCCGGGCGAAGGCGTGATGATCGATGGCGGCACCACCACGCTGCAGATGTGCGCGCATCTGGCCGGGCTCAATCTGCAAGTGCTGACCAATTCGCTGCACATCGTCACCGCGCTGCTGCCACAGCCGGGCACGCGCATCCTGGTGCCATCGGGCACGGTGTTTCGCGAACAGAACATCATCCTGGCCGCCGCGGGCGAGGAATCGATGCCGCGTTTTCACGCGCCAAAACTGTTCATGGGCGCCGCCGCCGTCGGCCCGCTGGGCGTGATGCAGCAGGACGTGATCCTGGTCGCCGCCGAACGCCGCCTGATCGACCGCGCCGAACAGGTCATCCTGCTGGCGGATTCGTCAAAGTTTCAGTCGTCGTCAGGCGCTATCGTCTGTGGCCTGGACGAAGTTGACACGGTGATCACCGATCACGGCATCAGCGATGCGGCAGCGGATATGGTCCGACAGGCGGGGGCAAGACTGGTTATTGCGCCGGCGGCCTGAGTGGTAAGGACAGATCCGCCCGTTATTGAACGACCGCAGTTGGGAACTGCCAATTGCGGACCGAACGGCAGGAGGTGGAGGAAAGCGGACTCTCGGCAACGCACTCCTCGTCATTCCTGCGAACGCAGGAATCCAGAGTGGATGGCAAAACCTGTTGATTGTACAAGACGATTTTGTCGCGGAGCCGTGGTACCTGGATTCCTGCGTTCGCAGGAATGACGATTGTAAGGCCGCAACTGCGGCGCATCCAGAATGTCCGTTTGTGTGGAAATCTGGCGAAAAGCGGACGTTCCGGCCAAGCCCGGATTTGCCCATGTATCGCTGGCAACAATGAAAGCCAGTTGACGTGAACGTAACCCCTCCCCGCAGGGAAGGGGTTGGGGAGGGGTGTCCGACGCCCGAATTGTCGCGCATCACATCGGCGTGGGACACCCCCACGCGGGCCCTCCTCCTGAGGGGGAGGGCTTCTTTTCAGTGGTTTACGTTGCCATCAGGGTCTCGCCTCACGCCTCGATCCCCGGAAACCGGTAAATCACATCATCAAACGAATCCGCGGCGAAAGTGTACAATATCCGCAAGCATTCGGTCCCGATGGCACGAGTGGTGTGGTGCGCGCCGCCGGGGATGAACGCCGCCACCCCGGGGCGAAGCGGATAGAGTTCGTCGCCGATCTGCAACTCACCCTGCCCCGACAGCACGTAATAGGTTTCGGCCTGGGCGTGGCAGTGCACCAGCAGCGCTTCGGCCTGCGCGTCGGGCGGCGCCGGGGCCAGTTCGGCGATGCCTTGCGTGATCTGGCAGGTCGGGGTGCGGTCGCCGCTGATCAGCGTTTTCCAGTGCATGCCGCCCCAGCCATCGGTCGGGCAGGTCTGTTCATCGACGATGTGGGCGCGGATCGTGGTCATCGCGGGCCGGCCGGGGCGGAGGGCTGCTGCACATCGGGATACCATTGTTCGTAATACCAGCCCCACACCGCATGGATTTGCCGGGTGATGCGCGCGGGCAATTCGTGCCGCGCGGGTTGGGTCAGCGCAGAATGGCGCGTGTGCGGGTATTTCAGGCGATAATGGCTGTCGCTTTCACCCGGGCCGGCCGGCAGATTGGCAAAATCGATCACCTGTGGCGCCACCCCCAGCCACGCGAACAGCGCCGCGGTCACCGCCGCCGGATTGGCCATCAGGTCTTCAAACCGCAGGAAAAACAGCCGTTCGCGCGCGGCGGCGGGCAGGTCGTTGACGGCGTTGAGCGATACCAGCGCGTCGCCGATCACTTTGCCTTTGCCAAACAGCGCATCGGCGCGGCCAAACCGGTCAAAATCGGCCAGCCCGTCGATGAAATCGACCAGGATGGTCTGCTGGTGCCGTGCCTCGATCGAAGCGGCAATCTGCGTCAGATCGCGCAGGCACACGATCATCCGCAGTTCGGGCGCCAGCGCCAGCGCCATTTCGATGGTGTGCAGCCAGGCGCGGTTCTTGTCGACCACCAGCGCGGCATCGCCACCATCCACCCATCCGCGCAGATAGCCGGTCATCGCCCGCTGCAACCGGGCATAGGCCGGCGCGCCCGCGGCATCGAGCTGCGACAGGAAAAATTCGTCGGCGCTCACCTGCCGCCGGATCGCCAGCAGCGTATTGCACAACGGCGAACTGTGCCCGTCACAGGCAATGTCCGGGTGCGCCGCCAGGATCTGGCACAGCAGGGTCGATCCCGCGCGCGGCAGGCCGGTGACGCAGACCAGCCCGGGATGGGGCACGGCGGCGGAAACGGGGTCGTCGCGCATCAATCGGTCCCGCCCTTGCAAACCCGGCATACGGCACAGGAATTGTGCGCGCGCGGGCACGCTGTCCGCCAATGCGGCAGCCAGCTCCCGCGCGGAGTTGAAAAAGCAAAGCCCGGCCGTGTCAAGGATCAGCGTGGCAAAATTGATCGACCGCATGCCCGAATGGCGTATGATTGCCACCTGCGCGGCCATTACCAGAGCCGTCGTAGCAGCAAAACAGGCGCACAACCCCATGTCCAGGCTAAAGCATCATTCCGAACGGCACCTGATGTCGCGGATCGGCTGGTTGCGCGCGGCTGTGCTGGGCGCCAACGATGGCATTGTTTCCACCGCCAGCCTGATCATCGGGGTCGCCGCTGCCGATGGCAAACCGTCGGCGATTTTGGTCGCCGGGGCGGCCGGGCTGGTCGCCGGGGCGATGTCGATGGCCGCGGGCGAATATGTTTCGGTCAGTTCACAAGCGGATACCGAAAGTGCCGAACTGGCGCGTGAGGCGCGTGAATTGCAAACCGACAGCGCTGCCGAACTGGCCGAACTGGCCGGCATCTATATCAAACGCGGGGTTGAACCGGCCACCGCCGACGCGGTCGCGCGGCAATTGATGGCCAAAGATGCGCTGGCCGCGCACGCGCACGATGAACTGGGCATATCGCAGATGACCACCGCCCGGCCGATTCAGGCCGCGCTGACCTCGGCCATCACCTTTACCGCCGGCGCGGCGCTGCCGCTGGCCATCGTGCTGGTGGTGCCGGGGCACAGGTTGCTGGTAACCGAAACGGTGGCATCGCTGCTGTTTCTGGCGCTGCTGGGTACGATTGGCGCGCGTGCCGGTGGCGCACCGATTGTGCGGGCCACCGTGCGCGTCACATTCTGGGGCGCGCTGGCGATGGCGATCACGGCCGGGATCGGCATGCTGGTCGGCACCGCCGTGTGATGCCGGCGCGCGCGCAAGCTGCAAGCCCACTGACCGCGCGGCGCAGGCTGTGTTCATGTTGCACGGCGTAAAAGATGTTTCACGCCCCGGTATGCGATCCGCCCGGCAGCCCCTGGGCAATCACGGCAACGTCCGTGATCCCGGTGGATACCGCAACCGGTTACGCCGAACCAACACCTGTGAGGGACATACCATGAAACGATCCATTTTAGCAGCCGTCGCCATCGCCGGATCGGTCCTGCCCGGCACCGCTGACGCGCGCCGCTATCGCCATTACGTCAGCCAGCGCGATGACCATGGCCGCTGCCTGCGCTTCAACAAGACCACCGGCACGGTAGCCGGCGCGGTTGGCGGCGGCGTGCTGGGCAATGTGCTGTTTGGCGGCACCGGCGGTACGCTGGCCGGCGCGGCGGTTGGCGGGCTGGCCGGGCACGAACTGGCGCACAACCGCCGCAAACGCTGCTGATGATGGGTTAGAGCGTCTGGTCCAGATTTATCGCAGGACGCTCTACCCCTCCGGGGGCCGGCATGGGTACATTCCGATGGTGCCCAATTGCCTGTCCCGGGCGCATCGCGGGGCCACTGGCAACGGAGACCCCATGACCGACACCCCCGCAATCGCGCCCGCATCCCCGCATCTGAACGGCCATCATCGCAAAACGATGGCCGCGCTGTTTCAGCATCCGACCGCGCACAATGTCGAATGGCACGATGTGCTGTCGCTGCTGGGCGTGATCGGCAGTGTCGCCGAACGTCATGGTGGCGGGTATGAACTGGCGATCGGCGCGGAACGGCTGAATCTGGGCCGCGCGCACGACCATGACATCAGCGGCGATGAACTGCGCCATTTGCGCGCCTTCCTGGTCAAGGCCGGGGTTGCGCCGGGCGAAACGGCCCCGGCAAGCTCTGCCAACCCGGTCGAACGGCAATGCATCGTGCTGATCGACCATCACCAGGCGCGGCTGTTCGATCCGGGCGCCAGCGCGCACGATGCGCACACCGCACGCGTGCTGAAACCCGATGACCCCGATGGGACGCGCGCCCGCATAGAGCATCGCCAGGGCATCAATGAAGCCAACGGCGGCCCGCTGGGCGCGCACGATGGCGGGCATTCACCCGAAGACGACGGATATTATGAACGTGTCGCGGTCGATCTGGCACCTGCACAACGCATCGTGGTGTTGAGCGATGGCAAAGGCCGCAGCAATGCCGGCGCCTACCTGGTCGAATACCTGCGGCGTCATCACCCCGCCACCGCACAGCGCATCGTCGCCACCGACCGGGTGGACATTGCCCATCTTTCGGATCGGCAGGTCGTGGCCGCCGGTCTGGTCCTGCTCGGCGACGCCTGAACAGGTACCAACCTTCCTGCCGGCTTGACCTGCGCGACCGGATCGCCATGACAGCACCGTGCGACCGGTTTTGGTCGATGCGGGGGAACGGCTGGCATGACGGTATTGGGCACTTTGGCGCTGGCAGTGCCGGCGATGATCGCAGTGGCAGTCATCGTGCTGGTGGTCGCCTCAGCCTGGCTGGCACGGCGGGCAGAGGCCACAGTGCCGCCCGATGGCCGGTTTATCGATCTGCCCGACGCGCGGCTGCATTACATCGACATGGGATCGGGGCCGCCGATCGTGCTGGTGCACGGATTGGGCGGGCATTCGCGCAATTTCACCTATGCGCTGGCGGGGCGGCTGGCCGCGCACCACCGCCTGTTGATCATCGATCGACCGGGTTCCGGCTATTCCACCTGGAAAGGGACGCCCGACTGGCGGATTGGCAGCAATGCCCGGGTGGTCAGCCAGTTCATTGCCGCGCTTGATCTTGATCGGCCACTGCTGGTCGGCCATTCGCTGGGCGGCGCGATCGGTCTGGCGGTGGCGCTGGATTATCCGAGGGCGATCGCCGGCCTGGCGCTGCTGGCCCCGCTGACGCTGCCGGTTGACCAGGTTTCCGATCTGCACAAACCGCTGGTGATCCGCTCTGCGCTGCTGCGGCGGCTGATCGCCCAGACCGTGGCCGTGCCGATTGCCCGGATGCAGGGCACGGCGGCGCTGGCGGCGGTGTTCGCGCCAGAACCGGCACCGGCCGATTTCAACAGCAACGGCGGCGGCGCGTTGACCGCACGGCCGTCTGCGTTCATCGCGATCACGTCCGAACTGGTCAATGCCGGTGATGACATGCCGGGTATCGCCGCGCGCTATGCACAGCTGTCGCTGCCGGTCGGCATTCTGTATGGCCGCGAAGACAAAATCCTGGATGCGGCGCACCAGGGCACCGATGCCGCTGGCCTGATCGCGGGATGCGAACTGGAACTGATGACGGGCGGCCACATGATCCCGGTCACCGCGCCCGATCACGTTGCCGGCTGGATCCGCCGCCAGGCACAGCGCGCAGGGGTCTGATCACAGCAATTCAGCCCGCGTCTTCGCTCAGGTCCTTGATCGCGCCGATCACCGCGGCGGTATCCGATGGCGTGGACATTGCGGCGGCCAGATCGTCGACCCGGTCGGTAATCGCCGGGTTGTCACGGCGACTTTCTTCCAGCAGCCCGATGATCTTGGCAATTTTCTGGTCGTTGGCGATCGACAGTTCCAAAATCAGCTGGGCGCGATGATCGGCCAGCCGGTCTTCGCGTCGCTGGGTGGTCAGGATCAGCACCGCGACCACCAGCGCGCCTGCCGCGGCGATGAATTCCAGACCGCCAAACGGCGGAGGGTCGACCGGCTGGTAACCCAGTCGCCCCGCCACCAGATTGGCCGCAATCCAGCTGATCATGGTTGCGCCCAGCCAAACCACGGTCCCGGGCCAGCCGATGATGCCGGTGACCCGGTCTACCGCGCGCTGCACCACGCCGGATTCCTGCCGGTGGGCGTGGCGCAGATGCGCGGCAGTCTGTCCGATCGCGGCGGCCGGATCGCTGGCCTCGGTCGGTGTGGGCAGGCTGGCGATACCGGTCACCGGCGCAATCCGGGCCGGATCAGGCCGACCGGCGCTGCACCAGGCCGACCACGAACATGATCAGCGCAATGACCAGCACCAGATGGATCAGCGATCCTGCGACATGGAACACCGAAAAACCCAGCAGCCACATGACCAGCAGGATGATTGCAATTGTATACAGCATGACGAATTTCCTTTTGATTTCCGTTTCGGACCCGCTGCTGATGCCAAAAAGCAAGGATGGCACCTATCCGTCCTGCCCCTTCAGGTGAGGGGTTTTATTGTTTCGGATCAATGCAGTGTGATGTCAGATTTTGTCGCGGATGGCGTCCTTGGCCCCGCCGACGGCGTTCTGGATCTTGCCGGCAGCCTTGTCGGCGTGGCCTTCGGCCTGAAGCTTGGCATCGCCAGTCAGCTTGCCGATTACGACTTCGGCTTCACCCTTGGCCTGTTTGGCGGCCCCTGCCAGTCTGTCCTTGTCCATGTCATGTGCTCCTTCGGTTGATGGTTGCGGTAAAATGGGTCAGTCGGGTTGCGCTGCACGCTGGCGGTGACGGCGCGGCGGCACGATCTGCGCAGGATTGATGCAGCCGTCGCGCAAGGTTGCGGTGCAGACCGGATAATCCTTGTCGATCGCGGTGAGTGGCGGCGCGGTCAGTGCGCCCACGTAAGGGCGCCCATGGTAATCGGGGTCGGCGGGCATGGCTGCCGCAACCGGGCTGCTGGCAGTATCGGGATAAGGCGGGATCAGCGTCCACACCCCTGGCGCGGGCCGGTTGGTGCCGAACTGCATGGGCGCGGATTGCCCCGCTGCCCAGGCCGGCGCGGCCAGCGTCGGTGCAGCCAGCGCCAGGCCGACGGGAACGGCACAAGCCAGAATCAGGGCACGCATGATGAATTCCAATGGGCATGCGCCGTGCGGCCGGCACCCGGCCCGATGCGCGGCATCGGGCCGGACGGCATCAGCGTCTGGCGTCAGGGGTGGGTGGTGGTGGTAACCGTGGTGGTTTTCACATGGTGGTGGTGCACGGTGCGGTGCATCACGCGATGACCGGCCCGCGCGCGCGCCTTGCGCACGGTATGACGGACCGGCGCGCGGTCGCTGTCGACCACGTCATGGCTGGAAATGGCCACGGTGGTGGTGGTCGGCATCGGAGCCGGCGGCGGCGGGGGTGCTGCGCGCATGGCCTCGATTTGCGCATTGGCCGCGGCGGTCGAACGTTCGGCGTTTTCAGCGCGCTGGTTGGCGTTGTCGGCGCGCAAGTTGGCATTGTCGGTCGCGGCTTCGGCGGCACCCGCGCGGTTGTTGGCGGTTGCCGCAGTCTGCTGCGCGCGCGCACCGGCATCACGCAGATCGTCGCGGCGGCTGCGTTCGTTTTCGGCCTTGCGGGTGTTGGCGGTCACGATCGCCTGATCGGCCAGCCCGCTGGCGCGGTGTGCCTCCGCAATCGCTTCGGATTTCTGGTGGTGCGCCAGCATGTCCTGCGCCGACATCAGTGCTGCGCGCGCCTGCGATTGCAGCGCGGGGGCCTGGTCGTTGGCGCCGACTTTGTCGCCGGCATCGATCTTGCCTTTGGCTTCGGCAATCGCGGCCTCGGCGCGGGTCTGTTCGCCGGCAAAGGCGCTGGCGGGGATCATGGTGGCGGCAAGCAGGGCAGCCAGGGCAAGCCTGGACGACAGCGGGGTACGTTTGATCATGGCGGCAGTCTCCATTTCGCGCGCGCGCCACGGGTCCGCCGCAATCGGCTGAAAACCAGCCGCCGGCTTGTGGTGCTACAATCGCAAAGTCGTGATGGGGGGCGAACACCCGATCCGGCCGACACGCGCTGCGGTTGACCGCCTGCGCGTGGGCGGACGGCACCAGGCCAGCCCCACTTCGCTGCCATAGGCGTGCCAACGCGCTGCAACAGCCTCGGAATATACGCGGTTCGTGCAGTAAACTCAGTGCCGGTCGAAATAGTCGGCGATGGTTTCGTCGAATTGCGACAGACCGTCTTCCAGATAGTCACTGAGCAGCGGAATCCCGGTCAGGAAACGCGCGATGCCGGCGCGGCCGATGTCTGCCCAGGCGGCGCGCGCGGCGGGCCATTCGTCCAGCGCAAAATCACCCCGCCCGATCAGCACCAGCGCGATCAGGTCCTGCTGTTCATCGTCGTTGCAATCGCTGATCGCCCCGACCAGTTCGTTCAACGTGTCATCATGGGTGCCAAATTCCAGCGCATCGATGCTGCCATCATCGCTGGGGTTGGACCCGCTGTCAGGGTCAGACTGCGGAATTTTCACGTCAAACTGACGCGCCTTTTCCACAATCGCAAAGGCGGTGTCGGGGGTGATGGTCAGCGTGGGGGTGGCGGGTGACATGGCCATCAGCCCACGGCCGCGACGGCGGCGGCGGGGTCGTCGATCGCCACCAACAGGCTGCACGGCAGCTGATCAAGCAGCCGGGTGCCGACCGATCCTTCGAACCAGCGCGCCAGTATGCCGCCGCCGCCATGCCCGATCACCACCAGGTCACAGTGGTTTTCATGGACATAGCCAATGATTTCGCGCGCTGCATCGCCATCGCGCACCGCGGTCAGTGCGGTCTGGCCCAACTGTTCCAGATCGCGCACCGAATTGGCCAGCGCCTCCAGCAAATAGTGGCGTTCGGTTTGCAGCAGTTCGATCGGCACGACCGCCGGATCGAGCAGCAGTCCGCCCTGGCTGATGACAATCCCCAGCAGGTGCAACTGCGCACCGCACACCCTGGCCAGTTCCGCCCCGCGTCGCAGCGCCGCATCGCTGGGGCCGGTGCCATCATAGGCCACCACAATCGACTGATACACGCTGATTTTCCTGACCGATCACCGGTGCCCGCATGATTGCGGGGCGGCGATGGCAGGGGTAAATCATGCACGCCGGGCGCTGCACCCTCGGAAACTACGCTGCCGGCATCACCGTCATTCCGCGCCGGCCAGCCGTGTGGCAATCCCCGCGCCGGCGGTCAGTGTCTTGTGCACCGGGCAACGTTCGGCAATCGCCAGCAGGTCATCGCGCATGGCTGCATCGATGCCGGGGGCAAGCGTGATCACACGGTCAAACTGGTCGGGCGGGGTGGCGCCGGGCACGCGGGCATGGGTCACCTGGGTGCTGACCGTGCCGATGTCCCACCCTTTGCGCTGCGCATGCCAGCGCAGCGTCATCGTGGTGCAAGTGGCCAGCGCCGCCGCCAGCAGATCATAGGGATTGGGGCCAGTGCCCAGCCCCTTTAACCCGACCGGCTCATCGGCGATCAGCGTGGCGGTCAGCGGGCTGGCGCCAATCTCCAGCCGCGCTTGAAACGTGCCGGCGCCGGTGCTGGTGGCTGTCGCAGTCGGGAAATGGACATCGGTCATGGATAACACTCCTTATACCAGCCGCGCGCCGGGGACATCGGGCGGCAGCGGGATGAATTCGGCATCGCCCGGTACCGGATCAAACCGGCCTGCGCGCCAGTCGGCCTTGGCCGCTTCGATGCGGTCGGCGCGTGACGAGACAAAGTTCCAATAGATCAGCCGCTTTTCGGCGAAAGGTTCGCCCCCCACCAGCATCAGCCGGCTGGCTTCATCGCTGGTCAGCACCACTTCGGCGCCGGGTTTCAACACCACCAGCTGGCTGGCGCCGAACGCACCTTCCTGCCCGACAATCCGCAGCGATCCCGTCACGACATAGACGGCGCGTTCGACATGGTCGGCGGCAAAGCGATAGCGCGCGCCGGCATCCAGCGTCAGATCGGCATAGATCATGTCGGAAAAGGTCTGCACCGGCGATGTCAGCCCGTCGGCCTGCCCGGCAATCAGCGCCAGCCGCGCGCCGGCGGCCTGCGCCACCGGGATGGCATCAGCAGGGTAATGCGTGAACGCCGGCGCGGTTTCCTCATGCGCGGCGGGCAGTGCGATCCACGTCTGCAGCCCGAACAGGCGCGCCGGCGCGTTGCTGGCGCGCAACGCATCAGGCGTGCGTTCGGAATGGACGATACCACGCCCGGCGGTCATCCAGTTCACCGCGCCGGGCCGGATCGGCAGCGCGTTGCCCAGCGAATCGCGGTGCATGATTTCGCCATCGAGCAGAAAGGTGACCGTCGCCAGCCCGATATGCGGGTGCGGCCGCACATCCAGCGCCTGGTCCCCGGTAAAGGAAACCGGGCCCATCTGGTCAAAAAAGATGAACGGGCCAACCATGCGGCGATGCGGGCTGGGCAGCGCGCGGCGCACGGTAAACCCGTCGCCCAGATCGCGCGTGGGGGGAATGATGACGGATTCAACCGGGTCGGTCATGGCTGGATGTCCTTTGGCTGGACAGTGGCAGGGGCACACCCTGCCACTGCATCCTTACAGTGTATCGACAAAAACCACTTCGGATTCTTCGAGCGCGGTAATGCTGATCGTGGATTCGCCAGCTATGGCTACCCCGTCGCGGGCATTGGCCTCCACCCCGGCACTGTCGGCACCGTTGACACGAATCCGGCCCGTTGCCGGCACCAGATAGCCTTTGCGTTCGGCGCCAAGCTCGTAATCCACGGTTTCACCTGCACGCACAGTTCCCGCGACCAGCCGCGCCGAAGTGCGGATCGGCAAAGCGTCACCGTCCTCGGGATAGCCGCTGGCCAGCACCACCAGTTGCCCGGCGCGCGTGCCCTTGGGAAATTCGCGCGCCCCCCAACCCGGCCGTTCGCCGGCGCGGGTCGGCATGATCCAGATCTGGAACAGCGTGGTGGCTTCATCCTCCAGATTGAATTCGGAATGGGTGACGCCGGTGCCCGCGCTCATCACCTGCACATCGCCCGCCGCGGTGCGGCCCTGGTTGCCCAGGCTGTCGCGGTGGGTGATCGCGCCGGTGCGAACATAGGTGATGATTTCCATGTCGCGGTGCGGATGCGGCGGAAAACCGTTGTTGGCGGCAATCGTGTCATCGTTCCACACGCGCAGATTGCCCCAGTGCATGCGCGCCGGATCATGGTAATCGGCAAACGAAAAATGGTGCCGGGCATCCAGCCAGCCGTGGTTGGCGTGGCCGATCGTGGCAAACGGGCGCAGTTCGATCATCGGGTTTCTCCATCGTGCCGTCGGATCGGACCGGCGGCTGTTGGCACCAATCTAGGCCTTGCGCACGACAAAGAAATGGCAATGATGGCAATCCTTCGATGAAGAAAGTTGCACGATGTCGCTGCCCGATCTCGATGCCTGGGCGATCTTTGCCAAAGTTGCCGACACCGGGTCGTTCGCCGGCGCGGCCGAGGCGCTGGGGCTGTCCAAGCCGACCGTGTCAAAGGCGCTGTCCCGGCTGGAGGCGCGGCTGGGCGTACCGCTGCTGCACCGTACATCGCGCCGCGTAACGCTGACCACCAGCGGCCTGGGCGTGATCGACCGCGCGCGGCGCATCCTGGCCGATGGCGAAGCGGCCGAAACGCACGCCGGCGCCGAGCGTGATACGCCGCAGGGGCTGGTGCGGCTGGCCGTGCCGATGAGCTTTGGCCTGCGCCATGTCGCACCGATCCTGCCGCAGTTTCTGGCCGCCTACCCCGCGGTCCGGATCGATCTGGATCTGTCGGATGCGCTGATCGATGTGGTCGGCGGCGGATACGATGTGGTGCTGCGCATCGCCAGCCTGGATGACAGCAGTCTGCGCGCGCGGCGGCTGTGCACGGTGCGCCGCCCGCTGGTGGCGGCACCCGCCTATCTGCGCGACCACGGCACGCCCGCGCATCCGCGTGATCTGGCCGCCCATCGCGCGCTGCTCTACACCAACCGTGATTTGCCGGGCAGCTGGCGGTTTACCCACCCGCAACAGGGCGACTATGTCGTGCAAGTCGATGGGCCCCTGTGGGCCAACAATGCCGATGCGCTGACCCCGGCGCTGCTGGCCGGCCAGGGTCTGGCGCTGCAGCCTGATTTCATGGTGTGGGACCTGCTGGCCAGCGGCGCGCTGGTCGAAGTGTTGCCCGACTGGCGCATTCCCGATATCGCGCTGCATCTGGTCACCCCGCCCGGCCCGCGCCGTGCCGCGCGGGTGCGCGTGCTGATCGATTTTCTGGCCGCGCGCCTGGCGGCGGCGGCGTGGGCGCATCAGGGCTGACAACAAAGGACATCAACCGTGGCCGAACTGACCGATCTGCTGGGCGTCACACTGCCGATCCTGCAGGCGCCGATGGCCGGGGTATCATCGCCGGCGATGGCCGCAGCGGTATCGGGCGCAGGCGGGCTGGGCGCGATCGCGGTGGGCGCGGCCGGTGTTGACGGCGCGCGCGCGATGTTTGCCGACGTGCGCGCACTGGGCAATCACCGCTTCAACGTCAACGTGTTCGTGCACACCCCGCCGCGTCGCGACGCGGCGGCAGAGGCGGGCTGGATCGACCAGTGGCGGCCCCGATTTGCCGCGTTTGGTGCCACCCCGCCCGACCGGCTGAACACCATCTACACCAGTTTTGCCGATGACGACGCGATGCTGGCGCTGATCCTGGCCGAACGGCCGGCGGTGGTCAGCTTTCATTTCGGCGTGCCCGATGCCGCGCGCATCGCGGCGCTGCGCGCGGCGGGTATTGTCCTGCTGGCCAGCGCCACCAGCGTGGATGAGGCGCGCGCAGCGCAGGCCGCCGGGGTCCACGCGGTGATCGCCCAGGGGTGGGAGGCTGGCGGCCATCGTGGCACGTTCGACGCTGATGCGCCCGATGCACAGATCGGCACGCTGGCGCTGGTGCGCCTGCTGTCGCGCGCGTTGCACGTGCCGGTGATCGCCGCCGGGGGGATCATGGACGGGGCCGGGATCGATGCCGCACGCGCGCTGGGCGCGGCGGCGGCGCAATTGGGCACCGCCTATATCGCCTGCGATGAAAGCCTGGCCGATGCCGGGTACCGTGCCGCCCTGTTGGGCGATGCGGCACACCACACCACGGTCACGCGCGCGATTTCGGGCCGGGCGGCGCGCTGCCTGGCCAACCGCTTTACCGCGGCGGGCGATGCACTGGCAGGGGTGATGATCCCCGCTTATCCGGTCGCCTATGATCTGGGCAAGGCGCTGAATGCCGTCGCGCGGGCACAGGGAGAGCCCGGTTTTGGCGCACACTGGGCGGGCCAGGGCGCGCCGCTGGCACGCACAATGCCCGCCGCCGCGCTGACCCTGGCATTGGCCGCCGAAATGAAGCGCTGACCGCGGGCGTCAGTCGCCCGGACCATGGTGCTGGTCATGCGCATCGTGCGGACGATCACGCTCTGGCGGCTGGTGCGGCGGCTTTGCAGGGCCGGGATGGGCCACCGCTGCCGGACCATGGACGACCGGCGGACGAACCGGCAGCGCCTGAACTGGCGGCACGCGCACTGGCACGACCGGCACCGGCGCAACGGGGACTGGCGCGGGCCGCACCACCACCGGACGAACCGGCATGACCGGCACCGGCGCAACGCGCACCGGCGCGGGCCGCACCATCACCGGACGAACCGGCATGACCGGCACCGGCGCAACGCGCACGGGCGCAGGCTGCACCATCACGGGATGCACGGGCACCGGGGCAACGCGGGTCGGCACAGCAGGCTGGACCGCACGTGCCGGGTTTGCTGCCGGCTGCGGCCGCATTGCCACGGGATGCTGCGGTGCGGGCGCATAGGCCGGACGCACGGGCATTTGCGGCGGGCGGGCAGCAGACGGTGCAATGCCGGGCTGCATGGGGGCCTGCGGTGCCATGCCCGGCGCAGGGCGCGGCGCATATTGCGCGGGCCCCGGTCGCGGCGCATTCTGGGCGGGCGCCGCACGCGGCGCATATTGGTCCGGACCGCGCTGATACCCGCTGCCCGGGCCGGGCGAAACCGGGGCCTGGGCTGGTGCCGGATGCGGCGCGTCGCGATGACCGAATACAGCGTTGGCGACGGTGGCAACAATGCCTACGCCGGCCACCCCGCCGACAATCGCCGCGGTATGGTCACGCCGCTGGTTGGGGTTGCCATTGCCGCCCTGATTGCCACCCTGATCGGGGTTGCCGTAAAACTGTGGCGGCGCGCCCTGATAGTGGTTCTGTTGCCAGGTGCCGAACTGTTGCGCCGCTTGCTGATGCTGGTCACGCGCGTCGTTCCAGTACCCCTGTTCTTGATCGCGGTGCTGGTTGTTCCACGATGTCCATTCGGCATTGGATTGCATGCGCTGCTGCCACGCGTTGCGTTGCGCGGCGATATCGGCGCGCCGATCACCCCAGTCATAGGCGTTGACCGCCACGTGCGGAGAATGGTTTGCCCCGCGCCACAATGTATTGCCGCGGTCGTAATAGCGCCCGGCATAGCGCGCCGATGGCGAATTTTCGCCAGCATCGATCCATTCGCCCGACGGTGAATAGACCCCGACCAGCGCGCCATTGTCATAGGCATAGGAATTGAGCGGATCGCGCACCAGATAGGGCCGGTCCGACCCGGCATTGTAATAATAATAGCGATATCCGCCCGCGACCGGTTCACTGATCACGCGCGCGCCATCGCCCGTCGCCCAGGTCCACGGTCGCACGCCGCTGCTGTCAAAACTGTAATCGGGCGGGGCATTTTCGACGGCATTCTGCTGATAATAGGCGCGGTCGAGATAGCCATAGCCGTCTCGCCGGTTGGCCAGATGGGCCACCCGGGTCCGCCGCCCTTCGGGCAGCTCGGTCACTGGCGGTGCGGTGGCGATGGGCGTGGGCACCGCTGTTGCCAGTGGCAGCGCCGTGGGCGCCGCATCAACCGCGGCCACCGTGCTGCCGCCATCCGACGGAGCGGCACCGGGTGCCGCCTGGCCGTTGCAGGCGGCCAGTGCGCTGGTCAGCAACAGCGAAGCGGTGGTGGCGGCAAACGCACGGCGGCGTGACCTCAAAGCAGGCATGGCAGGGATATCCTTGTGCAAACGGATGCCGCCGAAAATCGACGGTCACATTACGGCGGGTGATCCCGCAGGCCGCAATCGCGGCAAAAAACCAGCCCCCTGCCAAGGACTGGTTGTCACTCTATGCACCACAAGGTGAGCGGGCGCTGAACCGCGCGCACAACGCGGGTTCATCCGCGACCGGAAAGTTACAGCGTCAGATCTTCACCACGGGAAATGATCCGCGCGCGGCCGCCGACCCAGACGGTGCCGTCGGCGTCGATGGTCACCGCAATCCGTCCGTCGGCGCCAATTTGCTGCCCCTGCCCGGCGGCATAGCCCGGCGCGGCGGCGTGGCCATGCGCCAGCAGATATTGCGCGACCGACGCGTTCAGGCTGCCGGTGACCGGGTCTTCGACCAGCCGCCCTTGCGCATTGGCAAAAAACGCGCGGGCCTCAAACTGGCACTCATGCCCGGCGGGCCACGCCCCGACCAGCCCGACATCGGTCGGCACCGGCGCGGTGGCCACCGGCGCGGCATTCAGCACCGCCTGCGCCGATGACAGGTGCAGCAGGCGCCAGCCGGGACCATTGTCGGCATGGACCGCGCCGATCACATCGGCCGCGTCGACGCCTGCGACGCGGATCGCCTCTGCCCGTTCGGCATCATTCAGCGGACCACCGCGCAACAAGGGTGGCGCGCGAAACGCCAGCATATCGCCGGTCACGCGCACCGTGATCAGCCCGGCGCCGCATTCCTGCACCACGCCATCAGCGCGCGCGGGCACACCACCCGCCGCCAGCCACGCCGCCGCGCTGCCCAGCGTCGGATGCCCGGCAAACGGCAATTCTCCCGCCGGATAGAAAATCCGCACACGGTAATCTGCGCCGGCGGCGCTTGGAGGCAACAGGAACGTGGTTTCGGAAAACCCCAGCCACCGCGTCAGCGCCAGCATTTGCGCCGTGTCCAGCGCCTCTCCACCGCGCACCACCGCCAGCGGATTGCCCGACAGGCTGCGGTTGGCAAACACATCGACCAGATCGAGTTTCATGACCCCGGCATAACGGCGCGAAGCTTGGCGGGCAACCGTGCGCGCTTGCAAAGCCCGCCCAAGTGTCGCAGGTAAAATTACCGTTTTTCCCTGCCAACTGCGATGACAGGTCTTGTTCATGTCGATGTTCCTGCTTGATGCCGCACTGAAACGTCTGGTCCACCAGGGCACGTTGACTGTGACAGAGGCCAGTGGCCGCCAACGCCGTTATGGCACCGCCACCCCCGGCTGGGACGATCTGGGCCTGGTGCTGCATGACAAGGGCGTGCCGGGCAAGATCGCACGCAACCCCAGCCTGGGCTTTGCCGAGGCCTATATGGACCAGCGCGTCGATATCACCGGTGGCAGCATCATGGATTTTGTCGGCCTGATCCGCCGCAACAACCCGTGGGACAGCGGCCGCAACCTGGACAATCCGGGGCTGTGGATGAAAACCCGGCTGGCGATTGTCGGCCGGCTCAACCGCATCAACGCGCGCGCAGCGTCCTTGCGCAACGTGTCACACCATTACGACATCGACGACCGGCTGTATGACCTGTTCCTCGATTCCAATCGCCAGTATTCCTGCGCCTATTGGGCCGACGGGATCACCACGCTGGAAGCGGCGCAAGTGGCCAAGATGAACCACATCGCCGCCAAACTGGCGCTCAAACCGGGTGACCGCGTGCTCGATATCGGCTGCGGCTGGGGCGGGCTGGCGATCCATCTGCACAAAGTGACCGGGGCAAAAATCCACGGCATATCGCTCAGTAAGGAACAGATCGGCTATGCCAAGGCCTGGGCCGCGCGTGAAGGCGTGGCCGATGCCGTCACCTTCAGCCTGACCGATTATCGCGACCAGCAGGGCAAATTCGACCGGATCGTGTCGGTCGGCATGTTCGAACACGTCGGCACGCGCAATTTCCCGACGTTTTTCCGCACCTGCCACAACCTGCTGGAAATGCACGGGGTGATGCTGCTGCACACCATCGGCCGGGCCGCACCGCCGGCGATTACCGATGATTTCACCCGCAAATACATTTTCCCGGGCGGCTATATCCCGTCCCTGAGCGAAACCGTCGCCGCGATCGAGCCGAACAAGCTGATGCTGGCCGATTGCGAGATCCTGCGCCGCCATTACGCGCCCACGCTGCGCGCGTGGTTTGACCGTTGCGTGGCGCAGCATGATCGCATCGTCGAACTGTTCGATGAAAAGTTCTACCGCATGTGGCTGTTCTATCTGGCGGGTGCGGCGACCGGGTTCGAACATGCCAGCCTGGTGAATTTTCAGCTGCAGCTGGTGCGCGACCGCGATGCCGTGCCGATCACCCGCGATTATATCGAAGCGACCGAAACGCGGCTGAATTCCGGCCAGTATGGCGCAAACGTGGTTCCGCTGCGCCGCGATACAACCCCCGCCTGACCGGGCGACCGCAACGAATCCCCTGCCGGCACAGCGACACGCAGACCTCTGCACAGCAACGCGCAAACCCCTGCACGACGCAACGTCGCGGCCAATCTGGCCGTGCCTGCGCCCCCGGGTGGCATCAGCGTGCGCAGCAGCGTGTGCACCGCACCCGAGTTATATCCATTTCGGCGGGTCCCTAAGGGAAATATATTAAGCATATTTTTCCAAGAACTTAATCATGGATTACGGCATTTTGCGACAGTGCCGCATCCGGCCACTCGGTCCGATCTCCAGTGAACTGGAGATGCCCTTAGGCAAAGCGCGTGTTTCACTCTGCCCTGTCACCGCGATGGTGGCGCCACAACGGGACCAGTTGTCCCCGGTTCCCGTGGTGTGAAGGCAGATATGCGACAGGCGGATTGGCCATAGCTCCGGAGGGTTGCACAGGGCATGGGTTGTTCTGGCAACTGCTATCCGTCGGGACCACGAAGGGTGCGTTCCCGACCCGCCGACCCAATGGTACAACCGCTCGCGATGCAGATCGAGGGTGGCCCGGTACCGTCGCTGAAACCGCCAACGCATCCCGCCGGGGTGACCGCACAGGAGCAGCCGCGATGCGCATGATACGTCACGATCACCCTGACGGTGGGATCAATCCGCGATGACCGCCCTGGCCTGCAACCGGTGCAAACGATCGGCCAGCACCCAGTAAAATTCGGCAATCGTCGCCAGCGCGGCATCGCCGATCACCAATGCCGTCGGCGACGCGTGGCCGCACCGCGCCCGGCCCATAGTCGCCGCCGCCAGATCGACCGCCGGACGGCTGGCCGCCTCAACCGCCATGTCGCCAGTGGCCATCGCCCGGATCCGGCCGATCGCGCGCAGACGCGGCATGTCTGCCGCGAAATGGGTGCGCAATGCGGTGATCCGGAAAATGGTGTGCGCGGCATCCCCTTCGCGTGCATAGACGCCGGGGGTCTTGCGTGTGCCGCTGTCCAACCATCCGCCGGCCCCGTCGGCCACCCCTGCGTCGACCAGCACCGACAACATCCGGTCCAGTTCGCGCAGGCAATTGCCCGCGCGGCGCATGGCCACCCCGCGATGCGGTGCGCGGATTGCGGGCACCCCATGCGGCCCCTGCCCGCGCGCGATCAGAAACCGGCAACCCGCCACCATCGCCGCATAGGCCGGGCCAAAACTGCCGGATGGCACAACCGCCGCGGGTGGAACCGCCGCGTACCCGGCGCCGCGATCCGTCACGCGCACCTGTTTCTGGAAATGGGGCAATGTTGACAAAGGATCACGCATCGCACTCCGGGGCAAACCACCGCGCCACAGCCTGGCACTTGCCAACGCCGGAAACACTGCGCTGACCGGGTAGCTGCACTACACGTCCTGCCGATGCCCGTCCAATTGAATGTTGCGGTGCAGCGTGACCAAATAGTTGCGCATGCCATCCCATTTTCTTGACCTTGTCATTGTTCGCACGCATTTATCGGCATCCAAACGAGGAGGCATGCCGTGGCCAGCAAACCTGAACGCAAGTGCAAGGGTAACTGCAATCACGCCACCGGCAATCTGACCAGCGTGCTGACCTGCATGGCCGTCAACGAAGGCCTGGCCATTGATCAGTTCCGCCATCCTTATTGGGGCAAGGCACGATCGGCCAACATGATCGGGGCCGGTTTCATGATCGGTTTCAAAAACGCCGCCGGTGATGGCTGGCGGCTGGATTTTGACACCAATCCAGCCGCGGAAAGCAAATTCTTTCACGTCAATTACGAAGGCGCCGACGGCACCAAAGTTTACCACTATCTCAAACTTGTCGATGCGCAGCCGTTCAAATTTCTGGATCTGCCGCCGGGCTTCAAAAAAATTACCACCCCGTTGGAACAGATGAAGCGCCTGTGGTTCACCTGGACCAAATACGCAATCGGCATGGGCACCGCCAAACTGGATGCGCAAGTCATGTTGAACATGGCGGCGGCCTACAAGGATTTCGGGATCAACACCGCCGATCAGTTCATCGACCGGATAAAAGGCGCGAACACTTATGAGGACATTGCGTTCCTGCTGACGAACGCCAAATCCTGACAGGCCGGCAACGCAACGCGCGCTGGCGTCGCGCGCGCCTTATTTCGGCTTGACGAATTTCAGCGTCAGGCGGTCGCTTTCGCCGATGGCCAGGTATTTTTCGCGGTCCTTGTCGCCCAGTTCCAGCGTGGGCGGCAGGGTCCACACGCCTTCGGGCCAGTCGTGGGTATCTTTGGGGTTGGCGTTGATATCGCTTTCCCCGGCCAGCCGGAACCCGGCGGCTTCGGCCAGATGGACCACGGTTGAACGCTTCAGATAGCCGGACTTCTGTTCCGCTGCGCTGTCGGCGGTTTCGGGCAGATGGTGGTCTTCGACGCCCAGCACGCCGCCGGGCTTCAGCATGCGGTAAAACGCCTTGAACGCGCCGTTGGCGGTGGCGCTGCCGTCCATGATCAGGTTGTGCACGTTGCGGAAGGTCAGCACCACATCAGCGCTGCCATCGGCCACGGTCGACGTTCCCGCCGCCGGATCAAGCGTGGCCGCGGTCCCGCCATGATAGCGTTCGCCACCCTCCGCGATCAGCTTTGCCAGCCCGTCCTGCGCCTTTTGGCTGTGCTGCACCAGGCCGATATAGTGGCCCTTGCTGGCCACCAGCGGCGCCAGAATGGCGGTGTACCAGCCGCCGCTGGGCTGAAATTCCACCACCGTCTGGTCGGTGCGCAGCCCGAAAAAGGCCAGGGTTTCGGCCGGGTGGCGGTACTGGTCGCGCTTGGTCTGGGCGGGCGTGCGATGCGTATCGGCCACCGCTGCCGTGATCGCGGCCAGATCGGCCGGTTGGGCCATGGCGGCTGATGAAACGATCATGACGGCTGAAAACGCCGCCAGCGGCAACAATCCCCGGCCCAGAACACGCGCGCGCATGGCAATACCCCTAAATCCATTAACCCGGGCGAGGTGTATCATCCCGTGCGGCAAAGCATAGCTGTTCTTGCGGACACAGCGCGCCTTTCCGGTTCGGGAAATCAGCGCAGGGCGGCGGCCAGATGCAGGCCGTGCAGCGCGGCCGTGCCTTGCGCGGCCGCGGCCAGCAGGCTGTCCGCCACCAGCGTTCCGGCAGATTGCGGCACGCTGGCGATTGCCTGCGTCAGTTGCGCGGCGGCATAGGCCGACGCGGTGGCACCACTGGGCGAACTGCCCCTGGCGACGATAAAGCCGCTGGAACGGCTGTTGCCGGTGGTGCCGCCCCACAGCTGATCGATGGTCTGTTCAAAAATTCCGTTCCAGCTGGAACCGCCGCTGGCGCCCCACGGGTTTTGCAGCACGAAACAGCCGGTCGCCTTGTCATAGCCGGTCACCGCGAATTCATGGCTGCTGACCAGATCGGTCTTGCCGTTGGCGGTGTCCTTGTTGTCGATAAACGATCCGAACAGCACTTCTTCGCCCGCCGCCAGCGCGGCGATCACCGCGTTTTTGACCGTGGTGTCCCATACCGCCTGCGACGTGGTATAGGCGGCGATGTAATTGGTGACCGTCTTGCCGGTGATCGCGGTCAGACCTTCGGCCCAGCCGCCGCTGATCGAATCGTAGGCATTGGCGGCCCCGTGCACTTCGTTCTTATAGGCGATGAAGGCCTTTTCCAGCAGCGTGACCCATTCGGCGCCCGTGGCGGTGCCGGCGGTCCAGCCCGATTTGGGCACCTGGCCATTGACGGTGAAATAGATCGGCGCACCGCCCGGTGTGTACAGCCGCACCCCGCAGGTGCCGTTGCCATTGTCGGTGAACATCGATGCGATCAGGCCGGGCTGCACTTTCGCGACATCCAGCGTGGCCGCGATCAGATAACAATCGCCGATCCCGCCCTGCACCGGATCGGCCGACGTCGGCCCGCTGGTGCCGAACAGATCGGCGGTTTTGGTGACCCAGCTGGTCGCCGTGGTGGTGGACCAGCTTGGCAGATCGGTGCCCAGAAACCATTTGCCCAGCAGTTCGTCAAACTGCTTGGCGCTGCTGCCCACCGCCAGGTTGCCCAGCGTAACACTGGTGGTGGCGCCGCCGGTCCAGGTGGCATTGGCGGCGTTGCCGTTCACCATCGCCGCCAGCACGCCATACAGATACGATTGCGTGCCCAGCACACTGCCGACCGCGGTGGTCAGCCGTTTCAGATCGGCCAGTTGCGCCGCAGACAGCCCGGTGCTGCCGATCGCCTTTTCCGTGGCGGTCAGGATCGACAGCAGCGCGGGATAACTGAACAGCGACTGGCCTGCCGCGCTTACTGCCTTGACCTGTGTCAGCAGGCCGCCGGTGGTCAGCCCCGACAGCAAGGTGGCCGTGGTGTTTTTTGCCAGCGTGACCTCTGCCGCCTGTACCGATGACAGCGCGCCGATCTGCGCCGATGACAGCCGGATATAGATCGCCGCAACATTGACCGGGGTAAGCCCGGCCAGCGCTGTCAGACTGATCGCCTGCACCCTGCTGCCCAACGCCATCAGCGCGCCGGGCGAGAGGTAGCCGAGCTTTGCCGCCGTCAGCCCGGCAATCTGCGCGCGGGTCAGCGCGCCGATCTGCGCCATGGTCAGATCGGCCAGTTGCCAGCCGCTCAACGCGGCCACCGTCGCCGGCGCCAGCCCGGCAATCGCCGTGGCTGACAGCCCGCTGATCGCCATGCCCAGCGCGGCAAGCTGCGCCGATGTCAGCCCTGCCGCCGCCGCCGCGGTCAACCCGCCCAGCTGCGCCGCCGACAACGATGCCAGTTGCGCCGGGCTCAGCACCGCCACTTGCGCCGCGCTCAGCCCGCCGATCTGCGCCGGCGACAGCGTGTCAACTTGCGCCAGCGTCATCGCGGCGATCTGGGTGGGGCTGAACGCGGCGACCTGCGTTGCGCTCAATGCCTTGATCTGGGTGCGGCTCAGCGCCGCAATCTGTGCGGTGGTCAGCGCGGCCAGGTGGCTGGTGCCAAGCCCGGCGATCGTGGCGGTGGTCAGCGCGGCGATACCGCCGACCGGGATGGCCGCGGTCGCCGCCGCCGACAGCGCGTTGATCTGCGCCGCGCTCATCCAGGTCCAGCTGATGCTGATCGCCGCGACCTGCGATGCCGAAAAGCCGGCAAAGGCCGCCGCTGTCAACCAGTCGGTATGCGCCAGCGCCGCCACTTGCGCGACGGTCAGCCCGGCGATCTGGCCGGCGGTGGCGCTTTTGTAATCGGCGGCGGTCCAGCTGGCCGTGTTTGCGCTCAAGGTCATGCGTGCCGCATCCGTCCCCAATGATCAGGACATCAGCCATCGCGCACAGAATTTAACGAGTTGCCCCGCGCAAGTCGTTAACGGAGCATGAAATGGGGCTGGCGCGCGAATTGACGCGCGGCCCAGCCCCGCATGGCCCGGTCAGCGCCCTTCGACAAACGCGCCGACGATGGCGCTGTTGGCGCGTTCGATCACGTCCTTTGCCGGCGGGGTAAACAGCGCCGGGCTGGAATGGATGACGAAATCGCCGGGCGTGCTGTCGGCCGGGCCGATGTCCGCGTCCGAAATCACCGGCTGTTGCAGGGTCAGCTGGGTGGGAAAGCCGCCCGAATGCGAATTCCACACCCGCACCACGGTGGCATCGTCACCCAGGATACCGGCGGCAACGGTGGCGCCTTCTTCAAACCCGGTCGACACGCGTTTGCCAAACCCGCGGCGGTTGCCGCTGCTGCTGTACACGCCATAATCGACCACCAGCGTCACCGCGATCGCGTTGACATTGGCATCGCGCGCCACATAGGGCGACCGTTGATAGGCCTGCGTGCGATCGAGCGCGCGAAACGCGGTCATCTGCTGCCCGAACATGCCCGATGTGGCGCGGTGGTCGGTGTCCCCCGGCATGAAATGCAGCTTCATGCCGGTCGGTGCGACATAGGCGCCAAACCGGCCGCGCGTGCCGTTGGGCAGCGCCGTCCAGGTGGCATATTCGGGCGAGGCCGCGGCCAGCGCGGCCTGATCGACCACTTCGAACCCGGCCGATTTCAGCTGA
This sequence comes from Novosphingobium sp., assembly GCF_040398825.1. Taxonomy (GTDB): domain Bacteria; phylum Pseudomonadota; class Alphaproteobacteria; order Sphingomonadales; family Sphingomonadaceae; genus Novosphingobium. Next base: position 66,340 of record NZ_JBBATI010000007.1, read on the forward strand.
GCGACGAAATCGGCATAGGCGTGGTCCGCAATGGCCTGCTGGGTGGCCAGATCGATCCCGTTGAGGTGGGTGTGAATGCGGCTGGACGAATGGCTGATCATGCCGAACGCGCCCGACGCACCGCCACCCTTGGCCTTCATTTCAAAATCGTCGGGAAAGGCGACGTTGAACACCGTGATCGCCACCCGCTGCATGCTCTTCAGCTGGCTGCCGTTGGAATTGGTGATCTTCAACGGCTCGATCGCTTTGCGCGTGTTGAGCCAGCCGCGCTGCACCACCACGCCGTGTTCAACCTGCTGCGCGTGGGCTGGACCAAAGGCCGGCAGCGCCGCACACAATGCCAGCGCTGCAGCAATGGCGCGCAGATGTCCGTTTGTTGGTGTCATGGTACCGGTTCTCCCGCTTGTTCGCGCCGGGCGGCATTTGCGCGCCGCCGTTCGTGAAGTGTCTTGTGCGATGCTGTTGCAGCACTTTTCACCGGCGCACCACTTACAAACATTGTCATGTGCCGGGGGGTTGCCGCGCCATGCGCAACGCACCGGCGAACATCCGTGGTTGTTGCGTCAACCGGCGCTGCCTGTTACGCGCGCCCCCGCACCTTTACAGTCCCATGCTCTGCCAGGAATTGCTCATGTCCGATATCAAGCGGGTCGTCCTTGCCTATTCCGGCGGGCTTGACACCTCTGTCATTCTGAAATGGCTGCAAGTCACCTACAATTGCGAAGTGGTGACCTTCACCGCCGATCTGGGCCAGGGCGAAGAGCTGGAGCCGGCCCGCGCCAAGGCGGAGCTGATGGGGATCAGGCCCGAACACATCTACATCGATGATCTGCGCGAAGAATTCGTGCGCGATTTCGTGTTTCCGATGATGCGCGCCAATGCGCGGTACGAAGGCGATTATCTGCTCGGCACGTCGATCGCGCGCCCGCTGATTTCCAAACGCCTGATCGAAATCGCGCGCGAAACCGGCGCCGATGCGGTGGCCCACGGCGCCACCGGCAAAGGCAATGACCAGGTGCGGTTTGAACTGTCGGCCTATGCGCTCGATCCCAATATCCGCGTGATCGCGCCGTGGCGCGAATGGGACCTGACCAGCCGCACCGCGCTGATCGCCTGGGCAGAGGCGCACCAGGTGCCGGTGCCCAAAGACAAGCGCGGCGAAAGCCCGTTTTCCACCGACGCCAACCTGCTGCACACCTCGTCAGAGGGCAAAGTGCTGGAAGACCCCTGGGCCGAAGTCCCCGACTATGTCTTTTCGCGCACGGTCAACCCCGAAGACGCGCCCGATGTCCCCGAATATATCACCGTGGATTTTGCACAAGGCGATGGCGTAGCGGTAAACGGCGTGGCGATGAGCCCGGCCACACTGCTGACCGCGCTTAACGACTATGGCCGCAAGCATGGCATTGGCCGGCTCGATCTGGTCGAAAACCGGTTCGTGGGGATGAAAAGCCGCGGGATGTACGAAACCCCGGGTGGCACGATCTATGCCGTGGCGCACCGCGGGATTGAATCGATCACGCTCGATCGCGGCGCCGCGCATCTGAAGGATGAGCTGATGCCGAAATATGCGGAGCTGATCTACAACGGGTTCTGGTTCGCGCCCGAACGCGAAATGTTGCAGGCGGCAATCGACCACAGCCAGGCCAAAGTGAACGGCACCGTGCGGCTGAAACTGTACAAAGGCACCGCGTCAGTGGTCGGCCGCCAGTCGCCCGACAGCCTCTATTCCGAACGCCACGTAACGTTTGAGGATGACGCCGGCGCCTATGACCAGAAAGACGCCGCCGGGTTCATCAAACTGAACGCCCTGCGCCTGCGCCTGCTGGCCCAGCGCGACCGCTGAAAGTCCTTCCATCTTTAAAAGCCCTCCCCCTCAGGGGGAGGGTTGGGCGGGGGTGTCCAACGCTGATATGGCGCACAACAATTCGGGCGTCGGACACCCCTCCCCAACCCCTCCCCTGATGGGCGGGGCTCACCGCGATTCAACGCAATTGCATCACGATCAGCCAAGATCCCCAGGTACATCGGGATAGGCGGTTTCCACCGCACCCAGCGCGTCGCGCAACGGGCCCAGCCACGGTTCAAACTGCCGCCAGTGATCGACCCCGTCGGTAAAGATCGGTTGGCGCACCTGTTCGGAACTGGCGGTACGCACCGCGCGCGGGTTGCGGTAAAACGCCAGGCAGCTTTCTTCGAACGGCACGCCGACATGCGCCAGCAGCGCGCGCACTTCGCCTTCGGTATCGGCCACCATGCGTTCATAGATCACGCGATGGACAGCGCCCGGCATTTCGCGGTCAAACGCCGCCATTTGCGCCACATAGGCACGATAATACCGACCAATTTCGCCCAGATCATACGTAAACAGCTGGCCCCGCGCGAAAAACTGTTTGAACCCGGAAAAGCAGCATCCCATCGGATGGCGCCGCGCATCGATGATCGTGGCGTTGGGCAGGATCAGCCGGATCAGCCCGGTGTACATCCAGTTGTTGGGCATCTTGTCGATGAAACGCGGGCGCCCGTCCTTGCGATGCACCATGGTGCGATCGATATATTCGTCACCCAGCCGCTTTACATCCGCCGGTGCCAACGACCGGAGCAGTTCGGCAAAGCTGGCAAATTCGCCATCGTCGACCCGCGCATGCAGCCGGTCGCCGATCATCATCATGTCGGGCAGTTCCATCGTGCCTTCGATCTGCGAATGGCTCGACAGGATCTGTTCGACCAGCGTCGATCCCGCGCGCGGCAGCCCGACCACAAAGATCGGATCGTTGGCCAGGCAGCCCTGCCCGGCACGGCTGGCAAAGAACGGCGCGGTAAACAGCTCTGCATGCGCTTTGGCGCCGTCGATCAGGCGGGCCTCGTCATAATCCAGCCCCTTGCGCCGCAGTGCATTGGCGCGGGCATAGGCGGCAAAGCTGCGGTCGGCATCGCCGGCATCCTCATGCGCCTTGCCCAGCGCAAAATACATCTGGCTGGCCTGTTCATCATCCTCGACCGCGCCCTCGGCGGCCTCCATCGCGGCAATGTCGGCCGCATCCAGCCGCACGGTTTTCAAATTGGCCAGGCTGCCCCACGCCTCCCCCAGCGCGGGATCGAGCGCCAGCGCGCGGCGATAGGCGGCCACCGCATCGGCCTGGTGGCCCAGCGTCTTTTCCACATGGCCCAGATTGAGCCATACGCGCGGGCTTTCCACCCCGCGCGCCACCAGGCTGCGATAGATGGTGGCGGCATTGTCCTGTTCACCCAGCCGCACCTGCAATGATGCCTTCAACAGCGCGTGGCTGACATTATCGGGTTCATCATCCAGCAGAATGGTCGCCTGCGCCAGCGCCTCTGCCACGTCGGGCCCGGTATGCAGAATGCGCGTCAGCAATTCGCGCGCCGCGCCAAACCCCGGCGCGATTGCCAGTGTCTGTTTCAGCAGGTCGATCGCCTTGTTCAGCTGCCCCTGCCGCCACGCCACTTCACCGCGCAGGCGCAGCGCCGCCGCATCGCGCGGCATGACCATGATGCGGTGGTCCAACAGTTCCTCCGCCTCGGCAAAGCGCTGGTCGTGCATCGCGACCGCCGCCTTGATCAGCATGGGATCGCGCGCGGCGGCCTCCACCGCCTTGGCATCGGCGTGGCGCGCCTCACGCTCGCGCCCGGTTGAGCGCAACGCGCCCGCCAGCGCGTGCCAGGCCGGCAGCAGATCGGGCTTGAGCGTGACCGCACGTTCCAGCGACGCCACCGCCCGACCGGTTTCGCCCAGCCCCCCCTGCACCAGCCCCAGTTCAAACGCGGTTATCGCCGACCGTGGCTGTGATGCCAGCAGGTGAGCCAGCACACGGCCCGCTGCCGGCAGATCGCCCAGCAGCCGCAGCGCCTGCCCTTCGATCAGCAGGGCCTGCGGGTGGCCGGGCACAGCATTGAGGATTTCGCGTGCCTGCCCCAGCGCCACGCGCGGATCACGGCCCAGCATCGCGGTCGCATGGGCAAACGCGGTATCCAGCGAAACGGTGGCTTCGTCTGCCGCGTCGGGTCCTGCCATCGCCACTGCTCCCTTATCCGGTTTCGTCGGGTTTGCGCCGCACCACGCCCCGGCACCGCATCTGCCGGTTCAGGTGCAATTCGCGCGCGGGCCCGGCGCGCGAACCTGCTGGCGGCAGTCCTGCGATACTTGCCCGGACTTGTCGAGTCAGCGCGGCGCAATCGGCCGCCGTGCCGATCCACCTTTTTACGAGCGGCCATCACGATCGTTCTTGACCGGTTTATGATCACTGTCAGACTTGCACCACGTTCAGACGCGGGCATGGCCGGCCGTCCGGGCCGCAGGTAACGCTGCGATGGCAGCAACCTGCACGGCATCGCGCCGTGCTGTCGGCAATGCGCAAGCATTGGGCGACACCAACAGCTTATACGACACAAAACCGCGGCTTTTCGGCCAGTGTATCGGCCACGAATACTAGATTCAGCGTACATACCCATGAGGGAAGTACGCCTAGCCTGCATTTCTGCGATCACTGATCGCTTGAGGGAAACGGTACCTGGTACGATTGCTTTGCAAAAAATTTCATAACCAAATCAATAGAGCGGGGGCTTTTGATGACAGTAATCAAATCGACGCACAGAACGCGTTTCCTGGCTTTGCTGGCAGCTTCGACAATGCTGTCGGGCGTGGCCCAGGCGCAAACCGCACCGGCGCCGGCCGACACGCCGCAGGCCGCCGCCGAATCCAGTGGCGTCGGCGAAATCGTGGTGACCGCCACCCACAAGTCGGAAAGCCTGCAAAAGGTCGCGATCAGCTTGCAGGCGTTGGATGCCAGCAAGCTTGAACAGAACCACGTCGCCAATTTTGCCGACTATGCCAATCTGTTGCCATCGGTTTCGTTCGATACATTGGGGCCTGGTCGCAGCCAGCCATTCTTTCGCGGAATTTCGGTAAGCGGTGGTCAGGCATCGACCGTTGGCACCTATCTGGATGATATCCCGATCACCTCGCCGTCGGGAAACAATCCCGAAGTGCATATCTATGACATCGAACGCGTAGAAGCGCTGTCAGGGCCGCAGGGGACGCTGTTTGGCGCCAGTTCACTGGCCGGGACGATCCGTATCATCACGGCGAAGCCCAAATTCGACAAAATCGAAGCGGGCATAGATCTTGAAGTCAACAAATTTGGCAAAGGCAAGGTTGGCGAAACCGCCGAAGGATTTATCAACGTACCGCTGGCGTCCAACGTTGCGGTTCGCCTGATGGCATTTTACGAAAAGACCGGTGGATATATTAACAACACCCATGGAGTTTATCATTATAAGTCCGCTCCGATCACAATTGATAACACCAGTCTTGTTCGGAATTCATACAACCCTGATGAAGAATATGGTGGACGCGCTGCAATAAGCTGGCAACCCGCACCGGATTGGACGATTACACCGGCAATTACGTACCAAAATACCAATTCGGCCGGCGGTTACAACTACGATCCACGCGTCGGCGATCTACAAGTTCACGATTTCAGCCCCACATATTTGAAGCAGCATTGGTATCAGGCCGAATTATCAATTCAAGGTAAAATTGGCGATTTCGATATTGTTTCTGCGACAGGTTATTTTTCAAAAACATCTTCGAATGCGAATGATTATACCTATTATTCCGTCACCTACGACACCAATGTGACCGCGGGAATTGTGGCAAATTACTACATCAATTTCAAAGACAAGAATGGGAATTTCATTAATCCGACGCAGCAATATTACGGGCATGACCACGAAGTGAAATTTACGCAGGAAGCAAGGCTATCAACACCAAAAAGTTGGCCTTTCCAACTGACTGCCGGTGCATTCTATCAATACCAGCGCATCAGTAACGATGACAATTATTATATTCCGGGTATAAGCACAGCACTAAACACGGGCGTTCCCGATACTTTTCCACCATTTTCACCTGCTGTCGGCGGAAGCTATTCTCCAGACACCTATTATCTGGTTGAAGAAGACCGGCATTTCAAAGACGGTGCCGCCTTTGCCGAGGCCAATGTCAACCTGACGTCAACGCTGAAAGCCACCGGCGGGATACGCTATTTCATCTCCGACAATGGTCTGCGCGGGTTTGCCGGCACCTGGGGAAGCGCAGATTCGGCCAAGGCGCACCAGGCCACTGGCACAGGTGGTTGCTGGAACGAAGATCCCGCAGTCCTCTATGGCAAGTTCATCCATAACGGGCGGCTCAGCTGCATCAACACTGACACGATGTATCACCAGACCGGCCAGACCCACAAAATCAGCCTGACCTGGCAATTTGAACCCTCGAAAATGATCTATACGACATATTCGACCGGTTTCCGTCCGGGCGGCGGCAATCGACTTGCCAACGCCGTTCCCTATAAATCCGATTCGCTGTCCAACTTTGAATGGGGTTGGAAAACGCGGTTCAGCAACAATTTCCGCTGGAACGGTGCGGTTTATTACGAACAGTGGAAGGGTATTCAGTACGGGGTCATTCCGCCCGGCTATCAGGGCGCACCGGTGACGGTCAACGCCGGCAATGCCCGCGTTTACGGCATCGAAACCGATGTGGAATGGAAACCCATCGACAAACTGACACTGTCGGCCAATGCCGCGTACAACGATTCGGCGCTGGCCAACAATTTCTGCAAGCTGAAATCCAGCACCGACCTGTCGATCCGCCCCAGCTGTTCGGCGGATGATGGCCTGAACGATGTCGCTGCGGCCAAGGGCACCCGACTGCCACGGCAGCCGCAATTCAAGGGCAGCGCAACCGCCCGTTATGACTTTACCATTGGCAAATCGGCGACGTTTTTCCAGGCACAAGTGCTTCACCAGTCGGGCAGCACATCGGACCTCGACGTGTCCAACGACTTGCTGCTCGGTGATACTGCCGGATTTACCACGTTCAATTTTTCGGCCGGAACTAAGATCGACAAATTCGCAATCGAGGCGTACATCCAGAATGCCTTTGACAACCGCGGCATCCTGTCAAAAAATACTTTCTGTTCAATTCAGTATTGTTCGGGATCATCGCGCAGTTACCCGACCAAACCGCAATTTTTCGGTTTGAAAATCGGTTACAAATATTAGATCATCTTATTTTTGATTGCGAAAGGGAGGGGTCGGAACCCCTCCCTCTTGTATGTTGCCGCACGCACGTCCAGTGCGCGTGTCGCCGCAATCAGTCCAACCGCCCGGCCGCAATCAATCCGCTGATCTGCGCGGTGGCAAAGCTGACGCCGTGCAGGTTTCGCAGCTGTTCCACACCGGGAATCGGGCGGGGATAGCCAGCGGCATACCATACTCCCCCATCCAGCCGGGCGACACCGCGCGGCATATCCCAATCCAGCCCGACCGCGACCACCCCGGCGCATTGCCCGGGCCAGCATGGTGCATCATCGCCCCCCACCAATGGCGCGACCAGCCGGGCCGCACCGATCCGGGCGACCGCATCGTCAAACAGCGCGGCATGGGTCGCATTCGGCGTGCCCAGGCTGCAATTGATCACATCCGCGCGCTGTTCCGCCGCCCACACGATCGCCGTTACCAGCGCGCGCGCGCTGGCGCGCAACGCGCCCTGAAACACCCGGATCGGCAGGACATCGGCATCGGGTGCCAGTTCCTGAATGGCAGCGGTTACCGCCGTGCCATGGCCCAACTGGTCAGTCGCCTTTTCCGGCCCGTACGCTATCGTGCCATCGGCAGCGATCGCCACCCCGGGCAGTATGCGGGCCGCCACGATGTGCGGGTGCACGGGGTAAACGCCGCTGTCGATTACCGCGATCCGCACGCGTTCAGCCATCAGACCACCCGCGCCTGCCCACCGGAAAGCGTGATCACCATATCCGCCATGTCTGCCAGCGCGGGTTTGTGGGTTATGATCACGATTGTTGCATCGGGCAGCACCGCGCGCAGCCCCAGCGCGACGCGCGCCTCGGTTTCCACATCCAGCGCCGCGCTGGGTTCATCCAGCACCAGCACCGCCGGGCGGCGCAACAGCGCCCGCGCCAGCGCAATACGCTGGCGTTCCCCTGCCGACAACGCCTGCCCGCGTTCGCCCACCGGGGTATCCAGCCCCTGTGGCACCCGCGCGATCAGATCGCCCAGTCCCGCAGCATCCGCCGCCGCCCCGATCGCTTCGCGCGTGGCGCCATCGACCGCAAAGGCAATGTTTTCGGCAATCGTGGCGTTGAACAGGAACGGCGTCTGGTCGATCAGCACCACCGCCCGGCGCAGATCGGCCAGCGCCAACCCGCGCACATCCACCCCGCCGATCCGCACCGTGCCCGCATCGGGATCGCGAAACCGCACGATCAGGTCGGCCATGGTCGATTTGCCCGCGCCGCTCTGGCCCAGGATCGCCACCAGCGCGCCGGCCGGGATCACGCAATCGACCCCCGCCAGCACGGCATCGCGATCGTGGCGGAAATGCACGCCGGCAAATTGCACCGACAACCCCCCCATTGCCAGCGCGCCTGCCGGCAATGCCAGTGGCACCGCCGGTTCGTGCACATCGGGGGGCGTATCAAACAGTTCAAAAATGCGCGCCAGCGACACCCGCGTCGATGCCAGCCCCGCAGACAGCCCCAGCAGCGATTGCACCGGGCCAAACAACCGCGACTGGTACGCCATGAAGGCCACCAGCGTGCCGATCGTGGTCGCGCCGGTCAGAATGCGCCAGCCCCCATACAGCGTGACCGCCGCGCTCGACAGCGCCAGCACCGCGCCGGGCACTGCGCCCGCCAGAAATGACGCCATCTGCATCTGCAGCATCGCGGTCACGAACGCGCGGTTGCGGGTGGTGAACCGCGCCGCCTCATGCGGTTCGCCGCCCAGCGCGGTGATCACGCGCATGCCCATCACCGTATCGACCAGAAAACTGCCCAGGTCCGCGCCGCGTTCGCGCATCGTCCGCGTGATCGCCACCAGCCGCCGTTGCAGCCAGACAAACGCCGCCGTCGCCACCGGCACCAGCACCGTGCCGACCACGAACAGCCGCCAGTCGAGCCAGGCCATCATCGCCATGGACCCGATCAGGAACAGCACATTGCCCAGCACCGCCAGCAGCGTATCGCCCGCCGCGCGCTGCACATCGCTGACATCGCTGTTGATCCGGCTCATCAGATCGCCCAGCCGGAACCGCGCGTAGAACCGGGGCGACAGCGTTTGCAAATGCGCCAGCAGCGCCAGCCGGATGTCGAACAGCATCGCCGCCGACAGCGCGACATAGCGGTACGATGCGATGATATTGAGCACCGACCCGGCGATGGTAACCACCACCACCAGCACTGCAATCCGCACCAGCACGGGAAAGTTGTGCGCCAACAGACCATCGTCGATCATCAGTTTCGACAGCCACGGCTGCACCAGCCCGACCCCGGTGGCCATGAGGCTGATCATCAGTACCCCGACCAGCCGCGCGCGATAGGGCAGCAGCCAGGGTATCAGCCGGCCATACGTGCTCCAGTTCGCCACCGGGGGTGAAACGGCAGGCGGCGCAGCAGCAGAAGGTGCGGGAGTGTTCAGGCTGCGCACCCGCGCGCGACCAGCCGGTCCCCGGCCAGCACGAACCGCGCCTCTCCCGCCGCGGCCAATTGTTGTGTGCACCAGGCGTGACCCTGGGCCAGCGCGGCCGCCTCTGCCTGCCACCACGCGCCCGTGCCGCCGCGGGTATAGAATGGCCAGGCCGTGCCCAGATGGCGCCGCATCGCCGCGATCAGCATCAACCGGTAATGGCCTACCAGCGCGGCTCCATCGTGATCGGGATCGAGCGCGGGCCGATCCGCGCCAACCATCGCCGCCGCCACCGCCGCCGCCAGAATGCCGCCGCGCACCGCCGTCGCGGTGCCATCGCCGCAGATCGGATCAAGCGCCAGGCCTGCGCTACCCACCGTCAGATGCGCAGCCGTCGCACAGGGATCAGCCAGACGCGGCGCGGTTTCAAACCGGCCGGCAACCGCGCCGACCTCTGCCACCACATCAGCAATCACAGCGCTGTCACGCAACGCCTCCGCCGGGTCGGCCCCCACCGCCAGCAGCCACCCGGCATCGCCGCCGGTGGGGATCAGAAACAGCCAGCCCGCGCCCAGTGCCTCGACATAGGCAGCGCTGCGATCGGCATGGCGTTGCAACATTACCGGCGCGGCGGCCGCCTCACGCTGGCCAAACCGCAACAGGCGGGCATCTGGCCCCGGTGTTGCGGTCAGCGCGAATTGCGCGGGCATGGGCGAGCCAACGCCCTGCCCACCCACCAGCACGTCGCGCAAACGATCAGCCGCGACCACCACGGCGGAATGGGCAAAGCATTGCGCGGTATCACTGCCCCAGCGGACAATCCGCCGCGTGATCGGGTGTGCCATGGCCAGCATTTGCGCCATTTGTGCCTGCCCCGCAAACACATCCGTCAGCAGCGCTTGCGCCGCGTCGCCCAGCATCACCAGCGGTCCACGTGCCGATGCCGGAACCGCATCAGCACCGGCCTGAATGCCGATGCCGCGCTGGGTCAGGCAATGCATGGCGGTGGCCAGACCGATACCGTGGCCCGCCACCTGCACGTCGGGCATCACATTCAACACTTTAACAACGCTGGCACAGCGGGTTCACTTCAGCGCGACCATCCCGGCCATGGTCGCATCGGCACCCAGATCCCAGGTCTTTTCGTATTTCAGGCTGGCCGCATCATAGACTTCGATATCATAGCTGGCGCCATAGATGTACAGCTTCACCCCGTCCTGCGACATGCCCAGCGTGAACCGCGACCGGCAATGGAATTCCTGCTTGTCCGCCAGATTGAGCGTGGTCAGATCGAATTTCCAGAATTCGCAGCGTTTGTTGCCGGTGGTACCGGTGGTCGCCACGGTATAGGCGGTCTTGCCGTCGGGGGTGACCTCCAGCCCGGAAATCTGGTTGGTGATCGGCCCGATCGGGGTGAAGGTGAATTTGCGCGCAGTCAGGTCAAACCGGCCCAGGCCGAAAATCTTGTTGTGCACAAACGGGTCAGACGCGGTGAACAGCGACACCAGTTCGTTGGGCGTGGTCAATTGCAGGCCTTCGACCCCGCCGCCGAACGCAACGTTTTCATATCCCGTGGCATCGGCCTTTTGCACGTCGATGCGGTCCACCACCTTCAGGCTGGCGGTATCGACAATCAGCACTTTGTCCTTGAACAGGTACAGCGTCTTGCCATCGGGCGAAATCATCATCGGCGCGCGATAGCCGCCCGCCAGCGCGTCATCCTGCGGTTCCAGATCAGCGGTGCGCACGATCTTTTTCTGCACCAGGTCGATCACCGCAAACTGCTGTTTGGACACGACATAGCGATCCACCAGTTTGTCGGTGCGCAGGATCGTGGTATAAAAATAGCGCCCCGATGCATCGGGCACGCCGCCGTTGAAGCGATAGCGTTCGGTCGGGGTGTTCAGGCTGAACTGGGTCAGCACTTTGTGCGTATCGGCATCGAGCACGATCACGCCGCTGGTGGTGATGGTGGTGGCAAAGATCTTCTTGCGATCCTCGCTCAGCCGCAGCGACACCGGCAGCCCGGCATCGAGCTGGATGCGGTCCTTTACCGCGCCGGTCACGTCATCGATGGTGAACAGCTTGTCGGGATAGGTCCCCAGCATCAGCGTGCCGGCATGGGCCGGGCCAGCGATCAGGCCAAGCGTGCTACCCACCAGCGCGCAAGCGGCCAGCAGTGGTGTGAATGTGCGCACCTGAGTCAACATGGCAAGCCCCCGCCCAAAGGAAACAGTTTGTGCGGTAAAACCGCGCCCCAAATCAGGGAAACACCACGTCCAGGCTGCGCCAGTCCTTGGTCGCCGCCGCACAATTGCTGGCCCAGTCGGCCGAATAATTGACGTGGTCGGCCATCTGCACCGGCCAGAAACAGGTGACATAGCAGTCATAGATATCGCGTTCGGCGGGCTGGCACAGCCCGGCGGTGCCGCCGCTGGCGTCGACTTCCCAACCTGGCGAAAACGACAGCGAACAGCCCAGCGGCACATGCGGGCGCGGCGCCTGTTGCAGCGCCACGACATCCTCTTCGATGGCGGCAGCGTCAAAGGCGGCCAGATCGGCATCGATCCGGCGCGCCTTGGCGTTCAGTGGCTTCAAGTGCTTCATGACAAGCCCTTTCGGTCGGCAAAGCGTTCGAGGAATTCTGGATTGCGTACTGCCAATGTACCATAAATATCCAGCACGCGATCGGTCCATTGGCGGATCCAGTCGCAATAATGCAGGTTGGCGTGGCCGGTATCGCCATAGCGGACAAACGCCTCGTGATGACAGCCGCCGGCGCACAACGGCCGCGCCCAGCACGAAGTGCATTCGTACTTGGCACCAACGTGGCCGCGGGTCAGGAAATCGCTGCGCTTGGCCTGGTCGATGCCGCTGTCGATATGGCCCATCACGTGTTCATCAGCATCGGTAAAGCGGTGGCAGGGCGACAGGTCACCCGACGGGCTGACCCCCAGCAGGCCCAGCCCGGCGCCGCAGGGATGCGATTTGTTGGTGCCGACGACCAGTTCGCTCAAGGTTTCCGACACGTTGGAAAAGCCGTGCATCTGCCCGCGCAACGCAAATTGCAGCCATTCTTCGGACAGGGCATGGAAACCCGCCAGCACCGCGCTCATGCCATCGCCGTTCAGCCCGAAATCGTGCCCGTCATCGGTGGTGGTGACCGGCGCAAAGCCGATCTCGTGAAAGCCGATTTCGTGTTTCAGGTGGTGATAGATGCCGACCACATCGGTCACGCCCGCGCTAAGGGTGACGCGCGCCGCGATCGCGCGGGTCTTGTGCCGAGCAATCAGCGCCTTCAACCGGGGGGCGATCACGGCATAGCTGCCCTTGCCGCTTTTATACACGCGGCGGGCGTCCTGCATTTCTTCGGGCCCGTCGATCGACACGGTCACGCCAACGGCATTGTCGGCCAGAAAATCGATGATCGGGTCGGTCAGCAGTGTGGCATTGGTGGTCAGGCTGTAAGTCACCCGCTTGCCCAGCAGCGCGCCTTGCGCATCGGCATAGGCCACCGCGTCTTTCAGCAGGCGGAAATTCATCAGCGTTTCGCCGCCGAAAAACGTGATGTGCACCGCTTCGCGGCTGCCGGCCGACGAAAACAGGAAATCGACCGCCGCGCGCGCGGTTTCGGGGGTCATGTACTTGGTCTTGCCAGTCTGCGTCGAAATCTTGTCGGCGCCAAATTCATAGCAATAGGTACAGGCCAGATTGCACTGGTTCGTCACGTTGAGCACCAGCGCCTGCAGCGGGAAATCGGCCGGCGGGGTATCGACCACCGGCGCGCGCGCGACCACGTTTTCCGCCTCGATCACGCGCACCTGGCGCAATTCGCGCAACAGACCTTCAGCATCGGGGGTGCCCATGCCCTGGCCGACCAGCGCGGTGACCAGATCGTCATGCGCCACCGGACCGTCGTTCATCTGCGCGAGCACGCGGGTGATGGCGTCATCCAGCGCAAAGATCGCGCCAGCCTGCGGCATATAGACGAATTCGGCCCCGGCGGCGGCGAAGCGGTGCATTTCACCGGGGCGATAGCGGTGCGCCAGCAGCGTGGTCACTGTGCCACCCCCGGCTGGTCAAAGCGTTTGAACGAAGGAATGGTTACGACCAGATAGGCCTTGGCAGTCAGTGGCGCACCATTGGCGTCCTTCAATGCCCTGGCCTTGGCCACCACCCACACATCACCATAATTGTCGCGGTTGCCCGACCGTTGCGGGTTTGGCCCATCGGCATTGGGGGTGAACAGCCCCGCCGGGGTTATATTTCCCACGAATTTCAGGTCGTCATCGTACCAGGTCGACCGGAATTCCTCCAGGCTGAAATCGGCATCGACCACGCCGACCTTGACGTCGTCGGCGGTGTGCGGTTTGCCATCCGGCCCGTTGTCATAGCCCCAGGCTTCAAACTGGCCATAACCGGCGGGATGCGCCACCCCGCCCAGCCGGCCCAGCGCGCTGTCGGGTGCGACCGCGATATACGAAATGGTGTGCCACACCGGCAGCGCCGCCGACAGCACGGCCGAACCGACCGTGACATCGCGCAGGCCTGACGGCACATCGGCCGCAGCATCGACATTGACCACCAGTTCGCCTGGCGACGCCGAAGCAATCTTGCTGACCGTCAATCCGCGCCCCAGATCGATGTCATGCGGTGTCAGCCCGGCGGGAAAGGCATCGCCGAGGATGCGCAAGCTCTGCCCCTTTGCCCCGGCACGAATCCCGCCGGGGGAGATCGCCGCGATCACCGGCGCGCCATCGGCGCGGGTGAGCGTGACGTCATAGCCGAATTCCTGATATTCGCCCCAGAACCAGCGCCCGGCGGCGCTTTTGCGATCCGCGGCAAACTGCATCACTTCGCGCACCGGTTGTTCGGGCGCATCGGGCGCCAATTTTGCGGTGGTTGCGCCCTGCGCACGGCCGCGCCACGAATATCCGGCATAGACCGTGCCGCTGCCGCTGGTGGTGACCGGCGGCGCCTTGTCAGTCAGCGATTGCAGCGTGGTGCGGGTGGCAAAGCTGTCGGGCGTCGCGCCTGATGCGACCTCCATGATACCGAAATAGCTGCCCTTCCCCGCCAGCGTGGCACTGATCAGCCACTTGCCCGCCAGATGCGGCACTTGTGCGCGCTGGCTCCACGCCGCCCATTCCGGCGTGTGCAGCGGTGCAGTCTTGCGCAGATAGGCCAGCGCAACCTGGCCCGAAGTCAGCGGAATAGCACCCGGCTTGTTGACCACCGGGGTGGTGTGACCAAACACTTCACCCGGTTCATCGGTCGCCGGCCGGCGGTATTGCGAATCCGCCTGCGAATAGAGCGCGACGTGGAAATCCTGCAGCAATTTCCATTCCGTCGATGACCGCCGCCACGACAACGGCTGCGCAAAGGCATGGCACGCGGCGCAGGCGGTGCGGACCGATTCGCTGGGAATATTGGTTTCGTCCACCATCCGCTTTTCGACGTAATACGATACCGGCCGCGCTTCTTCTGGGGCCAGGCCATGGCTGTTGGCCAGATAGTGGACGATGTGGCGGGCTTCATCAGGGGTCACGCTGGCGCCGTTGAGCCGGACCATGCGCTTGATCGCTTGGTCCCATCCTTCGGGCGTGGTGCGCGACCACGAAATGCGCGACAGATTGCCCTTGGCGTCGGCAGTATGGCAACTGCCGCATTTTTCGCGGGTTAGCGCGTCGGTCACCGGGATGCCGTCTTCGGTTTCGGCCATGGCTGACGATGATGCGCCTGACGCTGATCCGCCAGCACTGGACATGCCCTGCCCCGCTACCGCGCTGGCGGTGGCCAGCGCCGCGGATGCCAGCAACAGCCGTGCGCCCCGTTTCGATGTTGTGCGTAACGCAGGCACCGTGGCAGTGCCGGGCGCCGGGGCGATGTCCTGTTCGGATGAAGGGCTAGCCATGCGTCAGTCGTCCCCCAGGCAACACGTACCAAACTGCAACAGATGTCGGCACGCAATGCAAAATGCTTACCCGCGCGGCCCGCAATACTGCAGCAGCGCTCCCGATTCGCGTAACCTGCCAGAAATAAAAACTGAACAGATGTCCAAGGTTGGTCAAACACTTTGTTGACGCCCATCGGGCAAATCCGCAAAAAGGGTGGCGCGCAGGTATTTCACCGCAGGGTGGTGCCGAAGCGGTGGGTGTTGCAGCAGCGCTTGGGAAGCCCGGCCAATGGCTTTTCGACCAAGAGTTTAGGACAGGTTTTGACGTCGCCGATGCTCGACCACCACACAGTGCAACCGGAACCGGTCGTGGCCGGACGCCCGGGCACGTATCTGCGTGGTACCGAAACCGTCGACGCCATCCTGAAAGCGGCGCTGCGCGTGCTGATCAACGAAGGTGCGGGTGCGTTCACCATCCGGCGGATCGCGGCCGAATGCGGGACGAAGGTCGGCAATGTCAGCTATCACTTTCCGCGCAAGGAACTGCTGATCCAGGTGCTGCTCGACGATCTGCTCGACCGGTATGACAAATTGCTGGAAGACCGGGTGCGCCAGCCCGATCTGACCGCAGAACAGCGGTTGCGGCTGATCATCGTCATCTGTCTTGAGGATATTGCCGGGTTGCGCACCACCCGCCTGTTCACCGAACTGTGGGCGCTGGCCAACCACAACCCGTTCATCGCCGACCGGGTGCATGTTTTTTACCAAAAGGTGCACGATTTCATTGGTGAATATGTCGCGGAGCTTAACCCTGCGCTGGGCCCGGACGACGTGCAGACGGTCGCACTGTACATCAGTGCGTCGATGGAGGGCACGACCCCGTTTGCCGGGTACCAGAAACCGTGGGCAGACCGCATGCCGGCCGTGACCCGCATCGCCGCAAACCATCTGGTCATGCTGGCCCGCACGGTGACCGCGCAGGATATTGCCGGCGGCATCGACAATGGCGCAGCGTGCGGTTGAAACGCGCCAACACCATTGGCGCGGGCGGGTGATGCGCGCCAACAAAGATGGCGCTGGCGCATGAATCGCGCTTGACTAAATTTGGACAGGCGTCAAATCTTGGATCACAGATAGGCAGGGCAAGGCCGGGTTGCACGAACAGGCGCAACCGGCCCGCGACAGGCAAAGCGGTGTTTGCGTGAAGGGTTGTCCCAGGCACGCACAGCAGGGTTTGCCGTCACATTGTCCGAAACACCGTGTCCAAAGGGGGCCAGCCACGATGAAGTCCGCCGCGCATTTCCAGTTCTCCGGAACCAGCCGTTCGCCTGTTGCAGGTCGTGTCCCGTTGCGCCCTGTCCGCGCCGCCGCCTGCGCCGCGGCGTTTGGCATTGCCGCGCTGCTGGCCGGCACGGCGCTGGCCAAGCCCGATTCGGTCGAATCCGAAGAATCGAGCGTCAACACCCTGCCCGCGCCCAAGCAGAGCTGGATTTTTGTGTCGCGCGGGTTCGTGATGCCCGCCACATCGATCTATGACAGCGCCAATGGCAAATACCTGGGCCAGATCGAAACCCCGGTGCTGGGTGACCTGGCCATCGATCCCGAAGGCAAGCATTATTATGTGGCCGAAACGGCATGGACCCGCCGTCTGCACGGCACACGCCAGGATTTCATTTCGGTCTATGACGCCAGCACGCTGAAGCTGGAGGGCGACATCGATCTGCCCGGGCGCATGCTGGTCGGCGGTCGCGAACACAATTTCGTGCTGAGCGAAGATGGCAAGACCGCCTATGTCTATAACTTCAGCCCGATTTCGTCGGTCAACGTGGTCGATCTGACCAAGCGCAAGTTCGTCAAAAGCTTTGAACTGCCGGGTTGTGCCGACCTGATCACCAACCCCGGCGTCGGGCTGGCGGCGCTGTGTTCGGATGGGTCGATGGCGTCGATCAACCTGACCGGTGGCAAAGTCGATATCACCCGCACCGAACCGTTCTTCAGCGCGACCGGCGATCCGATCTACGACAACGTTCAGGTCGATCAGGCCAAGAACGAAGTCGTGATGTTGAGCTACACCGGCCTGATCTATACCGCCAAGCTGGGCGCCAAGCCGACCGTGGGCACGCCGTTCTCGATTCAAGAGGCTGCCGGCCTGCGCAAGGGTGAAACCAAGCCACTGGATGTGAACTGGTATCCTGGTGCGCGCGATCAGGGGATTGCGCTGCATCGTGCATCGGGCCATGCCTATGTGCTGATGCACAAGGGTGAATACTGGACGCAAAAGGCCGGTGGCGAAGAGCTGTGGGATGTCGATCTGGCCGCGCACAAAGTGGTCAAGCGGCTGGTGATCGAAGGCCGCCCCACCGTGGTCAATGTCACGCAAGGGCCATCGCCAAAGCTGGTGCTGGTTTCAGAAGGTGGCAATGATGGTGAAGGCGCAGGCTTTGCCGGCACCGTTACGATCCTTGATGCCGTGACCGGCGAAGTGAAACAAACCCTGAAAGACGCCGGTTCGGGTCTGGTGCAGACCATTCAATAACCGGCAATTCCGCCGTCTTTGTTACATCCAGCACACCGCATTCAGCATTCAGCATTCACCATTCAGGGCAGCATTCGCATCATGAGCACGATCCTCGTCGAAACCGGTCTGATTGGTGCCATCGGCACCGGGATCGTGTTTGTCGAGGCGGGCCTGGCCAAGCTGCGCCATCGCGAACTGGTGCCCGGGGTGGTGGCCAATTACCGGATACTGCCGGATGGGCTGGTCAACCCGGTAGCAGCCGCGCTGCCGCTGGCCGAACTGGGGCTGGGGCTGGCGCTGTTTGTCAGCGTGGTGACGGGCGGCGGCCTGCGCATCGCGGCACTGCCTGCGGCGGCCCTGTTCGTGGTGTTTGCCGCCGCCATGGCGATCAACATCGTGCGCGGGCGGCGGATGATCGATTGCGGTTGCGGCCGATCGCAACTGCGCCAGCCGCTCAGCTGGGGGCTGGTGGTGCGCAATCTGGTGCTGGCCGCGCTGGTGGCGATCCACGCCATCGGCGTGGCGCCAGGGGAAACCGTTGCTTTGGCCGATATCGCGCTGGCGCTGGTGGCGGGCACCGCGATGTTCCTGATAACTGTGTTGTTCAATGCCCTTGCCGCACTGGCAGCCTCGCCGCTGGCGAGCGGACGGAGATAGATTAAGGCCATGCTGACTGCGCTTGTACTTTCCGCGGTGTTTGGCTGGGTGGTGATCCTGGCGCTGGTGATCGCAGTCCTGGCGCTCGCGCGGCAGGTTGGCGTGTTGCACATGCGGGTGGCGCCGGCCGGCGCGCTGACCACCGCCGGCGGGCCTTCGGTCGGCGCGAAATCGGGGGCGATCCCGGCGACGACCATCGATGGCGCCAATGTCACCGTTGGCGGCGCGGCACCGGGTTCGTCGTTGCGGCTGCTGATGTTTGTATCGGCATCGTGCCCACTGTGCAAAAACCTGATCCCGATGGCCAAAAGCTTTGCCCGCGATGAACGCGTGCAGCTGATTTTCGTGGGCGATGACACCCCGCAGATTCAGCGCGAAATGATCGAAAAGCAGGGGTTGGGCGGGTACCAGTTCATCAACGGACCCGATGTCGGGCAGGCCTTTGCGGTGGGCAAACTGCCCTATGCCGTGCTGCTGGATGCCGATGGCGTGGTCCTGTCAAAGGGGCTGGTCAACAGCCGCGAACACCTGGAAAGCCTGATCATCGCGCATGAAATGGGTGTGAATTCGGTGCAGGATTACATCGACGGCCTGAAAGCGGTGCCGGCGTGATGCGAAACCTGTGCGACGCTACTATGGTTTGATGATACCTGTTTGGACATATTTCAATCTGGACCAATTCGTGGTGACCGGCAGGGGTACCAACCCTGCGCAAACCCGATGCGGCCCTGCCTGACCAACCGCCCAACCGACCGGACAACGGGGGAAACTATGACAATTTTCAATGCAGACAGCTTTGGCGAAAAGGTGCTGCGGCGCTTTGCCGGTGGCACTTCGCGGCGCGGCATGCTGGCCCGCATCGGCGTGGCGCTGGTCGCGGCACCGGTGTTCCCGTTGCTGCCGGTCAGCCGCGCCGAAGCAGCCAAGCCCGACCGTTCGCCCGAGGCCAAGACGGTGTTTGCCCGCAACGCACAGACCACCGACGATACCAAGTGCACATACTGGCGCTATTGCGCGATTGACGGCGCATTGTGCACCTGTTCGGGCGGCGGCATCCACACTTGCCCGCCGGGCGCGGAACCTTCGCCGGTGTCGTGGGTGGGTACCTGCATCAACCCCGACGATGGCAAGGCCTATCTGATCGCCTATCGCGATTGCTGCGGCAAATCGTTCTCGGCCAAGTGCAACTGCGACGGCACCGATCGCGAAACGCAGACCTACGTGCAACAGCTCAACAACGACATTATCTGGTGTTTCGGCGTCAAGAACATGGAATACCATTGTTCGACAGCGGTGCTGGTGGGCGCTGCCTGATTGCGATGCGTGGCAGTGGCGTCCCTGTAACCCTGGCGCGGGCGCGATCGGCGCGGATGATCGCGCTGGGTGTGGGTGTGGTCGCGCTTGCGGCTGGCCTCACCCTGCCGGGGTTCGGTCCCGCCACGGCCGGCACCGGAATGGCGGAACCCGCGCCTACCACGATCGATCCACACAGCGTGATGACCGATCCGGCGCAGGCGCGGCTGGACTACATCGAAAATTGCGGCGGGTGCCACGGTGTCAATGGCGATACCGTGCCCGCACATCTGCCCGAACTGGAAGGCCGGGTTGGCTGGTTCATGTGCACTCCGCAGGCGCGCGCCTATCTGCTGCGGCTGCCCAATGTTGCGCACAGCCGGATCAGGGACAATGGCGAACTGGCCGACCTGATGAACTATGTGGTGTTCGTGCTGGGCGAAGGTTCGGTGCCGAAGGGTACTGCCCCCTTTACCGCCGATGAAGTGGCGCGCGAACGCCTGCACGCGCTGACCAACACCAACCTGACCGCAGAACGGCTGCGGCTGGCCAACCAGCTGATCACCCAGTGTCATGCGCCGGCGTCGATCAAACTGCTCTATCCCGGCGACGCCCGCCCCGGCATTCCCGATCAAGGCAGCAGCCAGTGATTGCCGCGCGCCCGATCGACGCCCTGCGGCTGATCGAGCGTGGAGAGCGCGAAGGCGTGCCGGGCGTGCTGGTCACGCTGACCGGGATTGAGGGCAGTTCGTCACGCGCAATCGGCACGCAAATGGCGGTGCTGGCCGATGGGCGGCAGGTGGGATCGTTTTCGGGCGGTTGTGTCGAACGCGCGATCGCGGCCGAGGCGCTGGATGTGCTGGCCCAGGGGCAACCGCGCATGGTGCGTTATGGCGTGGGATCACCCTATTTCGATGTGCGCCTGCCCTGCGGCGGCGGGATCGATCTGCTGTTCACCCCCCGCCCCGATGCCGCGCTGGTGGCCGAAGTAATTACACGGGTGGATCAGCGTGTGGCGGCGCAATTGCAGCTGGGCGATCATGAGCAGACCTATCTGCCCGGATTGCGGATGGTCGCGCTGGGCCATGGCGAAGACCTGCTGGCACTGGTGCGGCTGGCGCGCGCCTATGGCATCGAGGTAATCGCACATGCTCCGCGCGTCGGCGATGGCGCTTCGCGCAGCGGCGATGGCGCTCCGCGCAGCGGCGATGGCGCCACCACGAGCGACCTGTCCGATGAGGGCATCCGGCCGCTGCTGAGCCCCAGGCAACTGCCGATGCTGGCCACCGACGCGTGGACAGCGATCGTGTTCGTGTTCCACGATCGCGATTGGGAAGAATTTCTGCTGCCCCAGGCGCTGGCGCTGCCGGCGTTCTATCACGGCGCGGTCGGCAGTCGCCGCACGCACCAGACGCGGATCGACCGCTTGCACGACGCGCGGGTGCCGTCGTGGCAGATCGATCGCCTGCGCGGTTCGATCGGGCTGATCCCTGGCACGCGCAACCCGGCCACGCTGGCGTTGTCGATCCTGGCCGAAGTGGTGCAGGACTATGATGCCTGTGCCGCCACCATGGCCTGGCAACCCGGCGTGACCACTTCTGCGTGACCACTTCTGCCTGATCCCTCCGGCGTGATCCCCGCCCAAATTGCGCTGGTACTGCTGGCGGCCGGGCGCGGCACGCGGTTTGGCGGGGCAAAACTGGCGGCCATGCTGGCAGGCAAGCCGGTTGCGCGCCACGCTGCCGACATGCTGCTGGCACACCCGTTCTGCGCCCATTTTGCCGTCGTCAGCGCGGATACGCCCGCCCTGCCCGGCTATGTCCCGATCCTGCTCGACCCGCCAGGCGCGCCCCAGGGACGGTCGGTTGCGCTGGGGGTGGCGGCCGCGCGTGCCGCCGGCGCCGCCGCGGTGATGATCGCGCTGGCCGACATGCCGCTGGTCCCGCCGGACCATATTGCCGCGATGATGGCGGCATTCAATGGTGACCGCCTGTCCAGCCTTGGGCCGGATACCCCGTTGCCGCCGGTGCTGTTTGGTGCGCAGCATTTTGATGCGCTGTGTGCGTTGACCGGTGACCGGGGCGCGGGCGCACTGCTGCGCGGTGCGCCGACTCTGCCGCTTTCGACTTCAGCCGCACTGGATATCGACCGCGCCGAAGACCTGGCCCGCGCCACCGCGCTGTTGCAGCCATGAACCGTGGCGGATATCAGCCCAACCAGCGTTGCAGCACAGGCCGCCGCCGCAAAAACCAGCGATAGCCGCGTTCGAGTAACCAGCCGCACAGTGGCCAGCGCGCAGCCAGGCCCAGCGGTCGCAACACGGGAATCGCCCGCCACATCGCCGCAAACGCCGCCGCGCCCGACAGCATCATATCACCCTCACGCGCATGAAACCGCGCCAGCAGATCGGCACGGTCAAGCGGGCAAGTCACCGCCGGATCGGCCACATCGACGAAGCCGATCCGCCCCGCGCGGTCCAGCCGCCGCATCAGCGCGATTTCACGGCTGCACAATGGGCAGCCGCCATCATACCAGACGGTGACTTGTGGCAAGGTTTGGGGCGTGTTCACCATGCGACCATGCCGCACCGTCCCGGCCCGCACCACCTGCCAATCAAGGCAGTGGTGCGATCATGCCGGCGTGTTCGTGGGCCAGGATGCGCGCAGCATCATCCACGGTCTGCGCTTCGTCGGGGTCGGGCCGCTCGCACAGCATTTCGATCACCGCATAGCCGAATTCCACCATCAGCCGCACACGCCGGCGCGCCGCATCACCATCGATGTGCGGCCATTGTTCTGCCACCCACGCGGACAGCATGTCGGTCACCGCCGCGTGGCTGGCGTGCCGCACCTCGGCCAGCACCGGCGTGGCGTGCAGCGCGCGCATGATCCATGCGCCCGCAATTTCGCGGCGGGTCGCCGCCAATTGCCCGTTCAGCATCGCGCGATAGCTGCCCGGCAGATCGTCGGGATCAAATTCCAGCGTCACCCACTGGTCAAGCGCGGCATTCTGGCTGGCCATCAGGCGTTCGCCCAGCGCCTTCAGCACCGCATATTTGTTGGGGAAATAGCGATAGATTGCCGGCGGGGTCAGGCCGGCGGCAGCGCAGATGCGGTTGGTCGACAGCCGTTCAAAGCCCAGCTCTTCCAGCAGCAGTGCGGCGGTATCGAGCAATTGCGCAACCGTCGATGCGCCGCGCAGCTGCACCGGCCGGGCGCGCGGATCGGTGGCGGGAACAGGAATATTCATAGCAACAATGTTAGCCGGCTTGACTCCGAAATGGAACCCCATAAAGATAGTGATAGCTACTGTATGAGGCAAACATGCGATTATTTGACGCCATGGCAATCACCGCGCTGTGCGCCGTGCTGGCGGGCTGCAGCCCACCGGCCGCGGTGGCCACGCCGCCCACTGCGGCAGAAATCGCCTATGCCGAAACCGCTGCTCCGGCCGATCCCGCGCTGGCCGCACGCTATGCCCGGTCGTGCAAATTGTGCCACGCGGTCGCTGGCGCGGGTGCGCCGCTGGTCGGCAGCGTCGCGGCGTGGCAGCCACGTATGACGGCGCGCGGCATCGATGGCTTGCTGGCATCGGTGCATGGCGGGCGCGGCGCGATGCCCGCGCGCGGGCAATGCGCCGATTGCAGCGATGCCGATTACCGTGCGCTGATTGCATTCATGGCGGGGGCAAAGCCATGACCGGAATATCACGCCGCACGATGTTGCTGGGCGGGGCCGGCGCGGCCGCGCTCCTTGTCCCCGGCGTGCCCTATGCGCTGTGGCGCGGGCGCAATTTCACCCGGCCCGATTTCAATGCGGCGCCGCTGGCCCCCGGCGAATGGGCCAACTGGTCGGGCGCGCACCGCATCACGCCCAAATCACTGGCGGTCGCGCAGTCAGAGGCCGACATTGTGCGCGTGGTGAAAACCAGCCCGCCCCCGATCCGCGCGGTCGGCAGCGGGCACAGCTTTACGCCATTGGTGCCCACCCCCGGCACCATCCTGGATATCGGCCCGGTATCGGGCCTGATCGCGCACGACACCGCCGCCAAAACCGCCACGCTGCACGCCGGTACCATCCTGCAGGTGGCCGCGCGCGCGCTGGATGAGGTGGGCCTGGCGCTGCCCAACTTGTCGGACATCGATGTGCAGACGCTGGCCGGGCTGTTTGCCACCGGCACGCATGGCACCGGGCGCAACCTGACCGCGCTGCACGATGCCATTGTCGGTTTCCGGCTGGTGCCCGCATCGGGCGAACCGATCGACGTGACCGCCGCCAGCGATCCCGACCTGTTCGCCGCGGGCAAAGTGGCGATGGGCACACTGGGGATCATGTCGCAATTCACGCTGCGGCTGGTGGACCGGTTTGCGCTGCACCGGCGGGTGTTCGTGACCCCGATGGAGGAGATGTTCGACCAGATCGAGCCGCTGTCGCATCAGCACCGCAATTTCGAAATCCTGTACTTGTCGGGCACCGGCAAGGCGGTCGGCATCACGCATGACCTGTGGACCGGCCCGATCGGCGGCCGCCCGCCCAGCACCGACGAGGAAACGTTGAAGGGCATGCGCGATCTGCGCGACCAGTTCGGCTGGTTCCCGTGGCTGCGGCGCAAAATGAGCGACAATCTGATCACGTCGGGCGTGCACGAAGACACCACCGACCGATCGTGGAAATTGCTCAGCACCAGCCGCAACACGCGCTTCAACGAAATGGAATACCATGTTCCAGAGGCTAACGGGCTGGCCGCGCTGCGCGAGATTATCGCCACGATGGACCAGCGGCCCGATGCATTCTTTCCCATCGAAATGCGCCTGACCCATGCCGATGACGCCTGGCTGAGCCCGTTTAACGGCGGCACGCGCATGTCGATCGCCATCCACGCCCCGGCGGAGGAAAGTTTCCGGATGTTTTTCGACGTGTTTCAGCCGATTTTCCGCAAATATGGCGGACGGCCGCACTGGGGCAAACTGCACAATCTGACCGCCGCCGATCTGCGCGCGCTCTATCCGCGCTTCGATGATTTCTGCGCCGTGCGGCAGCGGATGGACCCGGCGGGCCTGTTCCTCAACCCGTTCACCGCGCGGATTTTCAAAGGTACGCCCCATGGCTGAATTCAACCGCCGCACCATGCTGATCGGCGGCGCGGCGGCGACCGGCGTGGCCGCCTGGGCGGCGCGGCCGCGCGATCACAGCGGCACACGCGGGCACTATTTCACGCAAGTGCAAGCGGCGCTGGTGGCCGCGGGGATAGCCACGCCGACGCTGGTGATCGACCGCCAGCGGCTGGATGCCAACATCGCTACGCTGAAATCGGCGCTGCCACCGGGCATGGCCTATCGCATTGTGGCCAAATCGCTGCCCAGCCCCGATCTGATCGCGCATGTGCGCCAACGCGCCAGCACCGACCGGCTGATGACATTCAACCTGCCGACGCTGATCGCGCTGAACCGCACAATGCCCGATGCCGGGCAATTGCTGGGCAAACCACTGCCGGTGGCGGCCTTTGCGCAGGCGTTGACTGCGCTGCCCGCGCCGGACAAGGTCACCTGGCTGATCGACAGCAACGCCCGGCTGGCGCAATATGCCGCCACCGGCGCGCCGATCAATCTTGCGCTGGAACTCGATGTCGGATTGCATCGCGGCGGGTTTGTCGCGGGCGATGACTTTGCCGCCGCGCTGCACACCATCCGCGACAATCCGGCGCTGCACCTGGCCGGGCTGATGGGCTATGAACCGCATGTTGCCGCACTGCCCACCGCGCTGGGCGTGCGTAATGGCGCGCTGCATGCCGCCTGGGACGCGTATGCCCGCGCGGTGGAACAGGTGCGTGCAGTGCTGGGCGCCGGTGTGGCCGCCGCCATGCTGCGCAATGCGGCCGGCAGCCCAACCTATCGCCTGTACCGCGACACGCAGGTCGCCAACGAGGTTTCGGCCGGATCGTGCCTGGTCAAACCCACCCATTTCGACACCGACGTGCTGGCCCCGCATGTGCCAGCCGCATTCATCGCCACCCCGGTGATCAAGGCGATGGACGGCACGCGGCTGCCCGGGCTGGAAACCGTGGGCCGGGTGCAGGCATGGTGGGACCCCAATCTGGCGCGCACAGTGTTCATCTATGGCGGCAACTGGCTGGCCGATCCGGTTGATCCGCCGGGCCTGCAAACCAACGCGCTGTTCGGCCTGTCATCCAATCAGCAGATGATGAACGGTGGCGCGCAGACGCAGCTGTCGCCCGACCAGTTCGTGTTTTTTCGCCCGCACCAGAGCGAGGCGGTGTTCATGCAATTCGGCGATATCGCGGTCTATGACGGCCACGCGATTGTCGCACACTGGCCGGTGTTTCCCGCATCAGCCTAATCGAGCTTGCGCATTTCGGTGTTTTTCCAAGGGTGGTTGGCGACGGAATTGGCAGCAGCCTCGGTGATGCTGTAAAAAAACGCGTTGAAATCGGCCGCTGCCTGCCAGTCGATCGGGGTCGTCAGGTCATCGGCGGGGTGGTGATAACGGCGCTCGTACCAGTCGTAATAGCGCATCAGCGACGGCTGGTCATACGTCGCCAGCACAAAGCTGAGGCCCGGAATACCTGCCCGCATGAACGGCCAGTTGTCCGACCGGCGCAGCAGGTTGCGCTCCGGTTCCGGGTCTTCCTGAACGGCGAAGCCGCTGGCGGTGGCGATCTGGCGCACCGGGTCGGCCAGATTGCTGTCGCTCAGTCCATGCACGGTCATCAGCTTCAGCGGATAGAGCGGCCTGATCTGATCGAGATTGATCATCGCCTCGACCGACGCCAGCGGCAGCGTGGGATGCTCGACAAACCAGGTTGATCCCAGCAACCCCTTTTCCTCGCCCGTGAACACCGCAAACAGCACCGGCCGCGCAAAGCCGTGGCCGGCCCGCGCCGCCGCCAGCCGTTCCAGTAGCGCGACATAGGCCGCATCATCCAGCGCGCCATTGTACAGCCCGTCGCCATTCACCGGCTCACCATGGCCATAGCCATCGAGATGCGCGCCCACGACGATAATCTCTGCCGCCAGCGCCGGATCGGTGCCCGGCAACAGGCCCAGCACATTGGCCGAATGCGTAACGGTATGCGTGATTGTCAGATCGGCCACGACCGGCCCCAGATCGGCATGCGGCAGATCACCACCGGCGGCACCGGTGGCCAGCACCTGTGCCGCATCCGGCAGCAGCCGGGGCAGCGCATCGGGATTGATGATGCCCGACAGGAACGGCGTGGTGGCCGGTGTTGCGGTTCCCGCGATCGTCACGCTGCGCGAATAGGCAAAGGGCCAACGGATCGGTTCACTGGCCAGACCCGGCGCCGCGATGGTGAGCATGCCCAGCGCGCCCGCGCTGCGCAGCGCCTTTGCCCGGTCAAAACTGGCCAGCCGTTTGGGCGCGGGGCGGCCGTAACAGACCACCAGTTTGCCCGCGACATCGGCAATATCGTCGGCCGCACAATATCCGCGAAACGTTGCCGCTGCCGACAAGTGCGGCGGGGTATCGGCGCCCGGCGACAGCAGGATGTCACGGTTGAACGCCAGCGTGGTGGTGCCAAAGGCGAAATGCGACTGCGCCTCATCCAGCCGCAGATCGTCAAGCGCAATGTCCTGAAACCAGCCGCCAGCGGTGCCCGCCGGTTTCAGCCCGGCCTGCGCAAAGCGGCGCGCGACCAGCGCGGCGGCGCGGTCATAGCCGGGTGACCCGGTGTCACGCCCGTCCATGTCATCGCCCGACAGTTCGCTCGTCAAGGCCCACCAGGCGCGGGTATCAGCGTCGACCGGGCCTGGCGTCTGCGCCAGTGCCGCCGTGCCGGACAGCATGGCGGCGGCGGTGAGTGCAAATGTCGCTATGATGCGCATCGGTAATCCCCCAAGTGTATTCGCGCGATGATCGCGGTCCGGTTCAGACCGTCAGCACGATTTTGCCGACGTGGCGTTTGGTCAGGAAATCGGCCTGTGCCAGGGCGATGTCGCGCAAGGGATAGGTTGCCGCCAGCAAGGGCCGGATGCGGCCAGATTCAATATGGCCCACCAGTTCGGCAAACACGCCCTGCCCCAGCACGGTGCAGCCGAACAGGCTGAGGTCTTTCAGGTACAGCGTGCGCAGATCGAGCGGCACGATCGGCCCGGCGATCGCCCCCGCCACCGCATAGGCGCCGCCGGGGCGCAGCACCCGCAACAGCGCGCCAAACTGTGGCCCGCCGGCGACATCGATCACCACATCGCAGCTGTCCGCGCCAAACGTGGCGACCAGATCATCATCGCGCCCGGCCACCCGTGTCGCACCCAGCGCCATGACCGCGTCTGCCTTGTCCGCCCCGGCCAGCGCCCATACCTCTGCCCCGCGTGCGCGCGCCAGTTGCACCGCCGCCGACCCAACCCCGCCCGATGCGCCGGTCACCACGACGCGTGCGCCCGCCGCCTGCCCCGCACGGTTCAGCATGTTGAGCGCGGCGCTATAGGCGCAGGGAAACGACGCCAGTTCGGCATCGGTCAGCGTGCAATCCACGCCGTGCGCCTGGGTCGAGGGCACCAGCGCAAATTGCGCAAACGCGCCATCGCATTCCGACCCGAAATAGCGCACCGTGCCATCAGCCGCGGGGAACACCGGTTCCACCAGCACGCGGCTGCCCACGCGATCCACGGCCACATCGGCACCCACCGCGACGATCCGCCCCGCCGCATCCGCGCCCTGGATGCGCGGAAAGGTGAACGGCGCGCCGCTCCAACCGTCGGACTGCGCGTCGTCAACGCCGGCGTCGGCGCCGGTGGCGGTATCGGCCTCCACCGCTTTGGAATACCAGCCGATGCGGGTGTTGATATCGGTGTTGTTGACCCCCGCCGCGCCGACCTGCACCAGCACTTCACCTGCGCGCGGCACTGGCACCGGCAGGTCTTCGCGCCAGACCAGCCGGTCGTACCCGCCAAACCCGGTCAGTACTACGCCATGCATCAGGGCGGGCACGGTCACTGGCCGCGCGCCTGTGCCGCCACCACCAGCGGCACAGGGTCGGCCGCCAGTTTGGCAAACAGCGCACGCACATCGGCGGCAGTGACCGCACGCAGCCCGTCGCCGGTTTCCACCACCGACTGCCGCACGCGCGGATCGCGCAACACCATCGGCAACCACGTCGCCCAGAAGCCGTTGCCCTGCATATCCTTTGCGCGGGCCTCGATCAGCGGGCGGCGCGCGCGGTCCAGTTCATCATCCGACACCGGTTTGGCCGCCAGATCACTGAACTCGGTCGTCAGCAGCGCGCGGAACGTGGCGAAATTGGCGGCCGGCGTTTCCAGCACCGCGCCAAGATAGCCCACCCCCGGCAATTGCACCGATGCCGCGCTGTCAACCATCGGGCTGTAGGTCAGTCCCAGCTTTTCGCGCACGGTATCGATCAGCCGGCCCTGCAGCACGGCCGCCGCCACCCGCGTGACATAGCTGGCGCGCGGATCGGTGAAATAATCGGGCAGGCGCCAGTATGCGCCGAAATAGGCCTGATCGGCGCGGCCATTGTGCGTGACCACGTGCGGGTCTGGCGATGGCGCCGGCGCGGCGATCTGCGGCACGACCGCCGCCATCGGCGCCAGCACCGGCCCGGCCGCGAATGTCCCCTGCATCGCCGCGATTGCCGCATCGACGGTCACATCGCCCACCACCACCACATCCGCCGGCCCGGCCAGTGCGGATTTGATCAGCGCGGGCACGTCATCAGCGCGGGTGGCGGCGATATCGGCGCCCGATGGCACATCGACATAGCGCATGTCGCCGCCGGTCTGCAGGCTGTGCAGCGCACGGCCAAACACCGCGCCGGCATTGGCATCGACCTGCCCGCTGATCATCGGCGCCAGCGCAGCCAGTTTTTCGCCCAGTTCGGGGCGGAAGCCGGGGTCGCGCGCCTCGGCTGCCAGAACTTGCATTTCGGCCACGAAATCAGCAGGTCGCGTCTGGCCGCCCAATGTGAAAAACCGCGTATCGGCCTTGAATTCGACCGCCAGCGTGCGCCCGCCGCTTTGCGCCCAACGTTCGATATCGCCCGCCGCCAGCCTGGCCGTGCCGCCCAGCGGTGCCAGCGATGTCGCCCACAGCGCATGCACCCGTGCCGCATCGGCCCCGGCGCGGCCATTGCCGAGCAGAACCTTGACCGTCACATGGTCCTTTTCAAACCTGGTCGGCTTTACCAACAGCCGCGCGCCATTGGCAAAGCGCACCGTGGTGGTGCCCAGCGCCACATCATCGCTGCGCGCCACCACCACGCCGGGGGTGCCGAACGTGGTATAGGGCCAAACCACCGCGGCCGCCTGCGCGCGCGTGGCCAGCGCGGCGTTCTGATCTGCGATCAGTGCCGCCGCCAGCGCCGGGGCGCCCACCGGGCCGGATTGCGCGGCGCGGAACAGCACCGGCCCCGATCCGGCAAAAATGCGCTGCAGCGCCGCGGCGATATCCGCCGGGGTCAGCGCCGCCAGCACCGGCCGTGCCAGCGCCAGATCCTGCGCCGGGCTGGTATAGAGCTGATCATCGTTGACCGTGCCGATCAGCGCATCGGCAATATCGCCATGCTTGCGCGTGGTGGCATTGGCGGCGGCGGCCTCCAGCATGGTCACAGTCTGCGTGACCGCGCGTTTCAGGTCTTCAGGCCCTGATCCTGCGCGCAGCAGCTGGCGCTGTTCGGTGATCACCGCCGCCAGCGCGGCCTGCCATTGGCCGGGCGCGTCGGAAATCTGCACAAACGCCAACGATGCCGCGCCATAGAGCGAAGGCATCGTCTGGCCCTGGCCGGCCACAAACGGGCTGCCAGGCTGCGCCGCGCGATCGGCCAGGCGGTTGTTGAAAATGGTCATCGCCACCAGCTCGGCCAGCTTTTCGCGGTCATAGCGTTCGGTTTCGGCGCGCGGGTCGGCGGCGCGCGGCCACGACAGGCTGAGCGTGTCGGGCGCGCCGGCGGCGATGAATTCGGTCGCCGCCTGCGCCGGTGTGGGCGTGCCCAGATCGACATGATCGGCCGGCGCTGCCGGTTTCCAGTCGGCAAAGCGGGCTTTGATCTCCGCCTCTACCTTCGCCACGTCGATATTGCCGACGACCACGATGGTCGCATTGTCGGGGCGATAGTTGGCGGCGTAAAACCGGCGCAACCGTTCCGACGTCGCGGCCTTGATCGTTTCGACCAGCCCGATCGGCCAGCGTTGCGGTACCCGCGTGCCCGCCAGCGCGTTGGTCAGGCTGGCCTTGAACGCCCGAAACGGGGGGGTATCGCGCAGCCGTTCTTCGGACAGGATCACGCCGCGTTCGGCCTCGGTCGCGGCCGCCGACAGCGTCAGCCGTTCGCCGATTTCGCGAAACAGCGTCAGCCCGGTCTCCAGCGCGCTCGCGTCCGCCTTGGGAAAGGTGAACATGTACACCGTCTGGTCCTGCGCGGTGAAGGCGTTGGTATCGGGGCCAAACCGCAGGCCCTGCCGCGCCAGCATCCGCACGACATCGCCATCGGCAATTTTCGCACTGCCACGAAACGCCATGTGTTCCAGATAATGCGCCAGGCCCTGTTCGTCGTCGCGTTCCTGCAGCGATCCCGATCCGATGCGCAGCCGCATCGCCACGCCATCAGCGGGCGTATCGTTGTGGGTGATGGCATAGCGCAGACCATTGGGCAGCGTGCCGAACCGCACCGCCGGGTCGGCAGCGCGGTGCACATGGTCCTGCACCCACTGCCCCGGCTGTTTGACCGGTTCGCTGTCCGCGTATGCCGGGCTCGCGAAAATCAACGCAGCGGCAAGCGCAAGCAGGCTGGCGGAACGACGCGCAATCATGGTCAATCTTTCAAATCAGGGGGTAAAGTCGCGCAGGTCGGCCACGGTTTTGGCATCCAGCCGTTTCAGCAGCGCCACCACCAGATCGACCATGCCATCAACATCGTGCCGGTTGATGACCCCGGTGTGAACGTGGGTATAGCGCGCCGGCACAACCAGATTGACCGTCGGCGCACCGCCAGCGATCGTCTGCATTTCCGCGCTGTCATCGCCATAGCCCTGCACCAGGTCCATCTGCAGCGGGATCGCCGCCGCACCCGCCACCTTGCGGATCAGCGACACCAGCTTGCGGTTGGGCAGCGCGCTGCTGTCGTACAGAAACAGCCCTGGCCCGGCGCCGAGCCTGATCTGCGATTCTTCCGGATGCGCGCCGCCGGCGTCGCCGGTCACGCCGCCCTCGATGGCAATGCCGATGTCGGGGTGGACCAGCGCGGTCGCCGCGCGCGCGCCGCGCAGGCCGATCTCTTCCTGCACCGTTGCCACAAAGAAAATCTGGTTGGGGTGGCCCTCGGCCTTCAACCGCTCCATCGCCAGCAGCAGGACCGCGCAACCGACGCGGTCATCCCAGGCCTTGCCGGCATAGTTGCCGGTGCCGTTCAATTCGGCAAATCCGCTGTCGGGCACCACCGGATCGCCCGGCGCAATGCCCAGCGCCGCGACCTCTGCCGGGGTGCGCGCGCCCACGTCCAGAAACACCGCATCGCGCTTGATCAATTGCCCGCGCTCGTCCGCCCCGGCCAGATGGATGTCGCGGATCGAGCTGACGGCATGGACCGGGCCCTTAGCACCGATGATCACCCAGCGTTGCCCGGCCAGCGCCTGGTCCAGCCAGCCGCCCAGCATCTGCATCGACAGGAACCCATCTGGCGTGACCCGGCGCAGCACCCCGCCCAGTTCATCCATATGCGCATCGACCATCACGCGCGGGCCGCTGCTGCCCTGGCGCGCAATCACCGACCCCAGCCCGTCATAGCGCAGATCATCGGCCGCCGCCTTCATCCGCGGCACCATGATCGCGCGCACGGCTTCTTCAAACCCCGACGGCCCCGGCGCATTGCTGAGATCGCGCAGCAAATTTGCGGTCGGGTCGGCATAAGCGGGACCGGCCACACCCAGCAGCAGTGCGGCGGCAATCAGCGTTTTCATGGGTTACCTCAATCGGATCAGGATTTGCTGTAGACCAGTTTGCCGCCGACGAAGGTCATGTCGACATGGCCATTCAGGAATGTTTCGGGCGGAGCGGTCAGCGGATCGAACGGCAGCACGATCATGTCGGCCAGCTTGCCAGGTTCCAGCGTGCCCTTGTCGTGTTCCTCACGCGACAGGTACGCGCCGTTGGCAGTATAGGCGCGGATCGCCTCGGCGCGGCCGACCGCTTCGTCGGGGCCGTGTACCATGCCGCTTGGCCCCTTGCGGGTGATCGCGGCGTACAGCCCGACCAGCGGCCCGACTGGCAGGTTGTCGCTGCCAAACGCCATGAAGATGCCGAATTTGTGCACCGGGGTGGCGATCGGATTGTTGTGCGCCAGCCGCCAGTCAT
The DNA here is from genome assembly GCF_040398825.1 of Novosphingobium sp. Lineage (GTDB taxonomy): Bacteria > Pseudomonadota > Alphaproteobacteria > Sphingomonadales > Sphingomonadaceae > Novosphingobium. The sequence goes on from NZ_JBBATI010000007.1 coordinate 99,551, forward strand.
CCAGCGTGGCGACATAGCGATTTTCCAGATTGTACAGGAAATTGGGCTGCTGCGCGATCCAGATGTGGTCTTTGGCCATCGTCGCCATCGTCGCATCGGGCGGCATAATGGTGAAATGGTCGGTAAACCAGCGGCGATCATCGGCGGCATGCGCCGGATCGGGGATCGTCTCCAGCGAATGGGCATAGGCGTTGATGGTCTGCACGATCGCCGCATCGCCGATGCAATGCAGCCCCAGTTGCCAGCCCAGCCGGTTGGAATTGTCGACCAGGTCCTGCAATTCGGCATCGGTATAGCGGCCCTTGCCGCGAAACCCCGGTTGCCCCTTGTAATCGACCAGCAGCCACGCGGTCGGCCCGGTAAACCCGCCATCGACCAGGTTTTCGCCAATCGCGCCCAGCCGCACACGGTCATCGCCATAACCCGAATGGTGGGGAAACGCCTTCAACCGTTCCGCGCCGGGGTACGAGATATACATTGTCACGCGCGGCAGCTGGTCGCCCATTTCGGCATAGAGCGCACGCGCGCGGGCAAAGGTCATGTCGCCGCTGGCAATTTCCGTTCCGTCGGCGGGTGGCGCCTTGCCGCCCAGCCCGACCGGTTCATCGTCGATCTTGCCGCTGGCATCGTGAAAACTGGTGATGCCGAGCTCCAGAAACCCCTTCAGCGTCTTGATCATCGGGCCCTTCATCTGTGCCCAGGTCGGGTCGGGGATAAATTTTTCGACGATATCCTGCCGTTCACGGATGATCCCGCTGGGTTCGCCGCTGGCATCGTGTTCGATCAGCCCGCTTTTGGGATCGGGCGTGTCGCGCGTCACCCCGGCCAGTTTGAACGCCAGCGAATTGGCCGCGGCCGAATGCGCGCCCGCGCGCACCAGCAGCACGGGATTGTCCGGCGCGGCGGCATCGAGATCGGCGCGGGTCAGGTTGCGCTTTTCCGCCAGCGCGGCTTCCTGCCAGCCATAGCCGGTGATCCATTTGCCGGGGCCCAGCTCGGCGGCCTTTTTGCGCACCATCGCCTGCAATTCGACAATCGAATGCGCCTGCAACGCTTCGATATCGCTGGGGCCGATCGGGATCGGGTGCACATGCGTATCGATAAACCCGGGCATCAGTGTGCGGCCATTTAGATCGATCACCTGGGCCGCGCTATAGCGGTCGAGCAGGTCCTCCGCCCCGGTGGCAACGATCCGCCCGCCGCGCACCGCCACCGCGCTGGCGGTGGAAAACCCCGCGTCGACGGTCAGCACCTGGCCATCGTGAAGGATCAGATCGACCGCCTCTTTCGCGCCTGCGCCGGCCGGCAGCGCCGCCACGCCCGACAGCAGTGCCGCCAGCGCCAATGCCCTTATCCGCATGACCATTCCCCCATCATTCCCGAACCCGGATTTACGCGCAACATGGCGCAGCCACAGGCCATGGGCAAGGCCTGCCGCAATAAGGAAAAATGGGCTTGTCGCCGTGCGCATCGCGGTGGATTGTCGTACTGGCCCACGACCACAGGACATACGACACCGCCATGACCGCCACACTTGCGCCGCTGATCGATCCCGCCACCTGCGATGCGTTTCGCGACGACGGCGTGGTCGTGCTGCGCGGGCTGTTCGGCGACTGGATTGAACCCTTGCGCGAAGGCGCGCGTGCCAACATGGCGCAGCCCAGCCCGCTGCACCGCAATTATACCAAGGCTGGTGCGCGGTTCTTTGGCGATTATTGCAACTGGGCGGCGATCCCCGAATTTCGCGCCTTTGTCGAAGGTTCGCCGGCGGGGGCAGTGGCGCGCGAATTGATGGGATCACGCATAGCCCGGATTTTCCACGAACACCTGCTGGTAAAGGAGCCGGGCGCAGACATCCCGACGCCATGGCACCACGACAGCCCCTATTATTGCGTCGATGGGCGCCAGACGGTCAGCCTGTGGTTGCCACTGGACCCGGTGCCGCGCGAAATCTGCCTGGAATCGGTGGCGGGCAGCCATGCCTGGGGCAAACTGTTCCGCCCGCGCCGGTTTGATGGCACCGCCTATGACCATGATTCGGCCGGGCTGGTCGAAATGCCCGACATTTCCGCCACGCGCGACCAATACCGCATCGTGTCGTGGGACCTGCAACCGGGCGATTGCATCGCGTTCAATTTCCTGACCGTGCACGGCGCGCCCGGCAACCCCACCGGCGGCGCGCGTCGGGCGTTTTCCACGCGCTGGTTTGGCGAAGACGCCCGCTATGCCGATCGCGGTGGCGCCACATCACCGCCCTATCCCGACCTTGCCACCCGCCTGCGCGCCGGCGACCCGCTGCCAGAGGACCTGTTCCCGGTGATCGCCCGCGCGTAAATCCTCCCCGAACCGTGGAGGATTTAGCGCGCGGGATCGAGGGAGATCACGCGCTCGGCCGCGGCCGCCACCGCCGCATCGCTGTACACGAACGGCACATAGCGCCCCGCCGCCCACAGCGGAAACAGATCGCGGTAATGCGCGCTGAACGGGTCACCCGATTGGCCCGGACTGTTGATCACGCGCGAATTGTCCCACGCGCCGACATCCATCACCAGCCGCACCGATGCGCCGCCGGTCACCGTATAGGCATTGCGCGCATCCCAGGTGGCCATCGGCGTGCTGCCCGATCCGCCCACCCCCAGCGGGCCGACAGTCATTTTGGCCAGCATGGTCGCAGGCACGCGTGGCGCAATCGCGGGGCTCCATTGCGCCAGGTGCAAGTCACCCCAGCGCCAATGCGCCGGGTCGGCCCCCAGCCGCGCCACCGCATCGCGCCACGCCGCCGCAAGCGAGGTGACCACAATGGTGCGCCGCGCCAAAGCCGGGTCCGGCCCGAGCCGCGCATCGCCGCGCGCCAGCCAGTCGATCACTGCGCCCGGGGCAGCGTTTTCCAGCGCCTTGGCCAGATCACCCTTTGCTACGGTGGTCGCTGCCACTGGTGCGAGTTGGCTGGTCAGCCACAGTTCCGCCAGCGCCGCCGCGCCGCTATCGGCGCGTTCATCGCCATCCCACCCCTGCAACAGCACAATCGCCTTTTGCGCATCGGCATCGTCGGTGGTCAGCCCGCGCAGCAGGGCCACCCCGCGCAACGCCAGCCGGCTGGTCGTATCGGTCTGCAACGCGGTCATATCGTCCAGCGTCAGTTTGGGTTTGGCCGCCAGCCGCGCCTCGATCTCGTCAATGCGCGACGGGTCTGACCACACGAAGCTGACCGGGCGGGTTTCGCTTGGCCAATCCTTTGGCAGGTTGATGGCGTTGGCGGTGGCAACAAACCCGCGCGACGGGTTGTGGATCACCGGCAGATCACTGGCGGCAATCATCCCGCGCCATTCAAAACGGCCATCGCCAGGTACCGGCAGCAGCCCGTCCCAGCCGCTGCGTTGCGGGATGAACGCCGCCGGGCGCCAGCCAATATCGCCGTGGACATCGGCATAGACCAGATTGAGCGGCGGCGCCGACCAATGCGCCTGCGCCGTGGTGAAATCGCCCCACCCGGTCGCGCCGTACAGCCACGACGCGTTGAAATAACCCGCGCCGCCCGGCTCGGTCCACACCGTTCGCAGCGCATAGGCATGGGTGCCATCCTGATGGATCACCGGGCCGTGGCGGGTGTAGGCCAGCGTGACGTTCTGCACCGTCAGCGCCTCTGGCGTGCCGCCGCGCACCGGCACCGCTTCCTGTTCGGTCTGGAACGGTTCCCACTGACCCTGGTACAGATAGGCGCCGGGGTGCTGCGGGCTGATATCGTAAACGTACAGGTCTTCCTGATCGGCCGGGAAGATCGTCAGGCCCCATGCAATGGTATCGTTGTGGCCAAAGCTGATGCCGGGCAATGATGGTTCGCCAGCCCCGGCAATGTGCAGGCCTGGCGCCGCCAGATCGACCAGATAGCGCAACGCCGGCACACCATGCGCGCGGTGCGGATCGTTGGCGACAATCGGGCGGCCCGTCGCGGAATGCGCGGCATCGATCGCCCAGTTGTTCGATCCCTCCTGGCTGGCGGCACGATCCCGGCTGTCGGCGAATACTGCATCGGGCAATCCGGCGGCCGACAGCGCCGGCGCGGCAAAGCTGACACCCTTGGTGCCCAGCAGGTAATCATCGAGCACATCGGCAGGAATGCTGCATGGGTCCAGCCCCGTGGGAACGCGAATATCATGCGCCGGTTCGATCCGCCGATGCAGCGTCAGGAATGGCGCGCCACCCTGGCACAGCAGCCGCGCGCGTTCGACCTCGTCCGCCACGTTGCTGACCAACGCATGGCTGCGGATGCGCACGACATCATCGGCGGCCCACAGTTCGGGGCGGGTGCGCGTGATCGTGAATTCGGGCGGCAGAGTGGTGCTTTGCGCGATGTAGGCATTGATCCCGGCGACGAACGCCTCGGTCTCTGCCTTGGCGCCGGCCGGATAGCTGGCCCATTCGGCCGCCATGTCACCACGATACAGCAACAGCCGGCTGGCGCGGTCCTGCGCCAGATAGGCGGGCCCGAAACTGGCCGACAACCGCCCCAGCCCGCGTTTGCGCCACAGATCGATCTGCCACAGCCGGTCGCGCGCGGCATTCCAGCCCTGCACGAAAAACGCATCATGCACGTTTCCCGCGCGGATATGGGCAATGCCCCAACGATCAACGGTCACTTTGGCCGGCGCGGTCAGGCCATGCAGCACCAGACGATCCATCTGTGGTGCGGCATCGGCCAGCACCGGTGCAGTCCAGGCCGTCGCCGCCAGCAGTGCCGCGGCCATCCCGGTCAGCTTTCGTCCGATCATCACCACCCCCATTGCCCCGTTCCGGCAACAGGTTGCGCCGGGCCGCGCCGTCTGACAAGCCCCCCGGCATGCGCACGCCGTTGGATCAGGCCGCGCGCACCCGCGTGATCACATCCTGAAACGCGCGATAGGCATCCTCGCCCAGGTATTGTGCATAGTGGCATTTGGCCAGCGCTGCGTCGGGCGGGAAAATCGCCGGGTTGTTGCGATAGGAATCGGGCATTTTGGCCAGCGCCGCCGCGTTGGGGGTGGGATAGGAAATGGTGCGCGAAATATCCGCACCGGCATCGGCGCTGAGCAGGTAATTGATGAACGCATGCGCGGCATCGGGGTTGGGCGCGCCGGTCGGGATGGCCAGCTGGTCGGACTGGATCAGGCTGCCTTCACGCGGCACGACAAAGGCCAGATCAGGGTCTTCGCGCATGACTTGCGCGATATCGCCGTTGTATTCGATCACGATGTCGATATCGCCCGCCAGCAGCAGATCCTGCCCGTTGTCGTCGTGAAACAGGGCGATGTTGGGCTTTTGCCGGATCAGCAGGTCCTGCGCGGCCTGCAGCGCGGCGGGATCGAACCGGTTGGGATCGCGGCCCTGATAGATTTCGGCCATGCGGCACAGATCGGGCGCGTCGGACAACAACCCGATGCGGCCCTTGTAACGGTCGGAATCAAACACCCATTTCCAGCTGTCGGGCACACCGCCGATCTTTGATTTGCGATAGCCGATGCCCAGCACCAGCCAGGTATAGGGCATGCCGTATTTGCGTTCGGGGTCATAAGTCGGGTGCAGGAACGGCGGCGCGATATTGGCCATATTGGGGATTTTGGCGTGGTCGAGCGACATCAGCATGCCCGCTTTCGCCATGCGTTGCAGAAAATCGTGGCTGGGCACGATCACGTCATACCCCGGGTTGCCGCCGCGCAATTTGGCAAACAGTTCATCGTTGCTGGCAAACAGGCTCATCTTGACATGGGTGCCACTGGCGGCCTCGAACCCGGCCAGCGTGTTTTTGCCGACATAGGTATCCCAGTTGTAGAAATTGATCTGTGATCCGGCGGCACGGTGGCACCCGCCCAGGCTGCCAAGACCGCCGGCAAAGCTGATGCCCACGGCGCTGGCGCCCAGCCCGGCCAGAATGCTGCGTCGTGACCGGGGATACGCCATCAAACCCTCCGTTTCGGGTGCCACTGCCTTACCAGCAGGGGCAATTGTGATCACAGTTTGACCACCCTACAGCTTCAACCGTTCCCAATCCTGCATCAGATCGGCGCAATCACCAATGTCCGCCGCAATCGCCGCGCCCAGTGCGCCGGCATCACCGGCAACGATCGCGGCAATCGCCTCTCGATGCTGATCAACGAGGTTGGCGGTGCCATAGCGGCCATAGACCACGCGCATGAACGGGCCGAACTGCATCCACAGGCTTTCAATCATGCGCAGCGCCAGAGGCAGCGGGGCCGCGCCATAGATCAGCGAATGAAACCGGTGGTTCGAATCCATATAGGCGCGCGCATCACCGCCGGCCAGCGCGGCATCGGTGGCATCATCAGCCGCACGAATCTGGCGCAGGGTTTCGCTGGTGATGTGCGGCAACGCTGCGCTGGCCACCATCGGTTCCAGCACGGTGCGCAGCCGCATGATTTCTTCAAACCGCGCAGTGGTCATGCGGGGGACCATGACCGCGCGTTTCGATCGGATTTCGACCGCGCCCTCGGCCGCGATGCGGCTGAGCGCGTCGCGCACCGGCATCTGGCTGACCCCCATTTCCTGCGCCAGTCCGCGGGTCGAAATGCCCACGCCCGGGACGATCCGGCCGGTGATCAGGCGATAGCGCAAATCGTTGTAGACCTGTTCACGCAACGATGCCGGGGCATCGACGCAATCGTCAAGATCGGGATCGGCGCCAGCAATGGATTTCATGCGTTCGATTGTCCTTTCGGTCGATCATCATGGTTGGCAGGCACTGCGCCGTTGCCGCGTGTTGGCCCGGTCGTCGGTGATGGAATGCCACCCTTTTTGCCGTACAAACAGGGGGGACCGGGCGATTGATGCCGATCCGCCCCCATTTTGCCTAAAAGGGTGCCGAATGCCGGCAGCCCTTGCATTGACGCAACGAAGCCGTCCGTCTATCTGTGATCTAAGCTATCCGGTGCGCAACAGGACCCCTGGGTGACCCGTGCCGGACCACGCGCATTTTGGCGAGAGAGATCCATGGCCACTGTCAGCACCGTTCCCGTCCGCAATTATGACATCCCCGCGCTACGCCAGCTTGACGTTGCTCACCATCTGCCCGCGCAATCCAGTTACGGATTGCAGGTGGCCATGGGTGGCAGCCGGATCATCACCCATGCGCAAGGATCGACGCTGTATGATGGCGATGGCCAGGCCATTCTGGATGGCATGGCCGGGCTGTGGTGCGTCAATGTCGGCTATGGGCGCCCCGAACTGGTTGAGGTGGCGGCGCGGCAGATGGCCGAACTGCCATTCTACAACACCTTTTTCCGCACCGCGACGGTCCCGCCGATCGAACTGGCGGCAAAGCTGGCCGGGCTGCTGGGCGGCGATCTGCAGCACGTGTTTTTCAACAACAGCGGGTCGGAATCCAACGACACCGTGTTCCGGCTGGTACGCACCTATTGGTCGATGAAGGGGGAACCCCAGCGCACGGTCTTTATCAGCCGCCACAATGCCTATCACGGGTCAACCGTTGCCTCGGCCAGCCTGGGCGGGATGGATTACATGCATGTGCAGGGCGGATTACCGATCCCCGGCATCGAACACGTGATGCAGCCGTACCATTTTGGCGAAGCTTTTGGCGAAGACGCCGAGGCCTTTGCCACGCGCGCGGCGCAGGCGATCGAGGACCGCATTATCGCGGTCGGGCCTGAAAATGTTGCCGCGTTCATCGGCGAACCCGTTCAGGGCGCGGGCGGGGTGATCATCCCGCCGCCAGGATATTGGCCTAAGGTTGAGGCGATCTGCCGCAAATACGGCATTCTGCTGGTCGCGGACGAGGTGATCTGCGGGTTTGGCCGGCTGGGCGAATGGTTCGGGTTTCAGCATTACGGCATCCGCCCCGATATCGTGTCGATGGCCAAGGGGCTGTCATCGGGGTACCTGCCGATTTCGGCGACCGGCGTAAGCCACGAAATCGTCGAGGTGCTGCGCGCATCGGGCGAAGATTTCGTGCACGGCTATACCTATTCCGGCCATCCGGTGGCGGCGGCAGTGGCACTGCGCAACATCCAGATCATGGAGGATGAGGCGCTGATTGACCGCACGCGTGAGGATACCGGGCCTTATCTGGCGCAGGCGCTGCAACGGTTAGCCGCGCATCCGCTGGTGGGCGAAGTACGCTCGCTGGGGCTGATCGGCGCGGTCGAGATCGTGGCCGAACCGGGCACCAACCAACGCCATGGCCAGAAGAGCGGAGGTTCTGGTGGCCAGGCCGGCCCGATCGTGCGTGACGCCTGTATCGCGCGCGGATTGATGGTGCGCGCGATCCGCGATTCGATCGTGATGAGCCCGCCGCTGGTGATCACCCACGCCGAAATCGACCAGATCGTCGACACCATCCATGCCGCGCTGGATGCGAGCGCAGACGCGTTGTCGGCGCTGGGATAGAAATTCGGGCGGTTACGGCACTGGCTTGTCACGACCCCGCGTGAACAGCGCATTCGCGGCACTGCCCGCGACCTGCAGCAGCGTTTCGCGGCTGGCCTGCGACCGCGCCATGGCCATCAGCCCCAGCACCATCGCCACCAGCGCGTTGGCGGCGGCGGCCGGGTCCGCGTCGCGCGCATAGTCGCCGGCCTCCTGCCCGTATTGGACCTGAAGCACGAACCAGCCGCGCACCTCATCGACCAGTTTCTGCGCCAGATCGAGCGTTTCCCTGGTATGGGCGAACCGTTCCATGATGGTGTTGCAGATCAGGCAGCCCTTGCGATCGGGGTCGTCCGCCAGCGCCGATGCAAAGCCGCGCATCCACAAATCGATCGCCGCGGCGCCTTTGACATCGGTCGGGATCGTATCGCGAAAGCCATCGGTGTAACGCTGGAAGACCCGGCGAAACAGGTCGTTCTTGTCCTTTACAAAGGCATAGATGCTGCTGGCGCCCAGCCCGGTCGCCTCATAAATATCCGACATCGACGTCGCCGCAAAGCCGCGCCGCCAGAACACATCCAGCGACCGGTCAAGAAAGGCTTCGGCATCGAAACTGCGCGGGCGCGCCATGGTTGCAAAATCTCCTAGGTACGAAAAAAAAACCTATCATTGATTGGAAATCGGGCTTGACCGATTCGGGAACGACCGTTACTGTATCGATCATTCCAGATCTAATCCATGCCACGCTTCGGCTGACAGTTCCAGCACTCCATCACCAGCCGTCCCTTGGGGTGGCCGGTCTTGGTGGCGATCCTTTTCGTGCCTTTATCTTAGCGTCGTACCAACCAAAGGAATTGACCAATGGCCCGCATTCTTGCCGCGTTGACACTCGCCATCGCCCCCGCCCTCGTGCTCGCCAGCCCTGCCGCGGCACAAAGCTCCGGCCTGTATTACCACGCCGTGCTGGAAAAGCCGGCAACGTCCAGCCGGCTCATTTCCAGCGAAGTGGTGTGGTACGCCACTGCCAACACGATGGAAGCGCCCATCGCCGGCGAGCTGCCCAAGCAGGTCTGCGCCACGCTGGCGCACACAGTGGGCGCGGTCACCGAATTTACCGCCGAGGGCAAAGCACTGTCGGCCGAAGACCTGGCCTATTGCAACAAGCGCGCGCGCAAGACGAAATAAGCTGAGCTTGGCCTTATGGCGGGCGATGACGGCGGTCCGGTTACCGGACCGCTGTTGCCAGCGTCATGTTGAAAGCGGCGGCGGAGGTGTGGGCGGGGTTGGTCCATGGAAATTCAAATGGGTTATCCCCTTCAAAAGTTTGAACTATCTACCCTACACCCGCTCATCCTGAGCTTGTCGAAGGACACGCGCGACACCCGTCCAAACACTCACTGCTGGCGGCTGCGCGCCAACACACACAGCCGATCCAAATCGCCCGCGATCAACGCTTCCTTTTTGGCCCGGCTCCAGCCCTTCACCCGGCGTTCGGCACGAAAGGCCTCGTCACGCGTCGGGAATGATTCCGACCATGCCAATAAAACGGGGCGTCGCGCGGCAGTGTAGCTACCCACCAATCCGCGCTGATGTTGTGCCAACCGCACATCAAGATTGTCGGTATGTCCGGCATAATACGACCCGTCATTGCAGCGCAAGATGTAGGCGTAGAAGGTCATCACCAAGACTTACCGGCAGCGCGCATCCTTCGACAGGCTCAGGATGAGCGGGGTTGGTTGGGTCGTTCAGCGTAATAAAATATCACGAATAGATATGAAACCGTTCGGCGCGACCGCACAACGCATTTTATCTTCGTTCCCGCAGGATCGCCCTGCTGATCAGCAAACAGAGTGGCAATGCAAGAACACTGACCAGAATCAGCAAGACCCCGAGATGGTAGGCTCCTTGGCGCTCAGCTTCTATCCACGACTTTGGCCAAGGAGCGCGTTGCCCGATGCAAAACACCAGAATGGGTGCAATCAACCCACTAAATATTGAAAAAGCAAAACCGCGACGAACGCTGAAACGCCGCCACAGCTTTGCTATTGCAACCGTCAAACCACACAAGACCGCAAGCGGGAGACTGAAAACCCCGGCCAGAAATCCAATAGCCGCCAAAAACTCCATCCCGCTCGACCTACGCCGTCTGCAACCCCTTCTGCAGCGGCAGCGCACGTACGCGTTTGCCGGTCGCGGCAAACACCGCGTTGGCCAGCGCGGGGAAGATCACCGCGTTGGGCGGTTCGCCCATGCCGCCGGGTTTTTCGTGGTTTTCGACGATCGCGGTCTGAATCACCGGCGCCTCGTTCATGCGCAGCACGCGGTAATCGTGATAGTTTGACTGTTCGACGCGGCCATTGGCGATGGTTACTTCGCCAAACAGCGCGGCCGATGCGCCAAAGATAACCCCGCTATCGATCTGCGCGGCGACGCCTGACGGATTGACCGCCTGTCCGCAATCGACCGCTACGGTCACCTTTTTGACGGTGATCTGCTTGTCCTTGTCCACCGTCACCTCGGCAACGGCGGCCATATAGGTATCCCACAAGTGGATCACCGACACCCCGCGACCGGTGCCCGCCGGCGTCTTTTCGCCCCAGCCCGATTGCACCTTTACCGTTTCCAGCACCGCGCGCGCTCGCGGATCATCGATGTGTGCCAGGCGGAATGCGATCGGATCGGCGCCGACCATGTGCGCCACTTCGTCCATCGCGGATTCCATCACGAACGCACTGCGCAGCGGGCCAACCCCGCGCCACCAGCTGGTGGGGACCAGGCTTTCCTGCTGCTGAAACGTCACGTGGCGCGCAGGTGAAGCATAGATCGGCGTGATCGCGCCTTCGACCGCGTCATCATCCACGCCCTTGAACGCCGCGCCCATCAGCCGGGCATAGATCGATGATCCGGCAATCTTGTGTTCCCACGCCGCGATCTTGCCATCGGCGCCCACCGCGATATCGATGTGGTCGGCATAGGCGGGGCGGTACCAGTCGTGAGTCATGTCTTCTTCGCGTGACCAGATCAGCTTGACCGGGAACGCCACCTGTTTGGCCAGATCGACACAGCGTTCGACCATATCGGCCTCAAGCCGCCGGCCGAACCCGCCACCCATCAGGCGGTTGTGCAGCGTGACCTGGTCCAGCGGCAGGCCCAACCGCGCCGCGGCCGCCTTGCGCGCGTCGGACGGGATCTGCGTGCCGGTCCAGATTTCGCATTGGCCATCGTGCACATGCGCCACGCAATTGGCCGGTTCCATCGTCGCATGCGCCAGGAATGGCTGGGTATAGGTCGCGCTGAACCGGTGCGCCGCGCCCGTGCGCGCGGCAGCCAGATCGCCCGACGTCGCCGCAACAAAACCGGGTTTATCCAGCGCGGCCACCACATCGGCCATGATGGCGGCCGAGTTCGCGCCATTCTGTGCCGTGCTGCCCGACCATTGCGCCTTGGCCGCGATCAGCCCCTGCCGTGCGGCCCAGGTGTTGTCGGCGATCACATAGACCACGTCCGCACCCTTGATCACCCCGGTCACCCCGGGCACCGCGCGCGCGGCGGCCTCATCCACGCCGGCCAGTTTGCCGCCAAAGATCGGGCACACCGCGATGCTGGCATATTTCATACCGGGCCGGACAACGTCGATGCCATATTCGGCCGTCCCGCGGACCTTGGCATCGCCATCCAGCCGGCGCACCGGCCGACCAATCACCTTGTAGGCCGATGCCGGGCGCACGGGCGCATCCTTTGGCAGCGGGGCGGCGGCAGCGGCGGCCACCAGCGCGGCATAGGGCAGCACTTTGCCGCTGGGCTTGTGCAGCACCGCGCCATCGTGCGCGTCGCAATCGGCCGCGGGCACACCCCATTCGGCCGCGGCGGCGGCGACCAGCGCGGCGCGGGCACGCGCGCCCGCCTCACGCAGCGGCTGCCACAGTTCACGGATAGAGGTGGAACCGCCAGTGCCCTGGTCGATCGGCGCAAACCGCGCGGCATCACCATCAGCCAGTGTGACCTTTACAGCGCCGGGCTGCACCGCCAGCTCTTCGGCGGCGAGCATGGTGATCGCGGTCAGGATGCCCTGCCCCATTTCGGTCTTGGGCAGCGCCAGCGTGACCTGGCCCAGGCCATCAACCCCCAGCCAGCCATTGGCGGCCAGCGCCGCTGGCGCGGCAGCACGGCTGCGGCTGCTCAACGCCACCGGCACCACCAGCGCACCGGTCAGCAGGCCGGAACCCAGCAGGACATCACGTCGTGTGGTGCTGATCATGCTTTTTCTCCCGCATGAATTTCGGCGGCGCGGCGGATCGCGGTGCGGATGCGCGGATAGGTGCCGCAACGGCAGATGTTGCCGCTCATCCCGGCATCGATCGCGTTGTCATCGGGTTTGGGATTGTTTTTCAGCAGCGACGCGGCGGCGACGATCTGCCCGGGCTGGCAATAGCCGCATTGCACCACGTCGATTTCGTTCCAGGCGGCGACCAGCGCCTTGCCCAATGGCTGTTCGGTCAGGCCCTCGATCGTGGTGATCGATTTGCCCACGGCATCGCCCGCCGGGGTCTGGCAGCCAAACATGCGCACGCCATCGACCAGCACGCTGCACGCGCCGCACAGCCCGGCGGCACAGCCGAACTTGGTGCCCGGCAATTGCGCGACATCGCGCAACAGCCACAGCAGCGGCATTTCGGGTGGCACATCAAACGCGCGCCGTTTCCCGTTGATGGTCAGCGTAACAGCCATGGTCGTCCCCAGAGTATATTGGTTATCGCGCCGTACAACGCCGCAAGCCCGCCACGCTGTCAAGCGCCCATCAACCAGACTTGACCATTTTGCGGCTTTCTGGCGTGGTCGGCTTCCGCCAAAGCCCGAACGCCCTTTTTCGCGATCCGCCAACCTTTGCGAGTTTCCTGCCCATGACCCGCCCGCTGCTTGGTATCGTCGCCTGCGCCCGCGAATTTGAAGATGAGCCGATCCACCGTGTGATCGACCGGTATCTGCGCGCGCCGGCGCAATGGTCGGGGGTCGATGTGGTGCTGGTGCCCGTGCTGGGTGACCTGGCCGATCAGCGCAATCTGGCCAGGCGGCTCGACGGATTGCTGCTGACCGGCAGCACGTCAAACGTCGAAGGCCACCACTATGGCGCGCCGCACGACCACGGCCCGTTCGATCCCGAACGCGACGCCACCAGCCTGACGCTGGCGCGCGTGATGCTCGACGCGGGCCGCCCGGTGTTTGGCGTGTGCCGGGGTTTTCAGGAACTGAACGTGGTGTTTGGCGGCACGCTGCGCCATCTTGATCCGGCGGCGCAGGCGCTGCACCACGCGCCGGCCGGGGTCGATATCGACGCCATGTTTGCGCATGGCCACGCGGTGACCCCGGTGCCCGGCGGGGTGGTCGCCGGCGCACTGGGGACCGCGCCGATCCTCGTCAATTCGGTGCATTTTCAGGCGGTGGACCGGCTGGGCGCCGGCTTGACGGCAGAGGCGCATGCCGATGACGGACTGGCTGAGGCATTTTCGGCCACGGTCGGCAGCGCGCAGCTGCTGGCCGTGCAATGGCACCCCGAATGGGATGCCGACCGCAACCCGCAATCGCGCTGGTTTTTCACTGCACTGGGCGCGGCAATGGGCGCCGGTGCCAGCGCGGCTGATTGACCGGGCACGGCTTGTCCGATAGGCCAGCTGGCAATGTCAGGCTCTCGATCACGCGAGCGCGCAGGTCCGGGCGGCGAGGATACCAGCCGTTTTCCACGCTCCTATTATGCCGACACGGTCGGCACGCCGATCGCTGCCCACGCGCTGGATGGCGATGCGATCACCGATCATTGCATCATCGGCGGCGGGTTTACCGGGCTGGGTGCGGCGCTGGCGCTGGCGCGTGCCGGGCAATCGGTGCGGCTGATCGAATCCGGCCCGATCGGCTGGGGCGCATCGGGGCGCAACGGCGGGCAGGTGCATGTCGGCTGGCAACAGGATCTGCCGTGGCTGGAGGCAAAGCTGGATGCCGCCATGACGCGCGAACTGTGGGCGGCGGCGCTGGACGCGCGCGCGCACCTGGATGCCCTGATCGCCCAGGCCCCCGACATGTGCGATTACCGCCCCGGGTTGATCCACGCCGACCACCGTCCCGCCGCCGTGGCGCAGACACACGCGCATGTGGCGATGATGCGCGATGCCTGGGGTTATGACAGCCTGACCGCGCTGGGGCGGGATGAATTGCGCGGGATTGTTGCCAGCGACAATTACCACGGCGGCAGTTACGACACGCGCGGCGGGCACCTGAATCCGCTGAAACTGGCGATGACCATGGCACGCAGCGCGCAAGGTTCCGGCGCGCACCTGCATCCGCACACCCATGCGCTGGCGATCGATCGGGCGGGTGACGACTGGCGGGTGACCACGCCGCACGGGGTGATCCGCGCGGGTAAAGTGCTGGACGCCACCGGCGCCTATGCCCGCGCGCTGGTGCCGGCCACCGATGCGCATGTCCTGCCCATCAACAATTACATCGCCACCACCGCGCCGCTTGGCCCCGCGCTGGCCCACAGCCTGATCGGCAATGGCGCGGCGGTGTCGGACGGGCGGTTCGTGGTCTATTATTTCCGCATGACGCCCGATCATCGCCTGCTGTTTGGCGGTGGGGAAAACTATGGCAGGCATTTCCCGCGCGATATTGCCGCGTTTGTCCGGCCGCACCTGGTGCGCATCTTTCCGCAACTGGCCGATGTGGCGATCGATCATGCCTGGGGCGGGACGCTCGCCGTTTCGCCCAACCGGCTGCCGTTCGTGATCGAACCCGCGCCTGGTCTGTACGCCGCCAACGGCTTTTCCGGGGTCGGTGTGGTGCTGGCACCGTGGCTGGGACAGGCGGTCGGGCTGGCCATGGCGGGAAAGACAAATCCGGGCTATGATCTGGTGCGGCGCCTGCCCGCCCCGCGCTTTCCCGGCGGACCGCGGCTGCGATTGCCGACCCAAGCCCTTGCCATGCGATTCATGGCGCTGCGGGACCGGTTTTGAAAAACGAGCCCGATCCGCAGCACCAACCAGACGGAAGACCCAAGTCATGACCGAAGTTTTTGCCGAATGGATCCGCAGCCGGGGGATCAGCGAAGTCGAATGCCTGGTGCCCGACATCAACGGCGTCGTGCGCGGCAAAGTGTTCCCCGCCGACAAGTTCATATCCTCGGTCGGTTCGATGAGCCTGCGGCTGCCCTCCAGCGTGTTTTCGGTCACCATCACCGGCAATTATGCCGATACCGATGCCGATGATTTTCTCTATCGCGATCCCGATGTGTCACTGCGCCCCGATATCCGGTCGATCTGTGTCGCGCCGGGGTTTCGCACGCCGACCGCGTTTGTGGTGGCCGATGCGCTGCACCGCGATGGATCGCCGTTTGAAATCGCGCCGCGCTATGTGCTGCAACGCGTGCTCGACAAATTTGCCGAGATCGGCTGGACGATGGTGGTCGCGCCGGAGCTGGAATTCTATCTGACCGAGATCAACCCCGATCCCGATCTGCCGATCGTGCCGCCGCGTGGACGATCGGGCCGCGCGGAAAGCTCGCCCCAGCCCTATGGCCTGGAATCGGTGACCGAGTTTGAGGACATTATCGAGGAAATCTACGACAATTCGGAAATCGCGTCGCTGCAGCTGGATACCATGATCCATGAAAGCGGCACCGCGCAGCTGGAAATCAATTTCAACCATGGCGAACCGGTTGCGCTGTGCGACCAGGTGACCATTTTCAAACGCATCGTGCGCCAGGTCGCGCTGAAGCACGGGGTCTATGCCACGTTCATGGCCAAACCGATGGAAACCCAGCCGGGCAGCGCGATGCACCTGCACATTTCGGCCGAGGATGCCATGGGCCGCAACCTGTTTGGCAACGAGGCCGGGATCACCCAGGAATTCCGCCATTTCGTCGGCGGGTTGCAACGCTATCTGCCCGAAATCGCGCCGCTGTTTGCGCCCAATGTCAATTCGTTCCGCCGCATGCGCCCGGCGCACAGCGCGCCGATCAATGTGCAATGGGGGCATGACAACCGCAGCTGCGGCCTGCGCATCCCGACGTCGAACGCGCAAAGCACGCGCATTGAAAACCGCCTGCCGGGCGCCGATGCCAATCCCTATATCGCCATCGCCGCCAGCCTGGCCGCGGGGTATATCGGTGTGCGCGACCGCATCGAACCGCTGCCGCTGATCACCAGCAACGCCTATCTGGAGGAGCGCACTTTGCCGCGCAACCTGGACGGCGCGCTGAAACAGTTGATCGCGTGCGAACCCATGATCGAAATGCTGGGTGAAAATTTCATCCGCGCGTTTTACGAAATCAAGATGAACGAGCTGGCCGCCTATGACGAAGTGATCAGTTCGTGGGAACGCGATCACCTGTTGTTGAAGGCATAATACGAAGCTGCACTGACGTGCAGTCATACCTCCCGCCCCGCCTCCCCACCCGACCACCAACGATACCAGTAGGTTATGG
>NZ_JBBATI010000008.1:0-115814 GCF_040398825.1 Novosphingobium sp.
GCCCGACCACCACAGCATGATGGTATCATTGGTGGTCGGGCGGGGCGGCGGGGCGGGTGGTCTGACTGCACGTCAGTGCAGTTTCACATCATTCAAATCAGTTATCCCGCGAAACCTTTTCGCGGCGTTCGTGCGCCTGTTGCGCCTCTACCGTCATGGTGGCGATCGGGCGGGCGACCAGCCGGCCCAGGCCGATCGGTTCCCCGGTCACTTCGCAATAGCCGTAATCGCCTTCATCGATCCGGCGCATCGCCGAATCGATCTTCGCGATCAGCTTGCGCTGGCGGTCACGGGTGCGCAGTTCAATGCCCCAGTCGGTTTCGCTGGATGCACGGTCGTTCAGATCGGGTTCGCGGATCGGCCCTTCCTGCAGCGCCGACAACGTGTCGACCGAGGCGGAGAGAATCGAGCGTTTCCATTCAAGCAGCAGGCGCCGGAAATAATCCTGCTGCTGTTCGTTCATGTATTCTTCGTCTTCACTGGGAAAATAGTCACCCGGCAATGCCCGCCGGGCTTTGGCCAATACGTCGATTTCGTCACTCAGCACCCCAGCCATCCGGCCCTCCGCATTCGTGCCTTACGACCCTTGCCCGTTCGCCAATCAGGCACGTGGTCCGTGGTTGACGGCGCCTATAGGGCGCGGGCGATCCGCACACAAGCCATTCCGCCATCCTCTTTCGCCGATGCCCCCGTTTGGGCATGACCGAAAAAAATGTGCACGAATGCAGCTCAACCGGCAAAATCTTGCCGCTGTTAACCATATGTTGACCATACCAGACGAACTTGGCCCCATCGCGCTGATCGCCGGGCATGACGCCCTTGGACACGGGCGCACGGCATGGGGAATATCGGGCAATGGAACAGGTTCGGATCAAGCTGGTCGGCGGAACAGATACACAGACCGCAAGCGATTGCAGCACGCAGGATGCGTTACGCGACGCGCTGGTGGCGCAATGCCTGGCCGCCGCACAGGCGGGCAACAGCGATGCACTGTTCGATCTGGCCATGGCGTTTTCAACCGGCAGCCACGGGATCACGGTCGATCTGATCGAAGCGCACAAATGGTTCAACCTGGCCGCGGTCGGCGGGCACGAGGATGCCCCGCATTGCCGCGCCGATCTGGCCGAAGAAATGACCGCGCGCGAAATCGCCGAAGCCCAGCGCCGCGCGCGCGAATGGCTGCGTGACGGAAACGCCCGCCGGGTGGCGTGAATGAGCCCCTCCCATCAGGGGAGGGGTTGGGGAAAGATGTCCAACGCGGACAATGGCGTGCGCGATCGCGACGTCGCACACCCCAACCCAACCCTTCCCCTGAGGGGAAGGGCTCTAGATTCAGTGCATTGCACTGACTATCGGTGTCTCTGCAAGCCGATCGAACCGAAGACCAATCCCTTCTAGGATCACTCCGTTTCCTGCCGAAACGGCGTGCGCTGACCCAGCCATTGCTGATCCTGCGCCACGCCGGCGCGTTCGCGCACCAGAAAATCGGCCACCGCGCGGCGGAACTGCGGATCGACAATGTGGTGCGCCGACATGGTCTGCACCGGTTCATAACCGCGCGCCAGCTTGTGCTGCCCTTGCGCGCCAGCCTCGACCCGCGACAGCCCCAGCGCGATTGCCGCATCGATCGCCTGATAATAGCACAGTTCGAAATGCAGGAACGGCTTGTCGATAACCGATCCCCAGTACCGCCCGTAAATCGCATCGCGGCCGATGAAATTCAGCGCGCCGGCCACCGCCTGCCCATCGATGAACGCCATGACCAGCAACACCGCATCGCCCAGCGTTTGCCCGAACAGGTCAAACGCCGCGCGCGTCAGATAGGGCTGCCCCCATTTGCGCGCGCCGGTATCCTGGTAAAACACCCAGAACGCATCCCAGTGTTCGGGGCGGATATCGCCCCCGCGCAGCGCGCGAATCTCCACCCCGGCCTGGGCGTTGGCGCGTTCCTTGCGCAGGTTCTTGCGCTTGGCCGATGACAGCGCGCCCAGAAAATCATCGAACGTGGCATAGCCGCGGTTTTCCCAGTGAAACTGGATATCGGCGCGCAGCAACCAGCCCGCCGCATCGAACATCGCCACCTGGTTGGGCGCGATGAACGTGGCATGCGCCGATGACAGATCGTGTTCGCGCGCCACCTGTTCCGCCGCCGCCAGCAGCACCGGCGCCAGTTCGGGGCGATCCCCCAGCAGCAGGCGCGGGCCGGTTGCGGGGGTAAACGGCACGCTGATCTGCAATTTGGGGTAATAGCGCCCGCCCGCCCGCGCCCACGCATCGGCCCACGCATGGTCGAACACATATTCGCCCTGGCTGTGGGTTTTCAGGTACGCGGGCAGCGCAGCCAGTGGATGGCCGGTTTCATCCTCGATCACGATCGGCAGCGGGCTCCACCCGCTGCGCCCACCGACGCTGCCCGACAGTTCCAGGCTGGTCAGGAACGCGTGGGACACAAACGGGTTGTCGCTGCCCGCCATGCGGTCCCAATCGTGCGCGGCAATGTCGCGCACCGCGCGGTGGATGCGCGCCACATGGGTCATGCTTTGCGCGCCGTGCCAGCCAGGATCATCGCCAGCCCGGTGCCTTCGGCAATGGGGGCATCGGCGCGCGTTTGCGCCCGCGCCATCCGCGCCGGATTGTCCACCGTCCAGGTCAGCAGCGGGATACCGCGCCGCCGCTGCCCCTGGGGAAACGACCCCGCCAGATCATCGATATCATAGGCCAGAAAATCGGGCCGTGCGCGCCACAGCGCCAGATGGCGCCGCGCCTTTGCCCCCAGCGTGCGCCAGTTGGCCTCTGTCATCACCAGCCCGCGCACCATATGGGGCGAATAGCGGCGGAACCAGGCCGCCACGCGCGGGTCAAAGCTCATCACCGCGACCGGCCCGGCATAACCTTCCAACGCGCGGCGCACTGCCAGGCACAGCGGGGCGATGCGGCGCCCGCGCGCGATCTTCACCTCGATCAGCAGCGGCACGCGGCCATCGACCTGGCGCAACAGATCGCTCAGCAGTTGGATGGTGTCGGTGCTGCCCGACAGCGCAATCGCGGTCAGCGCGGCGGCGGTGGCATCGGCAACCCGGCCGGTCTGCCCGGTCAGACGCGCCAGATCTTCGTCATGAAATACCACCGCCTGGCCATCGCGCGTGCGTTGCACGTCGCATTCGATGCCCAACCCCGCACCGATCGCCGCAGCAAATGCCGACGCGCTGTTTTCCACCCGCCCGGCGGCCGGATCATGCCACCCGCGATGGGCAAACGCGCCAGACCGCAGCCAGTCGCACCGGCCCGCGCGCGGGGCCGGTACGAGCCAGCGGTCAATGAGCGCGAACAGCAAAAACAGCATCGATTTCCACCGCAGCGCCCAGCGGCAGGCACGGCACGCCGACCGCGCTGCGCGCATGGCGACCGGCATCGCCAAACGCCAGCACCATCAGTTCGCTGGCGCCATTGGCCACCTTTGGCTGATCGGTAAAGGTGCTGGCGGAATTGATGAACGCACCCAGTTTGACCACGCGTTCGACCCGGTCGAGCGACCCCAGCGCGGCCTTTACCTGCGCCAGCAGCATCAGCCCGCAGGCCTGCGCGGCGGCCTGCCCCGCCTCAACGCTGACATCCTCGCCCAGCCGGCCGGTGACCAGCTGCCCGACGACAAACGGCAACTGGCCCGACACATGCAGCAGCCCGCCGGCCAGTACGGTCGGCACATAGGCGGCGACCGGCGCGGCGGGCACGGGCAGGACATGGCCGGCGGCGGCGAGCTTGTCAGCGACAGAATCGACGACGGGATCGGTCATGAACATTCTCCGTTGATATGCGCCATGACCCAGGGCAGCGCGTCTGACCATGCGTCAATGCGGGCATCGGCATGGCCGGCCGCATGCGCACAGGTGATGTGCGGGGCCAGCAGGGGCTCCCCACACAGATGCAGCCGCCGCACATCGGGGGCGATTTCCAGCACAGAGGCGTGGTGTTGCGGCAGATCGTCGATAAACACCGCGCGCGACGGGCGGTATTCTTCGATAATCGCGCGCAGCGCCGGGCCTTTGGGGCCCTGGTTGGTAAACACGCGGGCATTGATGCCGTGATCGGCCAGTTGCCGCGCGCGCGCATCACGCCGTTCATCGTTAAGGTTGGTCAGGATCACCACATCGGCATGCGCAGAAATGGTGTTGATCGCATCGACCGCGCCGATGATCGGATGCTGCCGGTACATTTCGGTATCGAAAAACAGCCCCAGCATGCGCCAGATTTCGGTCGGTTCCACCACCCGGCCATCGCCATAGCGCATGGCCTTGCCAAAATCGTTGTCGGTCATCACGAAATCAATGCCGTGGCATTCGGCCAGCCAGGCCTTGTACGGCGCGACCATGTGCAACAGCACTTCATCGCAATCGCTGATGACCAGCGGACGGTTTTTTGGCGCACGGCCCGTTACCATGGTATTCAACGCAATTTCTCCCATGCCGCGCCCAGCACCGCGGGCGCAACGCCCAGGTGGTCTGCCGCCGCGATCAGATCGGATTCGTGGTTGGCCAGAAATTCCAGCACCGCGCCCATCACCGCCGGGTCATTGACCCCGGCGCGCAAGGCATCGGGGGTGAGCCCGGTCATATCCATAAACCGGCTGGACAGCGCATCATCGCCCAGCACGAACACCAGCGCGCCCAGCGCCAGCGCCATCGGGTCGGTCGGTGAAGAGGGTTCACGAATGATTGCCAGCGCCCTTTCGCATGCATAGACCAGTGGCATCGGTTGTCCAACGCCGCCCCTACAGCAATAAGGCCGATCCGTGGCAAAAAGAATTCTGGTTGTCGAGGATAACGACCTCAACCGCAAATTGTTCGGCGATCTGCTCAAGGCCAAGGGGTTTGAGGTGGAACCGCTGGCCGACGGCCACGCGGTCATCGAACGCGCACACGCCTTTGCCCCCGATCTGGTGATCATGGATATCCAGCTGCCGCGAATTTCCGGGCTGGAACTGATCGAGGCGATGAAACGCGACGAGGTGCTGCGCACGATCCCGATCCTGGCGGTCACCGCCTATGCCGGCAAAGGCGACGAAGACCGCATCCGCGAAGCCGGCGCCGAAGGATACCTGGCCAAGCCGGTATCGATCATGCCGTTTTTGCAAGCGGTGAACCAGTTGATTTGATTGTCAAAAGCTGCAAAATTTCGCGCCGCCGCACCAACGCAACCAAGCGGGATGCCGGGTCAAGCCTGGCAAGACGATGAAATTCAGGGCAGCGCGTGACACCCGTTACCCGACCACCGCCACCAGTTCGATTTCCACCAGCATGTCGGGATCGAGGAAGGGTTTGACCTGGACCAGGCTCAGCGCCGGGCCGTGGCCGCCGAACACCGCGCCGTGCGCGCGGCCGACCGCTTCCCATTGGGCCACGTCGGTCAGGTACACGCGGCTTTGCACAACAGCTGCAAACGACGATCCGGCATCGGCCAGCACCGCGCCCAGCTTTTCCAGGATGACCGTGGTCTGGCGTTCAAAATCGCCCTTGCCCACCACCGCGCCGCTGGCATCGGTGGCGGCGGTTGCCGAAATATACACCAGCCCACCCGCGACCACTGCGCGGGAATAGCCCATTTTCGCTTCCCACGGGGAACCGGTTGAAATGCGCGTGATGGTCATGGTTATACTCCCTTGAAGTGATGCCGGCCCGGCATGGCTGCGCGATAAGGCCGCCGGCGATCGCGCTCAACCCGCCATGGCGGTGCTGCCGAAGTTCATCACAACCCCGGCACCAGCGCGGTCAGCACGGCGCGGTCCGCCGCATCGCCGCCCATATCCGCCCCGGCATTGGCGACCACCAGCACGCCGGTGCCATCGCGCGGAAACAGCACCGCCATGGCGTACCAGTTGGTGTCGGACCCGGCGTGGACCAGCGCCGGGCCGGCATGCCCGGCGTATTCGTCAACCACTTCCCAGCCCAGGCCATAGTGACCATCACCATGCGCGGTCTGCATCCGGTGATAGCCGCCGGGTGTCAGCAACCTGCCCGCGCCGCGCGCGCCCGCCAGTTGGTCCAGCGCAAATCGGGCCCAATCGTCCAGCGGCAGGACCAGGCCGCCCGCCGGGGCAAAAAACGGCGGATTGGTGTCATCCGGCCCGGTCGGGTGGCCGTCGCGATGCCCGCGCGGTTCGCCCGCGCCAGTGGTGCCAAACCGCGCGCGGGCAATGCCCAGCGGCGCCAGCACTTCGCGCTGCAACAGCGTTTCATAGGGTTCGCCGGTCACCGCCTCTGCCATCGCTGCCGCCACCAGATAGCCGGTGTTGGCGTAATGGAACGATCCGTCACGATCCACCGGCGGATCGGCCAGCGCGCGCACCACATAGCGCAGCCGTTGTTCGCGCGGGGTGCCCGGCGCCGCCGGATCAAACAGCGCAGCGCGCCCGACCGGATCGATCAGATCGTGCGGCAGCCCGGCGTGGTGCGACAGTAGATCGGCCAGCGTCGCGCGTGCATAGTGCGGGTGCATGACGTTGGCCCATTCGGGCAACATCGCGCCGACGCGGTCTTGCCAGTGCAGGCGGCGCTGTTCCACCAGCCGCCCAATCAGCGTCGCGGTCATCGCCTTTATATCCGAACCGATGTGCCAGGGGTCATCGGCGCGCACTGGATCATGGCCGTCATTGTCGCGCACGCCCTGCACGGCCAGTGCAGCAATGTGCCCATCGCGCAGCACCACCACGCCCATTGCCGGCACACGCGTGCCCGCCATCGCCGCCGCCAGCACGGCATCCGCATCAGCGGCGCGCGCCGGCGGCGCGACCAGCGCCACCAGCCCGATCAGCCATGCCAGAATGCCCTGTTTCATCGGTTTCATCCGTTGCCCTGCGTGGCTATGCTTGACAAGCGCGGGGTTAAGCCGCTTTTCCGCCGCAATCGTCTGGCATGCCCGCCCGATATGGCTGGCCAGCCCAATTGGAGAACCTGAATGGATCGCGCCGAAACCCGCGCCCGGATTGCCACACTGCTGGAACCATTCAACAAAAAGGGCGTGGCCCTGACCGATGCGACCACCTTTGCCGGCGATCTGGAATGGGACAGCCTGACGGTGATGGATTTTGTCGCCGCGATCGAAGACGAATTCGATATCATCATCAGCATGAACCAGCAGGCCGAAATCGAAACCTATGGCCAGCTGGTTGACGCCGTCATCACTATCAAGGGCTGACCCACCGACCATGACCGACATTGCGACCCAAGCCGCTCCAGCAGCCGAATCAACCCCGGCCACCGACCTGTTTTCCAAATTCGACGGGTTGATCGAACAGCGCCGCGCGCTGCTGTCCACCGGGCTGACCGATCCGTTCAACCTGGTGATGGAACGGGTGGTGTCGCCCACCGTGGCCATCTGCAACGGGCGCGAAACGATCCTGCTGGGCACCTACAACTACATGGGCATGACGTTTGATCCCGATGTGATTGCCGCCGGAAAAAAGGCGCTGGATGAATTCGGGTCGGGCACCACCGGCAGCCGCGTGCTGAACGGGACGTATGCGGGCCACCGCGCGGTTGAGGACGCCTTGCGCGAATTTTACGGCATGGATCATGCCATGGTGTTTTCCACCGGGTACCAGGCCAATCTGGGCATTATCAGCACGATCGCGGGCAAGGGCGATTACATCGTGCTCGATATCGATAGCCATGCCTCGATCTGGGATGGCTGCAAGATGGGCGACGCCGAAGTCGTGCCGTTCAGACACAACGATATCGAAGCCATGGAAAAACGCCTGCGCCGCATTCCCGCAGGCGCGGGCAAACTGGTCATTCTCGAAGGTGTCTATTCCATGCTGGGCGATATCGCCCCGCTGAAAGAGATGGTGGCAGTGGCCAAGGCGCACGGCGCGATGGTGCTGGTGGATGAAGCGCATTCGATGGGCTTTATCGGGCCCAACGGGCGCGGTGTGGCCGAAGACCAGGGCGTGCTGGACGATGTCGATTTCATTATCGGCACGTTTTCCAAATCGGTTGGCACAGTCGGCGGCTTTTGCGTGTCGAACCATCCCAAGTTCGAGATCCTGCGGCTGGTGTGCCGGCCTTATGTATTTACTGCCAGCCTACCCCCCAGCGTGATGCACACCGCCGCCACGTCCATCCGCAAGCTGATGCATGCCGGCGACAAGCGCGCGCATTTGTGGGAAAATTCACGCATCCTGCACGCCGGGCTGATGGAGCTGGGGTTCAAACTGGGCACGCAAACCCCGCAAAGCGCGATCATTTCGGTGATCATGCCCGATCTGGAACGCGGCGCGGCGATGTGGGAAGCGCTGTTGCACGAAGGGCTGTACGTCAATCTGGCGCGGCCACCGGCGACACCGGCGGGGATGACGCTGCTGCGCTGTTCGCTGTGCGCGGAACATACCGCCGACCAGGTGCAGACCATCATCGGCATGTTTGAACGCGCGGGCAAGGCGATGGGCATCATCTGATGCCGCGCGCGCTGGCCATGCTGGCGCTGGCCGCCACCATGGCCACGGTGGCACCGGCCCAGGCCCGTCAAACGGCCGGTGCCCCGCCGCCATCGCCAGCGGCGGTTGCACCCGAAGCGGTTGCCGCGCCGGTGCTCGCGCCCGATGCGGTAACCGCGATCACCGCGCAACCATGCGCCCCGCCCCCGAATGCGCCCGCCGACTGGGCGGCGCTGTGCCGCTATCACGATGCCAACCGGGCGCTGGCCACGCCCCCGCGCGTCGTGCTGATCGGCGATTCGATTACCGAAGGGTGGATCAGCACCGATCCCGCACTGTTCACTGCCGACGTGGTGGACCGCGGCGTGTCAGGGCAGACATCGGTGCAGATCATGGCGCGATTCTATCAGGATGTGGTGCGGCTGCACCCGCGCGTGGTGCATATCCTGTGCGGCACCAACGATATTGCCGGCAACACCGGCCCGACCAGCCCCGATGCCTTTGCCAATGCGGTGCTGGCGATGGTCGACATGGCGCGCGCCAACCACATTGCGGTGGTGCTGGGGTCGATCCCACCCGCCGGCGCGTTTGGCTGGCGCCCCGGGTTTCGCCCGGCGACGCAGATCACCGCGTTCAACCAGTGGCTGCGCGATCTGGCCCGGCAACGCGGTCTGGTCTATGCCGATTATCACAGCGCGATGGCGGATGCCGCCGACGCGATGAAGCCCTGGCTGTCAAGCGACGGAGTGCACCCCAACGCCGCCGGTTACGCCCTGATGCTCCCCATCGCGCGCGCGGCGATTGCCGAGGCCGAGGCGCCGGCACCGATCGCAGCGCGCCAAGATTTCAGGCCGCCGGTGCGGCGGCGCTGATTGCCGGCATCGCCGCCCCGGAACAGGCATCGATGACCCCGGTATGGTGCCCGGTCAGCAGCGACACCGCGACAAATCCGCCGATCACCAGCGCGACAAAGCCCAGCGTCACCCAGATCAGATAGCGATCGATAAATGCCTTGATTGGCGCGCCGAACAACCGGAACAGCACACCCACGATCATGAAGCTGATCGACCGCGAAATCAGGCTGGCGACGACGAAGGTGGCGATCGGCACCCCGACAAACCCGGCAGTGATCGTCACCAGTTTAAACGGGATCGGGGTGACGCCCTTGCCGATGATCAGATAGAACGCATTGGCGCGCAACTGGCACGCGGCATAAGGAAAGCTGTGCGACAGATGCAGCAGCGACAGCAATTGGGCGCCGATGCTGGCAAACAGGAAATGCCCGATGGCATAGCCCAGCAATCCCCCTGCGACCGAACCCAGCGTGGCGATCGCGGCAAAGCGCACCGCGCGTTTCGGATCGGCCAGACACATCAACCCCAGCAGTGGATGCGGCGGGATCGGAAAAAAGCTGGCCTCGACAAACGCAAACAGCGCCAGCCAGGCGCCGGCATGGCGATGCGCGGCCTTGGCCAGGGTCCAGTCGTAAAGGCGGCGAAGCATGGCATATCCCGAATGAAGCGGTGTGGTGGCGGTGCACTATCGCGCCAACCGGTACAGCACCAGTTGTAAAGACCAGGCAAATGGCGCGGCGACAAACAGCAAAAAAGGTCAGCGATGGAAATCGACCCGGGCCGATTCGCGCTTGTTTGCATTGCAGCGGAGCCGATATCGTCTGCTTGCCACCTTTTTACGGGCGAGCAGGCGCAAAAGCCGGGTACGGTTTGCGACCAACAGCCGCAAAAAGCCCGCAGTTCGGGGGCAATGCCGCCACACATGCGGGCAACAACGGCGACATGCGCGGGTACAGTGGCCAAGATGCCACACAATCGCCAATACCGCGCTTGCGAAATTATGATCAAAACGCTAATGACCGGCCACGACGCGGCAAAATTTACCTATATCAAGGGGAACGAAAATGCGGAAACTGGTCCTGGGCCTTGCCCTGGCAACTACCGCCATGGCGACTCCTGCGTTCGCACGCAGCGGTCAGTGGTATGTCGAAGGTGAAGCTGGTCCTTCCATTCTGGAAACCGCAACCGGTGGCAGCGGCAACACTGCCGGCACGCTCAGCTACAAAACCGGTAGCACTTTCAATGGCGAAGTCGGTTACGATTTCGGCATGTTTCGCCTTGAAGCGGAAACCGGATACCGCACCAACCGCAACAAGGTGTTGACGGTCAACGGTGTGTCGCAACCTGCGTTCAACTCCACCCACGTGTGGGACGCGATGCTGAATGGCCTGGTTGATTTCGGACCGGACAACGGCCTGCAGGGCTTTGTCGGCGGCGGCGCAGGTGTTGCGCGCGTGACCGCCAATCTGCCGGGTGTCTTCTATGGTTCGGACAGCAAGGCTGCCTGGCAGTTGATTGCCGGTGTCCGCGCGCCGATTTCGTCACACGTGGACGTTGGCCTGCGCTACAGCTACTTCAACGTCAACGGCCTGTTCAAGAACGACCCAACCGCCGGCGGGATCAATGCAAAGTACCGCCAGCACTCGATCATGGGCACGCTGACCTACAACTTCGGTGGTGCACCGGTTGCAGAACCGGCAGCAGCGGCTCCGCCGCCGCCCCCGCCGCCGCCGCCGCCTCCCCCGCCGCCCCCGCCCCCGCCGCCCCCGGCGCCGGTGTGCAACAAGGGCCCGTACATCGTGTTCTTCGATTGGGACAAGTCGGACATCACGCCCGAAGCGGCGACGATCCTCGACAACGCGGTCACCTCGTATGGCAATTGCGCCAGCGTTCCGATCCAGCTCGATGGCTACACCGACCTTTCGGGTACGGTGAAGTACAACCTGGCTCTGTCGGCACGCCGCAACACTTCGGTTCAGGGTTACCTGACCGCGCACGGGATCCCGGCAGCGGCGATTTCGACCAAGGCCTTCGGCAAATCCAACCCCCGCGTTCCGACCGCCGACGGCGTTCGCGAACTGCAGAACCGTCGCGTGGAAATCACCTACGGTCCGGGTGCGGGCAACTGATAGCGACAATGCCGGGGTGGCCCACCGCCACCCCGGTTATCGCCTGATACGAAAAAGGCCGGAGCAATCCGGCTTTTTTTGTGCCTGCAATCCGCGCGCAACGGCGCGGGGTCACTTGGCTTTTCGGGCAAAGCGGGGCAAGGCGGTCCGCCATGGCGGGATGGCCTGGGTGAGACCTGTGATCGGCTGCGAACGTGACGACAGGAATATGGACATGACGGAGCTGACATGGGTGAACTGACGATCGTACCGATCAACAGCCAGAGCGAACGCAAGGAATTTGTCGATCTGGCCTATCGCCTGAACGCCGGCGATCCCAATTGGGTGCCGCCGCTGCGGATGGAGGCGATCGAGCTGGTCACCCCAGGCAAGAACCCGTTTTTCGAACATGCCGATGTGCAGTTTTTCATCGCCCGGCGCGATGGCCGTGCGGTGGGGCGCATTTCCGCGCATATCGATCATCTGGCTGTGGCGATGGACCCGCGCCAGGGTATGGGCCCGGGCACCGGCAACTGGGGCCTGCTGGAATCCGAGGATGAAGCGACCGCGCTTGCGCTGATCGCACGCGCCGAACAGTGGTTGCGCGACCATGGCATGACCCGCGTGCTGGCGCCGATGTCGATGTCAGTCTGGGAAGAACCGGGCCAGCTGACCAAGGGGTTTGACCATCCGCCCACGGTGATGATGGGCCACCAATCCGAACGCTATAACGACTATATCAAGGCGGCCGGCGGCTATACCCCGGAAAAGCTGTTGCGCACGTATGAGTTGGACATCACCCACGCGTTTCCGCCGCTGATCCAGCGGATTATCCAGTCGGGCGAAAAGAACCCGCGCATCCGCATCCGCAATGTCAGCCGGGCAAAGTTTGATACAGAGGCCGCGCTGATCCTCGACATCCTGAACGATGCCTGGTCGGACAACTGGGGCTTTGTCCCGTTCACCGACACCGAAATCAAATATGCCGGCAAAAAGTTCAAACCGATCGTGCACGAAGACCTGATCATGGTCGCCGAATACGATGGCGAACCGGTCGCCTTTATGATGACGCTGCCCGATCTGAACGAGGCGATCAAGCCGATGGGCGGCAAGCTGTTCCCGTTCAATTTCATCAAGCTGTTGTTGTGGCTGCGCAAACCGCGCGTGCGCACGATGCGTGTGCCGCTGATGGGCGTGCGCAAAAAGCTGCAGTCATCGCGGCTGGCCAGCCAATTGGCATTCATGATGATCGAATATATCCGCCGCAATTCGGTCACGCGCTATGGCGCCAGCCGCGGCGAGATCGGCTGGATCCTGGATGACAACCGGGGGATGGTGGCGATCGCCGACGCCATCGAAAGCCACGTCAACAAGGAATACACGATCTACCAGAAGATGCTGTGATATCAGCTGATTTCTGCTTCCTTGCGCGCCAGGTGCCGCCAGGCAAACGCCAGCGACACCAGCGCGAACGGGATCACGCAAGTAACCGCGACCAGCCCGGCCCACAGCGAATGGGTCGATTGCGAAATACGCCCCGCTGCATAAGGCCCCAATGACAGCCCCAGCATCGTCGCCCCCAGAAAAAACGACGCGCTGGCGGTGGCGCGCAGCCGGGGTGGGACGACATTGACCACGGTACCCGCCGAACTGCCCAGACCGGCGCTCAGCAGGAACCACAGCGGAAACACACCCCAGTAAAACACCGTCAACGCATGCGTGGACATCATCACCGCTTGCGGGATCGTGGCCAACGCGATCGCACCCATGATCACCAGCACGCGCCGCGCATGATGTACCCCGCCCGACAGCCAGTCACCCAGCCAGCCGCCGGCGATCGTGCCCAGCGCGCCGCCCGCCGCACCGCCGCCGCCAACAATCAGCGCGACTTGCGCAGGGGGCGCGTGAAAGGTCTGCATCGCATAGAGCGGCCCGAACGCGCTGGCGGAATAGGCCAGCGCGCACAACAGACCATAGCCGACATTGACCCCGACCAGCGCCGGATTTTTCCAGATCAGCGCAAACCCGTCGGGATCATCGTGCCGCATCGACTGCGCCCATGACACCACCGCATAGACGCCTGTCCCCAGCACGAACCATTGCGCCGGATCACCCAGCACCCGCGTGAGCCCCGCCGCGACCAGCATGATCGCCAGCAAAGACAGCACGTTCGATCGCAATTTGGCCGGCCCGCGCCGGGCTGCCGCCCACAGCGTGAACGGTGGCGCAATCGTCGCCAGATCGTGCGCAAACGCGCGCCAGGCCTGTGCGGCCGGCATATCGGGCGCCACTGTCACGGCTTCAAACCGGCCACGCGCGGGTTCACGCAACGATGCCACCCACAGCGCCATCACCAGTCCCGGCAACCCCAGCCCCAGGAACGCGGCCTGCCACCCGGCCAGCCCCAGCGGCCGTGCGCCGGCGGCAAAGGCATGATCCCAGCCATGCGCAAGGCTGGTGCCGAGCGACAGCGCCATGCCGCCGCCGATGTAAATTCCGGCGGTAAAGATCGCGATCACTGTCGCGCGGCGGCGCGGTGGAAACAGATCAGACAGCAACGAAAACCCGCACGGGCCAGCGGTCGCCTCGCCCACGCCCACCCCGATCCGCGCCATGCCGATCTGGGTAAAATTGCCGGCCAGCCCTGACAGCGCGGTCATCGTCGACCAGGTCGCCAGCCCGATCGCCAGCAGCCGTTTGCGCGACCAGCGATCGGCCAGCTTGCCCAGCGGAATGCCGAATACCGAATAGAACACGCCAAACGCGGTGCCGTACAGAAACCCGAACTGCGCATCGGATATGCCCAGGTCATGCTTGATATCGGGGGCCAGAATGGTGAGCATCTGGCGATCGATGAAATTGAGCGCATAGACCAGCACCAGCACCGCCAGCGCATACCACGCGTACGCTTTGCCCGGGGGATTCCCCGGGGCAATATCTGGCATCTGCGGCGATTCAGCCGTCAGCGCATCCTTCGGCATAGACCGTGCCATCCTCCAACCCCGCTTCTGCAAAGCCCGCTGCACGCAACCGGCAGCTGTCGCACAGACCACAGGCCCGGCCATCGGGCGTGGGATCATAACACGACCAGCTGTCGGCACTGTCCAGCCCAAGCCGCTGGGCCTGGCGGGCAATGTCGGCTTTTTTCAGATGTTGCAGCGGGGCATGGATGGTGACCGTGCCGCCGCGATCGCCATAGGCGGTGGCGATGCGGGCAAGGCTTTCAAATCCGCTGATGAATTCAGGCCGGCAATCGGGATAACCCGAATAATCCAGCGCATTGACCCCGATAAAGATATCGCCCGATCCCGCCGCCTCTGCCCAGGCAAGGGCGAGCGACAGAAACACCAGGTTGCGCGCCGGCACATACGTCACCGGGATGTCCGGACCAACGCCCTGCTTTGGCACCGCGATATCCGCCGTCAGCGCCGATCCGCCAAACGCGCGCAGATCCAGTGGCAACACAATATGCCGTTCCACGCCGATAGTGGCGGCCAGCCGCCGCGCGGCATCGATTTCCACCCGGTGCCGCTGGTTGTAATCGAACGTCAGCGCCAGAATGCGATAGCCCTGTTCGCGCGCCAGGCCGGCACAGACCATCGAATCGAGCCCACCCGACAGCAGCACCACCGCCAAAGGTTGATCGTCTGCGTTGGGTGTTTGCGCCGTGCCGGTTTCACTCATGACCATGGGCTAACCCGGTCGGGCACCTTTGGCAATCACAGGTCGAGATCAATCAGGAACTGGCGCGAACAGAACGCGCAATCGATTTTCACCAATCCGTCCTCGTCCAGCATCTCGCGCTGCTCATCCACGCCAAACCGGGTCAGCACCTGGCGGTAATAATCGGCGGTGCAGCGGCAACCGCGCACCAGCGGTGGCCCGTGATCGACGCGCACTTCGCGCTCTTCATGGAACAGGCGCCAGGCCAGCGATTCCAGCGACAGGCCCGGATTCAGCAGTTCATCGCGCCGCACCGATCCGCCCATGATCGCCAGATGGTCCCATTCGGGATGATCGAGCCGGGCATGCAGCCGTTCGCGTCCCTCTTCGCCCTCGGGCAGGTGCTGGATCAGCAGTCCGCCCGCCACGGCATGCGGCCCGGTGCAATCGACCGAAACACGGATCAGCGTCGGCACTTGTTCCGATTGCAGAAAATAGCTTTCGCACGCGCTGGCCAGTGTATCGCCTTCCAACGGCACGATGCCCTGATAGCGTTGCCCGGTCGATGCCAGATCGAACGTCACCGCCAGAAAGCCCTGCCCGAACAGCGCGTGGAGCGACGGATTGGGGCCCAGTTCATCCAGCCGGGCGCGATCATGGCGGGCATAACCGCGCAGTTCACCGCCGCGATAATCACACACCAGCAGATCAACCACGCCTTCGCTGTTCTGCACTTGCAGCGTCAATTGCCCCTCCGGGTCTTTCAGCAGCGAGCCCAGGATCGCCGCCAACACCAGCGCTTCTGCCAGCAGATTGCGGATGGCCATTGGATAGGCATGCGCGGCCAGCACGGTTTCCAGCACCGGGCCCAGCCGCACCAGCCGCCCGCGCGCATCGCGGTCGGGCACGGTGAACAGCAGCGTACGGTCAAACCCGGTTTCGGGATCACCCGCAATCGGCGCGGTGGACATCGGTTCCATCGGTTCAGATCTGCCCGAACGCCCAGCGCAAAATGGCCTTTTGCGCGTGGATGCGGTTCTCCGCCTCATCCCACACCACCGATGCCGGGCCGTCGATCACGTCCGCAGTCACTTCTTCACCGCGGTGCACCGGCAGGCAATGCAGGAACAGCGCATCGGGCCGCGCATGCGCCATCAGCGCGGCATTGACCTGGTACGGCGTCATCGCCGCCAGCTTTTCATGCGCCTGTGCCTGCCCCATCGATATCCAGGTGTCGGTGGCGACCACATCGGCACCAGCAACCGCCGCCACCGGATCGCGGGTCACGGTGATTCGCGCGCCCAGCGCCTGCGCCCGCGCGATGAACCCCGGATCGCTGTCATAGCCGGCGGGCACACCCAGGTTCAGGTGAAACCCGGCCAGGCCGGCCGCCTCGACAATCGAATTGACCACATTGTTGCCATCGCCCAGCCACGCCCATTGCTGCCCCGCGAGCGTTTTGCCGCACGCTGCCGCATGTTCGGTCACGGTCTGCAGATCGGCGACGATCTGGCACGGGTGCGACAGATCGGTCAGCCCGTTGATCACCGGCACCGTGGCATAATGCGCCAGTTCCTCGATCTTGGCATGGTCATCGGTGCGCAGCATGATCGCATCGACCATGCGGCTGAGCACGCGCGCGGTATCGGCAATGGTTTCGCCACGCCCCAATTGCGTCGATCCGGCTTCGAGAATCAGCGCAGAACCACCCAGCTGGCGCATCGCCATGTCGAACGACACGCGTGTGCGGGTGGAATTCTTTTCGAACACCATCGCCAGCACGCGGCCGGCCAGCGGCGCATCGGCATCGACCTGCCCCTTCGGCAGTGCCACACGTGCCGCCTTGCGCGCGATCGCTTCGTTCAGGATTGCCTGCAGCGCAGGCGCACCGGCGTCGGACAGATTGAGGAAATGCCGGGTCATGCCGCGCCGGCCGCGGCTGTAAAGCTGGCCGCACCGGCCGACAACCGCTCGATGAACTCATCGATATGGGTATCGTCGATCACCAGCGGGGGCAGCACGCGCATGGTCATGTCGCCGGCGGCGACCGTCAGCACCTGGTGGTTGTCGCGCAGATGCGCGACGAACGCGCGCGGTTCGATTTTCAGCCGGATCCCCAGCATCAGGCCCTTGCCGCGCACCAGTTCAAACAGATCGGGATAATTGCCGATGAACTGTTCGATCCGCGACCGCAGCCGCGCGCCGGTGCTGCGCACATTGGCCAGAAATTCGTCGTTGGCGACGACATCCAGCACCGCGCCAGCCGCCGCCATCGCCAGCGGGTTGCCGCCATACGTGCTGCCATGCGTGCCGAACACCATGCCGCGCGCCGCGTCCTGCGTCGCCAGGCACGCGCCCAGCGGAAAGCCGCCACCCAGCCCCTTGGCCGTGGCCAGGATATCGGGGGTCACGCCGTATTGTTCATAGGCGTAAAGCGATCCGGTGCGCGCCACGCCGCACTGCACTTCGTCAAAAATCAGCAGCAGGCCGTGCTTGTCGGCAAGTGCGCGCAAGCCGGCGATGAATTCCTGCGAACCATCGCGGATGCCGCCTTCGCCCTGAATCGGCTCGACCAGGAAACCGGCAGTGTGCGGGCCGATCAGGGCCTCGGCCGCGGCGAGATCATCGAACGGCGCGTATTTGAAACCGGGCAGCAACGGCATAAAGCCCTTGTGCATCTTTTCCTGATCGGACGCGCTGATCGTGGCCATGGTGCGGCCGTGAAAGGCGTTGTTGAACGTGATCAGTTCATACCGGTCGGTGTTGCCGGCGTGCTGGTGATAGGCGCGCGCGGTCTTGATCGCGCATTCGACCGCTTCGGCCCCCGAATTGGTAAAGAACACCGTGTCGGCAAAGGTCAGATCGACCAGCCGCTGCGCCACCGCTTCACCCTGCGGGCTGCCATAGAGGTTCGACACGTGCATCAGTTCGGCGGCCTGGCGCTGGATCGTGCCGATCAGGTGCGGGTGCGAATGGCCCAGCAGATTGACCGCGATACCGCTGGCGAAATCCAGATAGCGCGTGCCATCCTCACCAATCAGATGGCAATGCTCACCACGCACCGGACGCACGCCACACCGGGGATAGACGGGCATAAGCGGGGTGATGGTCATGGCATGCTCCTGCATCAAAGGTCGGATTGGAATAGAAACGGGATCGGTAAAAATGAAGCCGGGAAACGGAAACGACAAATGGCGGCCCCGAACGGAGCCGCCATTTGCGCGTTTTTAAAGGCTTGTCGCCAGCGGGTCAAACCGCCGGATGGGCAAGCAAATCGGTTGGTCAGCCCTGCCGCGGCACCAGGTTGACAGCCGAATGTTTGCCTCGTCGATCGACTTCGAGGTCAAATTCCAGCCGGTCGCCCTCGTTCAGTTCGCGCATCCCGGACCGTTCGACCGCACTGATGTGCACGAACGCATCGGGCTGCCCGTCGTCGCGGGTGATGAAGCCAAAGCCCTTCATGGCGTTGAAGAACTTGACCGTGCCAGTGGCCTTTTCACCGGTCAGCTGGCGCTGCGGTGCAGCGGCCTTGGCCGGAGCCGCGATCACGTCGCCGACAACCTGCAGATCGGCGGCGGACACTTTGCCACCGCGATCGACCAGGTTGAATTCCAGCTGCTGACCTTCGGCCAGGCTTTCCAGACCGGCGCGTTCGACCGCGCTGATGTGCACGAACACATCTTCGCCGCCGTCTTCACGCTGGATGAAGCCAAAACCCTTTTGGGCGTTGAAGAACTTCACGACGCCCTTGCCGGTGCCGACAACCTGTGCGGGCATGCCGCCGCCGGCACCACCGCCAGCGCCGCCACGGGGACCGCCGAAGCCGCCACCACCGCCGCCGCCGCCGCCGCCACGCGGGCCGCCGCTGAAGCCGCCGCGATCACCGCCGCCGCTAAAGCCACCACGATCACCGCCGCCAAAGCCGCCACGATCGCCGCCGCCGCTGAAGCCACCGCGATCACCGCCGCCAAAGCCACCACGACCACCACCGCCGCCGAAACCACCGTAGGGATCGAAATTGTCTTCGCCGAAACCGTCGCGCTTGTCGCGTCCGCGACGCCGCCCTCTGTCAAAACCCATAGAAATCGATAAACCTTGTTTCCGCCCCAGTTTTCCTCGGCACCGCAGGCCGGACGCGGGAGCCGGCGGCACGACAACGGATCCTAACCACCCAGAATTGGGGCCGGCTTGGTCCATTACATCACTACTATAACCGACAAAATGACCAAGTGCGAACGGAATCGACGCGAAAACGGTTTTGCAGCTTGCAGTGTGGCATCCTTGCCGACCATGTCCTGTTTCCTTCCGCCGCCGAACCGGCTAGGGGATCGTGGACCGGCGCAACCGCCAAATCCCGCCCTTTTTGATACAGAGGCCAGCGCGTTCATGTTCATACCCCTTGATGACCGGATCATGGTTTCAGCCCAGATCAGCATCGACGATGTCGCTACGGCACAGGTGCTGGGCGTCGGCCTGATCATCAACAACCGTCCCGAAGACGAATCGGCAGACCAGACCCCGGGCGACGCAATCGCCGCCGCGGCCGCCGCCGCTGGCATCGCCTATGTGGCGATTCCCGTCACCCACGCCGGGTTTTCGCATTCGCAAGTTGTGGCAATGGACGCCGCGCTGGCACAGGCCGGCGACGCCCCGGTGCTGGCTTATTGCCGGTCGGGCACGCGATCGACGCTGCTGTGGGCGCTGACCATGGCCGCCGCCGGCATGGCGCCCGCCGCAATCGCCGCCAAGGCTGCGGCAGCCGGCTATGACGTGTCGCCGCTGCGCGCGCAGATCGACATGCTGCATGCCCAGGCCGGGGCGCGCGAATGAGCGGAGCCTTTCGCGAAACGGTGACTGCCCTGCTGGCCCGCCCCGACGTCGGCCCGGTGCTGGTGCAGGTGGCGACCACGCTGGTTTCGCTGGTGATGATCCTGGGGCTCTATGCGCTGGCGCGGTCGTTGCGTCTGGGCGGGGATCAGCGGATTGCCGATGCCGATCACGCCAAGCGGCTGGCCGAAGAAACCTGGCCCGGCTTTGCCGCGACCGAGGTCACACTCGATCGCGCGCGGATCGGCGCGCTGGTGCGCAATGTGGAAGGCCGCGTGCTGCTGATCCGCCGCCATGGCGCGCGCTTTGTCGGCCGCGAATTGACCACGCACGATGGCATCCGGCTCGATCGCCATACGCTGACGCTGGAAACCGGCGATCGCCAGGCCGGCACGCTGACCATCGATCTGGGCGCCGATGCGCAGATCTGGGCGGCCAGCCTGCGCCGGCTGATTGATCCGGCGCGCGGGGCCGTGGCATGAACGCGACCATGCTGTCCGATTTCGCCACGCGCGCCGCCACCGTCGGCGTTGACGTGGTGCCGTTTGCCGTGCCGTTTTTCATTTTGACCATCGTGATCGAAATGGTCTGGGCAGCGCGCCGCGACCCCACCGCGTATGAACCCGGTGATACCCTGACATCATTGGCGATGGGCCTGGGCAGCACGGTGGCCGGCGCACTGGTCGCCGGGCTGATCGCACTCGTGATGGGGTGGCTCTATGCCCACCGTGTGGCCACCGTGCCGGTGCTATGGTGGACGCAGTGGTGGATGTGGATCGCGGTATTTCTGCTCGATGATTTCAACTATTACCTGTTCCACCGCTCCGCGCATCGCATGCGCTGGTTCTGGGCCAGCCACGTCAACCACCACACCAGCCAGCATTACAACCTGTCAACCGCGCTGCGCCAGACCTGGACCGGCTTCCCCGCGCTGTCGTTTGCGTTTCGCGTGTGGCCGGCGTTCATCGGCGTGCCGCCGGGCATGCTGTTGACCGTGGGCGGGATCAACCTGGTCTATCAATACTGGATCCATACCGAGGCGATCCGCCGCATGCCGCGCTGGTTTGAAGCGGTGATGAACACTCCGTCGCACCACCGCGTCCACCACGCCACCAACCCGCGCTATCTCGATCGCAATTTCGCCGGCGTGTTCATCGTGTGGGACCGCCTGCTGGGCACGTATCAACCCGAACGCGATGATGACCCGGTGCGCTATGGAGTCGTCCACCAGCTCGGCACGTTTTCGCTGCTGACCGTCGCGTTCCACGAATGGGCCAGCATCGCCCGCGACCTGTGGCGCGCGCCGTGGTCGGCCAAACTGGGCTATGTCGTGCGCCCGCCGGGCTGGAGCCACGACGGGACCCGCGATACGTCGGACATGATTCGCGCACGGTGGCTGGCGGGGCAGGAGCAGGTTTAGCGGGCCTCCGGCGGGCGTTTAAGGGGCCTCCGGCGGGCAAGGGCTATTGCCCTTGCATCCCGGTAAACTGGCGCGCGGATTTAGTGCGGCGTGCTGCTCCGATGCTGTATTGGTGTCTTCCGACGATAGGGGGGCGAAGCAATGGCAATGTTGGGTCTGCTTGCAAGCGCAGCGATGGCGGCAGCCACACCCACTGCGGCAGACACGTGGCAACAGTGCATTTCCAACACCTCAACCAATGCCGAATGGAGCGGCTGCGGCACGACCTATCTGGACCGTCTGGACGCCGACCTCAATGTGGTCTGGAAAAAGGCCAATGCCGCTCTGCCCGACCAGCCAAGCCGCAGCCAGTTGCTGGAAGAACAGCGGGCCTGGCTCCGCTTCCGGGACGCGTCGTGCCAAGTCTATGCCAGCGGCGCATTTGGACGCGAAGGGCAAGTGCTCCATTTCGTCGCGTGCCGCGGCGAGATCATCGAAGCCCGGATCGCGACCCTGAAGGGCATCACCGAATTAAGCCATCAGGACGCGACCCCGTGATGGGATGCAAGGGCAAACACCCACAAGCGGGCCGACGTCACGACGGCAGCCGCGACCCATCATTCGAGAGAAACGATGATCGTAGAAACGACCGGCGAAGATTACGCTGCCTTGCTGAGCGGTTGCGCGCCGCGAACCTTCGAACTTGCCGATACACCAATCGCGCCGATCGAAGTGCTCCAGATGCTGGCCGATTTGGCGGTGCGGGTGAGTGCCTCGTTTTCGCCCGCGTCATGGCTGATTGTCGAGGAGAACGAGGTTACAGGCATGTGCTCTGTTACCCGCCCACCGGCAGGGGGTGTCGTTGACATCGGCTATGGCATCGCCCCCAGCCGGCAAAACAGGGGGATTGCCCAGCGTGCCGTTGGCGACATTGTGCAGTGGGCGCGAAGTACGCCGGGTGTGGATGCCTTGACCGCCGACACAAGTCCCGCAAACCTGCCGTCCCAACGCGTTCTGGCGCGAAACGGCTTCTGCCGTGTCGGAGAACGTGTGGATGAAGAGGATGGCCCTTTGATATCCTGGCGTTGTCCGACTGCGTAAGTCTGTCAGCCCCTATCCAACCAGCCGCAACCCCGCCGCATCCGGCCCCGCAACAGGCTGATCAGGCCAGATGCCGCGCGTGTCATACACGGCGTGGCCGACGCGTTCGGCCAATGGCACCACGCGGAATATGTCGTGATCGACCAGCACGATCAGCACGTCGCAGGTTTCCAGCGCCATATCGATATCGATCAGCGTGGCGCCGGTGTCGGTGAATTCCACCGGCAATTGCGCGGCGTAAGGCTCGACAATGTGCACCCGCGCGCCAAACCGGCGGGCGATGCGCGCGGCAACGAAGCGTGCCGGGCTTTCGCGGAAATCGTCGATGTTGGCCTTGAACGCCAGCCCCAGGCACGCGATGCGCGCAGCGGGATGCGCGTCGATCAGCGCCACGGCGCGGTCGATGACATGGTGCATCTTGGCATCGTTGACGCCGCGGGCAGTGCGGATCAGCGGCGTTTCATCAGGCGCGCCGTGGACGATGAACCACGGGTCGACCGCGATGCAATGCCCGCCCACGCCCGGCCCGGGTTGCAGGATGTTGACGCGCGGGTGGCGGTTGGCCAGCCGGATCACTTCCCACACGTCCAGCCCCATGCGGTCGGCGACGATCGACAGTTCGTTGGCAAAGGCGATGTTGACATCGCGATAGGCGTTTTCGACCAGCTTGGTCATTTCCGCCGACCGCGCATCGGTGGTGATACAGGCACCGCGCACAAACCGTTTGTAAAACGCCAGCGCCTTGCGCGCGCAGCGCGGCGTGATCCCGCCGATCGATCGGTCGTTGTTGGCCAGCTCTTCCAAAATGCGGCCGGGCAGCACGCGTTCGGGGCAATAGGCAATCGCCACATCGGGGGTTTCGCGGGTGGTGCCGGGAAAGGTCAGATCGGGGCGCAGCCCGGCCATCAGGTCGCGCATCGCCTCGGTCGTGCCAACCGGCGAAGTGGATTCCAGGATCACCGCATCGCCGGCCTTGAGCACGGCGGCGACTTCGGTCGCGGCGGCCATGACATAGGACACATCGGGGGTGTGGTGGCCGTCCTTGGCAAACGGTGTCGGCACCGCGATCACAAACACATCGGCGGGTTCGATCTGGGTCGATGCGCGCAGCAACCCGCGCTGCACCACGCCGCGCACCAGCCCGTCCAGATCGACTTCCTCGATATGGATTTCGCCGCGGTTGATGGTATCGACCACCGATTGCGTGACATCCAGCCCCAGCACCGGGCACCCGGCGCGCGCGATGATTGCCGCGGTTGGCAACCCGATATAGCCCAGGCCCACGACGCAGACCTTTGGTTTCACATCACCCTGCATTGGCAATCAGCTCCATGATGCGGCGCGCGGTCTGGCCATCGCCAAACGGATTGTGGGCGCGCGCCATCTCGTCATACGCTGCCTTATCATCCAGCAGCGTGAAAATTTCGGTAACGATGCGCGCCGGATCGGTGCCGACCAGCCGCGCGGTGCCGGCGGCAATGCCTTCGGGCCGTTCGGTGGTTTCGCGCATGACCAGCACCGGCTTGCCCAGCGCGGGCGCCTCTTCCTGCACGCCGCCGCTGTCGGTCAACATGATCTCTGCCAGCCCCAGCAGATGCGCGAAATGCGGGTAATCGAGCGGTTCGATCAGCGCCACATTGTCCAGCCCGGCCAGTTCCGCCTCCATCACCCGGCGGACATTGGGATTGGGATGGACCGGAAAGATCAGCGCGACATCATCGCGTGCGGCAATCTGGCGGATCGCGCGGGCAATCGATTCGAGCCCGCCGCCAAAATTTTCGCGGCGATGGCTGGTCACGCCGATGATGCGTTTGCCGGCAAAGCGCGTTTCCAGATCGCGCAAGCCCGCTGCCAGCGCGGGTTCCGCCGCGATCCGCGCGGTTACCCAGTGCAGCGCATCGATCACCGTGTTGCCGGTAACATGGATGGTATCGGCCGCGACGTTTTCGGCGCGCAGCGCGGCGGCGGCGGTTTCGGTCGGCGCGAAATGCAGCGCGGCGATCGTGCCGATGATCTTGCGGTTCACCTCTTCGGGCCAGGGGTGATAGATGTTGTGGCTGCGCAGGCCAGCCTCGACATGCGCCACGCGGATCTTGCGGTAATAGGCGGCGAGCGCGCCGGCCATCGCGGTGGCGGTATCGCCCTGCACCACCACCCAATCGGGCTTTTCGGCATCCATCACTGTGCCCAGCCCGGTCAGCAGCGCAGCGGTCAGCGCGTCCAGCGTCTGATCGGGGCGCATCAGATCCAGATCATGATCGGCGGTGATCCCGGCAATCGCCATGACCTGGTCCAGCATGCCGCGATGCTGCGCCGAAATGCACACGCGCACGGTGAAACGCGGGTCGGCACGCAGCGCGTGCACCACGGGAAACATCTTGATCGCCTCTGGCCTGGTGCCAAAGATGATCAGGATGGTCTGGCGTGCGGCAGAAAGCTCGGTCATGCCAGTGCCCTACCCTGTCGAGGTTAATACGCGCATAAACGTGCAAGATTTCAGGCGGCCGGCAATTGCTGGCTGGAACAATGAAACCCGCCGCCGCCGGCCAGCACCGCATCGGCCATCAGCCCGATGGTTTGCCGCCCCGGAAACAGCGCAGCGATGGCATCCACGCCGGCGTGATCGTGCACCGATCCGAACACCGGCACGATCACGGCGTGGCTGGTCACGACAAAGTTCATATAGCTGGCGGGTTGCACCATACCATCCCGCACGATCCGGCCCGGCGATGGCACCGGCACCACCTCAACACCGAACGTGCGCGCGCGCGCCGCGGCATCGGCATAGATCGCCGCGTTGGGATCATCCGCCCCGGTCGCCACCGGCACCGCCAGTCGATTGGGCGCAACAAACCGCGCCAGATTGTCGACATGGCCATCGGTATGATCGTTGATCAGGCCGTCACCCAGCCACAACACGCGGGCAAACCCCAGATCGCGCTCAAGCCGCAGTTCCAGATCGGCGCGCGACAGGTGCGGATTGCGGTTGGGGTTGAGCAAACACTGCTCGGTAGTCACCACCAGCCCGGTGCCATCACCATCGAGCGCACCGCCCTCCAGCACCCAGTCGGCACGCGTCGCGGTCAGATCGACGCTGCGGGCAAGGTCTGCGCCGATCGTCTGGTCCCCCGGCATCACATATTTGCCGCCCCAGCCGTTGAACCCGAACAGCCGCGCCTTCCGGTTTCCCGCCCCATCACAAACCACCAACGGCCCGGTATCGCGCAGCCACACATCACCATAAGTGCGCATGTCCAGCGTGACTGCATCGCTGACCAGCGCGCGTGCCCGCGCCGCATTGGCGTCGTCGCGCACCACCAGCCGCACTGCCTGCCCGGTCTGCGCGACGGCATTGGCAAACGCGGCAATCTGTTCCTGCGCGCGATCGATCACCCCGGACCATTCATCCGCCAGATGCGGAAATCCGATCCACAGCAGGTCTTGCGGGTGCCATTCGGGGGGCATTGAAATAGGTTTTGACATTATCGTCCTGCTATAACATTTAGTACATAATTACTAAAGGAGTTACGTCATGGGAAAATATGATCCGTTACGACGTTACCTCGAAACACGCGATGACGATAGCTGGGAGGCCAGCCTGGCAGACGTGGAAAGTGTGCTCGGATTTGCGCTGCCGAACAGCGCCTATACCTATTACGCGTGGTGGGCCAATGAGACCAGCGGTTCACATAGTCACGCAAAGAGCTGGCAAGAGGCGGGCTGGCATACGCGAGACGTTAATTTGAAGGCGAATCAACTTCGGTTTGAAAGAGTTAGGCCGCGTCGGACGAGCCCCTCTACAACGCGTCAGGCCGAGCCGCAAAAGCCAACCGGCTTCGATGAGTATGGCCAGCTCTTTGACCTTGCTGGCCGCATCCTGAAAATTGACGACCATCGCGAGATTATGCGCGTCGCTCTCGAAACGCTCATCAGGCAATCGGTAAACCGGGAATTGATCAACCTTGGCGGAACGATGCCTGAATTACAGGTGCCGGAACGCGAACGTCCGACTTTATGATCATAATCGACACTTCGATCTGGGCCGACCACTTCCGTCGCGAAGAGCCACAGATTGGCCTCCTGCTTATTGACGGAAATCTCAAGCACCATCCGTTGGTCACGGCCGAGCTTGGAATGGGCAATTTGCGGGACTGGCGCCGAACGATCATCTTGTTGTCGCGACTGCCACAGGCAGTGCACCTGACGAATGATGCCTTGCTCGACTTTGTCGAAGAAATGGAATTGGCCGGGACCGGCATCGGAGCAATCGACGCCCATTTGCTTGGCAGTGCGCATGTGTCCGGGTGCAGCCTATGGACCCGTGACCGAAGACTATTGGCGCAGGCCGAACGTTTGGGCCTGGCTTTCCGGCTGTGACAGCTCGCCAATCCATCGACTGGGCCGATGCCCTGCACCGCGCGCGCCTGCACGCGCCATTTCTGGCGCGGGCGCTGGATCGGCGGCCCGATCTGGGCACCTTGCTTGGTGCGGGAGACGTCGATGCAGCGCTGACCATGGCGCTGGCGGCGGGGCACGGGTGCGACGATGTGGGCGGGGCGCTGCGGCGC
Organism: Novosphingobium sp.; assembly: GCF_040398825.1. Taxonomy (GTDB): domain Bacteria; phylum Pseudomonadota; class Alphaproteobacteria; order Sphingomonadales; family Sphingomonadaceae; genus Novosphingobium. Next base: position 26,949 of record NZ_JBBATI010000008.1, read on the forward strand.
GAACGGCTGGCGTTAAGCCTGGTGGTGGCGATTGCCGATCTGGCCGGGGCGTTTGATTTGCGCCAGGTTACCGGCACGCTGTCCGCCTTTGCCGATCGCGCGCTGGATGCCGCGATTGGCGCAGGCATCCGCCGCCGCGTGCCCGATGCGGGTAACGTAGGCTTTTCAGGCATTGCGCTGGGCAAACAGGGCGCGGGCGAGCTGAATTATTCGTCGGACATCGATCCGATCCTGCTGTTCGATCCCGATGTCCTGCCCCGGCTGGCGCGCGATGACCCGGCCGAGGCCGCGCAAATGGTGGCACGCCGGGTGGTGGAATTGCTGTCGACGATGACCGGCGAAGGTTATGTGTTCCGCGTCGATCTGCGGCTGCGGCCCCAGTCGGAAATTACCCCACTGGCGCTGTCGTTCGCCGCCGCGATCACACATTACGAATCGAGCGCGCTGGCGTGGGAACGCGCGGCGTTCATCCGCGCGCGCGCGGCATCGGGCGATCTGCCCCGGGGGCAGGCGTTTCTCGATACGATCCGGCCATTCGTGTGGCGGCGCAGCCTGGATTTTGGCGCGATTGCCGAAATCGGCCGGCTGACCACGCGCATCCGCGACCATTACGCCGGCGGGCAGGTGGTCGGGCCCGGTTATGACCTGAAACGCGGGCGCGGCGGGATTCGCGAGGTCGAATTCTTTGCCCAGACGCACCAGCTGATCCATGGCGGGCGCAACCCGGCGCTGCGGCTGCGCGGCACCCGCGCCACGCTGGATGCGCTGGCGCAGGCCGGGATCATCGGCGCGGAAGATGCGCTGGTGCTGGGCCAGGCCTATGACCGGTTGCGCACGATCGAACACCGGTTGCAGATGGTGGCCGACCAGCAGACGCACAGCCTGCCGCAGGACCCGGCCGCGCTGAACAATGTCGCAAGCCTGGATGGCCTCGCCGATGGCGCGGCGCTGGTGGCGGAATTGACGGCGATTTCGGACCGGGTCGGCACGCGATTCGATGCGCTGATCGCCGCCTGGGCCCCGCGCGGCGCGGTGGCCGTGACCGAAGTGCCGCTGGCGCGCGATCTGGCGCAACTGGGCTTTGCCGACCCCGAAGCATTGGCCACGCGCATCGAAAACTGGAGCAACGGCAAATTCCGTGCGCTGCGCAGCGAAGCCGCGCGAGAGGCATTTGCCCGCATCCGCAGCCCGCTGTTGCGCGCGCTGGCCGCCGCACCCGATCCCGGTCGCGCGCTGTTGCGGTGGGAACAACTGATTGAGCACCTGCCGTCCGCCATCAACGTGTTTCGTTTGCTGGAGGCGCGACCCGCGCTGCTGGATGTGGTCATGCGCGTGCTGGCGCATGCGCCGACGCTGGCGGATGAACTGGCCCGCCGCGCCGACCTGCTCGACACGCTGATCGACCAGACCGTGTTTGCCCTGCCCGGCGATGTCGACAGCATTGCCGCGGCACTGGCGCGCACCGAACCGGGTGAGGATTACCAATGCCTGCTGGACGCGGTGCGGCGCCGGGTGGGCGAACTGCGCTTTGCACTGGGGGTGCAGCTGATCGAACAGGCGCACGATCCGCTGGCGATCGCCGCCGCGCTGTCACGCGTGGCCGAAGCGACGATCCGCGTGCTGGCCGCGGCGACCGAGGCCGAATTTGCCGCCGTGCACGGCACGGTTCCCGGCAGCCGGCTGGTGATCCTGGGGCTGGGGCGGCTGGGCGGCGGGGCGATGACGCATGCGTCGGACCTCGATCTCATATTCCTGTTCAGCGGCGATTTTGCCGACGAATCCGATGGCGCGCGGCCACTGGGCGCCACGCTCTATTATACGCGGCTGAGCCAGCGGGTGGTGGTCGCGCTGTCGGCGCCGACCGCCGCCGGCGCGTTGTACGATGTGGATACCCGGCTGCGCCCATCGGGCACGCAAGGGCCGATTGCGGTCAGCCTGGACAGTTTTGCCCGCTATCAGGGGCACGATGCGTGGACGTGGGAACACATGGCGCTGTGCCGCGCGCGGCCGCTGTATGGCACCGCCCCCGACTGTGCGGCGCTGGCGGCTATGATCGACGCAGTGTTGGCCACCCCGCGCGATCCGCTGGCCTTGCGCGCCGACGTGCTGAAAATGCGCAGCGACATCGCGCGGCACAAACCGCCCAAAGGCCCGCTGGATGTGAAACTGGCGCGCGGCGGGCTGGTCGATGCCGAATTCATCCTGCATTTCCTGCAATTGCGCGACCACCTTGGCCTCGACCCCGATCTGGGCCAGGCGATTGACGATCTGGCGCAGGCCGGGCTGGTGCCAGTGACGATGCGCGGGGCGTATGATTTGCTGTGCCGGTTGCTGGTGGTGGTGCGGCTGGTTGCCCCTGATGGGGCCTATCCGCCGGTGGCCAGCCATGGCATTGTTGCACAGGCCTGCGGGCGCCCCGATTGGGATGCGCTGCTGGCCGCGATCACCGCCGCCCGGGCAACCATTGCCATGGTGTGGACCGAAACTTTTGACGAACCGCTGGAGATTTGACGCATGACGCTTGCCCTGGGCGAAACGCTCCCCGACATTGCGCTGACAACCCCCGCCGGCGAACCGCTGCGGCTGTCGCAGTTCGCGGGGCAAAAGCTGGTGCTGTTCTTTTACCCAAAGGATGACACCCCAGGCTGCACCACCGAAAACAAGGATTTTTCGGGCCTGGCCGACCGTTTTGCCGCCGCCGGCGTGGCACTGCTGGGGATCAGCAAGGACACCCCGCAAAAACACCAGCGCTTCATCGACAAACATGGCCTGGCCGCACCACTGGCCAGCGATGCGGAAACCGATGGCCTGTCGGATGCGCTGGGCATCTGGACCGAAAAATCGATGTACGGGCGCAGCTATATGGGCATGGAACGCACCACGCTGCTGATCGATGCGGCGGGGCGAATCGCGCGGATCTGGCCCAAGGTCAAAGTGAAAGGCCACGCCGCCGAAGTGCTCGCCGCGGCCGAAGCGCTCTGAACCCATGCCCGATGCCGGTATGACCGTGGCCCGCGCCATTCGTGCGGCGATGCTGACGGCTGACCCGCGCGCCAAGGTCATGGCCACCCGCGCTGTGGCGCGCGACTGGGCGGCGGGGCAGCTCGCGCCGCTGTTCGATGTGGCCATGCCCGATGTCCCCGCACGCCCGGCGCGGCCCGAACTGCTGCCGCCCACGGCCATGCCCAGGCGCGGGCGTGGCGGATCGGCACGCGGGCGGATCGCGCTGATCCACGCGCTGGCGCATATCGAATTCACCGCGATCGATCTGGCGCTGGATGCGGCGGGGCGGTTTGGCGGGGAGCGCGGGCCAGACTTCGTGACCGACTGGCTGAGCGTGGCGGCGGACGAGGCGATGCATTTTTCGCTGCTGGCGCGGCGGCTGATCACGCTGGGCAGCCATTATGGCGCACTGCCCGCGCACGACGGGCTGTGGGATGCCGCGCGCGACACCGCGCACGACCTGGCGGCCCGGCTGGCGGTGGTGCCGATGGTGCTGGAGGCGCGCGCACTGGATGTCACGCCGACGATGATCGAACGGTTCACCGCGGTGGGTGATGTGCGCAGCGCGCGCATCCTGCAACGAATCCTTGACGACGAAATTCGCCACGTGCGGTTTGGCACGATTCATTTCAGCGCAGTCTGCGCAGAACGGGGGGATTCGCCGGCGCAAGCATGGAAAATGCTGGTCGCGCGGCATTTCAGGGGCTTGGTTAAGCCGCCATTCAACGACTCGGCGCGGACGAGTGCCGGTCTGTCGTATGAATTCATGGCAGGGGTTGCCTGATTGCCACACATGCCCCTACCCCACGGGCACTAGGTGAATACCGGGGGGTCGGCCCGGTTTGCGATGTTGCCAGGCCACCCAAATGGCTCTGATCCAGCATCAATCACGCGGCTGGTGATCTGCGAACGGCAGGGGCCAGGCGATTGGAAAAAGGTTTACAAGGGTCGTAATGCTGCAAAACAGGTTCCTCCCTAAATCATTTGGTCGGCTGGTGCTGGTCGTGGCCGCAGGCCTGATCGCACAGCCAGCCCTGGCCAGCAGCGCTGCCTCTGCCGACATCACCGCACCACTGCGCGCGGCCGAAGCGGGCCGCAATGGCACAGCGTCGTTCGGCTCCAGCGCCAGCGACAGCGAATTCCGCCAGCTGTTTGCCAACTGGCGCGCTCTCGACAACGGACGTCCGCTGAATGGCTTTGGCTCATCCAGCTTGGCCGATACCGGCTCCGCCTCCATCCCGATGTTGGTGCCGGTCACCAGCAACCGCGCGATGAGCAGCAATTTCGGCATGCGCACCCACCCCGTGCTGGGCGGATACCGCATGCACAAGGGCGTTGATCTGCCCGCATCGACCGGCACCCCGATCCATGCCACCGCCGATGGTGTAATCGGCCGCGCCGACTGGTTTGGCGGATATGGCCTGTGCGTGGAAATCGAACACGGCGCCAATCTGGAAACACGCTACGGCCACATGTCGCGCATCGCGGTTGCCGAAGGGCAGCATGTGCACAAGGGCGACGTGATCGGTTATGTCGGCTCAACCGGCCGCTCAACCGGCGCACACCTCCATTACGAAGTGCGCATCGGCGGTGAAGCGGTCAACCCGGTGCCGTACCTGCAAATTGCCGAAGCGAGCGCCGGCATCGTGCTGGCCAGCAATGGGACCGCGCCAACCCCGGACAGCCCGGAAGAATAAGCTATTTACCCATAGGCCGAAAACGGCCCTGTCGCGTTTGGGAGAGGATGCGACAAACACGAAAAAGGGCGCCGGCAACGGCGCCCTTTTTTTGATAAAGTTTTTGCGACAACGATTTTGCCAGCTGCGCGCACCCATCCAAACCCACCACGTCATGCCGGACTTGATCCGGCATCCCGCTTTTTTACCTGTGACCTGCGACGCCTACAAAAGCGGGCCCCCGGATCAAGGCCGGGGTGACGAAGATCAGGTTGGCGCGTCTACGCAATCGCAGTTGGATAATGGCCAGCGTGATGCCTCATAGGCATCTGCAAGTGTAGTGAGCCTGTCCAGACGTTTCGCATCGGCTGTTCCTGTCACCGCATTCCACAGGCAGGCTATTTCTTGAATGACAGCCCGGTGGTCTGCGTCGGTGCTAAGGAAATAGGTGTCCATGGGTGTCTCGTCAAAATGCCTGTCTGGTCCAGAACGGCGTTTTACCGGCACCTTGCGCTGAACACCACCCACCAATTCCCGTTGTATTCCTTAACCGTTCGGTTAACATGGCCGCAGCCAACCGCCGCAAAGGCTGCGCCACCGGCCACGGCGGCGCACACGAGAGGACCAGCCATGTCATTCCACCCCAGCGCCCACGCGCGGACCAATCCCGACAAGCCGGCGGTGATCATGGGATCGAGCGGCGAGGTAGTGACCTATGGCGAACTCGATGCGGCCAGCAACCGCTTTGCGCAATTGCTGCGCGCGCGAGGGCTTCAGATCGGCGATACCGTGGCGCTGTGTTTTGACAACAACCCGGTGTTCTTTGCGCTGTGCTGGGGCGCGCAGCGCGCGGGCGTGATCTATGTCGCGATCTCATCGCGGCTGACCCCGCCAGAGGTTGCCTATATCGTGCAGGACAGCGGATCGCGACTGCTGGTCAGCAACAACGCCTTTGCGCCATTGCTGGACGCGGTGGCGCAGGCCCTGCCCGACCTGCCGCAACTGCGGTTGGACGGCACAGGGGATCACGATCTGATCGCGGCGCTGGCGGCAATGCCGGCCGAACCGATCGGCGATGAACGCGCCGGGATCGACATGCTCTATTCGTCCGGCACCACCGGCAAGCCAAAGGGCGTGCGCGTGCCACTGCCCGAAGACCCGGCGATCGGCGCGCCGAACGGCCTGGTCGATATTGCGCGCGGTGCCTTTGGCTTTCACGCTGACACCGTCTATCTGTCCCCCGCCCCGCTCTATCACGCGGCACCGCTGCGCTGGTGCCTGACCGTGCACCGCATCGGCGGCACGGTGGTATGCATGGAAAAGTTCGACCCCGAACACGCGCTGCAATTGATCGAACGGTATCGCGTGACCGAAAGCCAGTGGGTGCCCACCCATTTCGTGCGCCTGCTGAAACTGGATGAGGCGGTGCGGCACCGCTATGACCTGTCATCGCTGGCCTGCGCGGTCCATGCCGCCGCGCCCTGCCCGGTGCCGGTCAAGCAGGCGATGATCGAATGGTGGGGGCCGATCCTGCGCGAATATTATGCCGGGACCGAGGGCAACGGCTTTACCTTCATTTCCAGCCAGGAATGGCTGCAGCGCCCCGGATCGGTCGGGCGCGCGCTGCTGGGCACAATCCGCATCTGCGACGAAGCGGGCGACGAAGTGCCGCGCGGCATTGAGGGCCAGGTGTTCTTTGAAGGCGCCAGCACGTTCAGCTATCACAATGACCCGGAAAAAACCCGCGATGCCACCAACAAGCATGGCTGGACCAGCCTGGGCGATGTCGGCCGGCAGGACGAAGACGGCTATCTGTTCCTGACCGACCGCAAAAGTTTCATGATCATATCAGGCGGGGTAAACATCTATCCGCAGGAGATTGAAAACCTGCTGGTCACCCATCCAAAGGTGGCCGATGTCGCAGTGATCGGCGCGCCCGATGCCGACATGGGCGAACGCGTGGTCGCGGTGGTGCAACCCGCCGATTTTGCCATGGCCGGCCCCGCGCTGGCGGCCGAACTGACCGAATGGCTCAGCCCCCAGTTGAGCCGGGTAAAAATGCCGCGCCAGATCGATTTCCGCGCCGAACTGCCGCGCGAACCCACTGGCAAACTGTTCAAACGCCTGCTGCGCGATGAATACAAGACCGCCGCAACCGCTGTTTGATTGCCCACAAAAGGACCAGACCGATGACCCAGCCACGCGCTGCCATGGTGCCGCCAGACATTGGCGCAGCAGTGATCGACCCGCGCGCCTATGGGGCGTGGACGCCACTGCTGGATCAGTTTGACTGGCTGCGCGACAACGGCCTGGGCGTCGCCAAAGTCGTTGCGCCCGACGACAGTCACGAACCATTCTGGTTGGTATCAAGCTTTGATGCGGTGATGCAGGTCAGCAAGGACAACCAGACTTACCTCAACAACCCCAAAAACGCGGTGTTCACTTTGCGCAGCGTCGATGCGCTGGTGCGCGGGATCACCGGGGGCAGCCCGCACCTGGTCGAATCGCTGGTACAGATCGACGCGCCCAAACATCCGAAGCTGCGCCGGCTGACGCAGGACTGGTTCATGCCCAAAAACCTGCGCAACGTCGAAGCGCAAATCCGTGCCATCGCCGAGCACACCGTTGCTCGCCTGCTGGATTCAGGAAACGAAGGCGATTTCACCAAACTGGTGTCGAGCCCCTACCCCTTGCACGTCGTCATGCAGATCCTGGGCGTGCCCGAAAGCGATGAACAGCGCATGTTGCTGCTGACCCAGCAGATGTTTGGCGGCCAGGATGAAGACCTGAACCAATCCGGCATCCGCAACCTGCCGCCAGAAGTGATCACCCAGATCGTGTCGGGCGCGGTCAAGGATTTCGAAGCCTATTTTGCCGCGCTCGCCGCGGAACGCCGCGCCAACCCGGTCGACGATCTGGCCAGCGTGATCGCCAATGGCATGATCGATGGGCAACCGATCAGCGACCGCGATACCGCTGGCTATTACATCATCGCCGCCAGCGCCGGCCACGACACCACATCGGCATCGACCGCCGGCGCGATGCTGGCGCTGGCGCAGGACCCGGCGCAGTTCGCGCTGGTCAAGGCCGACCGCAGCCTGCTGTCCGGCATTGTCGAAGAAGCGATCCGCTGGACATCACCGGTGCAGCATTTCATGCGTACCGCCGCCGCCGATACCGTGCTGGGCGGGCAGCACATTGCCGCTGGCGACTGGGTGATGATCAACTATGTCGCGGCCAACCATGACCCGGCGCAATTTGCCGATCCACGCCGGTTTGACGCCACGCGCGATGGCAACCGCCACGTGGCGTTCGGCGCCGGCGCGCACCAGTGCCTGGGGCTGCATCTGGCCCGGCTGGAAATGCGCGTGCTGTTCGAAGTGCTGCTCGACCGGATCGACAGCATCGAACTGGCGGGCGAACCCGCACGCGCCAATTCCACCTTTGTCGGCGGGCTGAAACGCCTGCCACTGCGGTGGAAGGCGGCGTAATCTGGTTCGCAAGCGCCACCCACCACCCCGCACCCCCGGCCCATCCGCCCATTCCAGGTAACCTGTGTGCGGATGGGCCGGGGGTACGGGGTGGTGGGTGGCGCTTTCACGCGTCGCAGACGCGTGACAAACGAAAGCCTAATCGATCTGCGCCGCCAGCCGTTTGATCAGCGCGCGCATGTCATCGGCCATGTCGGGGCGGGCCAGCGCCAGTTCCAGCGTGGCCTCGACAAAGCCGGATTTGCCACCGCAATCATAACGACGCCCGGCAAAGGTGACCGCGTGAAACGGCTGATGCCCGATCATCCGCGCCATGGCGTCGGTCAGCTGAATTTCACCGCCGGCGCCTTTGCCCTGGGTTTCCAGCGTGCGCATGACTTCGGGTTGCAGGATGTAGCGCCCGGAAATGATCAGGTTGGATGGCGCGTCTTCGCGTTTCGGCTTTTCCACCAGCCCGGTGACTTCGGTCAGGTCCGCTGACACCCGCGCGCCCGGCTTGATCACGCCATAGCTCGACACTTCGTCTTCGGGCACTTCCAGCACCGAAATCAGGTTGCCGCCAACCTGGTGATAGGCATCGACCATCTGTTTCATGCACCCGGGGGTGCCGATCATCAGTTCATCGGGCAGGAAAATGGCAAACGGTTCATCACCGACGATTGCGCGCGCGCACCAGATGGCATGGCCCAGGCCCATCGGCACCTGTTGCCGCACGGTGACCAGGTTGCCCGGCTGAATGCGAGTCGCGTCGAGCACATCAAGCGGTTTGCCGCGCGCGTTCATGGTCGCCTCCAGCTCGAACGCGGTGTCGAAATGTTCGACAATCGCGGTCTTGCCCCGGCCGGTTACGAAAATCAGCTGTTCAATCCCGGCTTCGCGCGCTTCGTCCACCGCGTACTGGATCAACGGGCGATCGATGATCGGCAGCATTTCCTTGGGGATGGCCTTGGTCGCCGGCAGAAAGCGCGTACCCAGCCCGGCGACCGGAAAGACGGCCTTGCGGATGGGTTTGCGGGTGGTGGTGTCGTTCATGCCGCTGTGCATACCCCGATAATTGTTACAGCGTCGTTATGCTTTGGCGCGGCTGTGAAGCAACAGCTCTTTTTGATGGCGATATTGCGCCGCCGCAGAATCACGGTAAATCGCAGCATGGACAAGATCATCATTCGCGGCGGTCGCCGCCTGTCGGGCACGGTCCCGGTTTCGGGAGCAAAAAATGCGGCGCTGACGCTGCTGCCCTGCGCGCTGCTGACCGATGAACCGCTGACGCTGCGCAATCTGCCGCGTCTGGCCGATATCGACAGTTTTCAGCATTTGTTGAACCAGTTCGGTGTGTCGACCGCGATCGCCGGCGCCCGGCCCGAAGATTTTGGCCGGGTGATGACCCTCCAGGCCACGCGGCTGACATCGACCGTCGCGCCCTATGACCTGGTGCGCAAGATGCGCGCATCGATTCTGGTGCTGGGCCCGATGCTGGCGCGCGCGGGTGAGGCAACGGTATCGCTGCCCGGCGGCTGCGCGATTGGCAACCGCCCGATCGACCTGCATCTGAAAGCGCTGGAAGCGTTCGGCGCGCAGATCGAACTAGCGGCCGGCTATGTGCGCGCATACGCCCCCGATGGCGGACTGCCCGGCGGCGATTACACCTTTCCGGTGGTGTCGGTGGGGGCGACCGAAAATGCGCTGATGGCGGCGGTGCTGGCCACCGGCACATCGACCATGCACAATGCCGCGCGTGAACCCGAAATTGTCGATCTGTGCCAGTTGCTGGTGGCGATGGGCGCGCAGATTGAGGGCATCGGCTCATCCGAATTGACCGTGCACGGCGTGCCCCGACTGCACGGGGCAACCTATATGGTGATGCCCGACCGCATCGAGGCCGGGTCTTATGCCTGCGCCGCGGCGATCACCGGCGGCGAAGTAACGCTGGCCGGCGCGCGGATAGAGGATATGGCGGCGACCGTGCAATCGCTGCGCGATGCCGGCGTGCATGTCGAAGAGGTGCGCGGCGGGGTGCATGTCGCGGCCAATGGCGCGATCCGCCCGGTCACGCTGTCCACCGCGCCCTTCCCCGGCTTTGCCACCGATATGCAGGCACAGCTGATGGCGATGCTGTGCATGGCCAGCGGATCATCGGTGCTGACCGAAACGATCTTTGAAAACCGGTACATGCACGTGCCCGAATTGAACCGGATGGGCGCGCGCATCGAAACCCATGGCCGCACCGCGATCGTGCACGGGGTCGATCACCTGGTGGGCGCCGATGTCATGGCCACCGATCTGCGCGCATCGATGAGCCTGATCATCGCCGGCCTGGCCGCGCAGGGCGAAACCCGCGTCCACCGGGTCTATCACCTCGATCGCGGTTATGAACGGCTGGAAGAAAAACTGGCGCTGCTGGGCGCCGATGTCGAACGCGCCGGCGGGGATTGAAGCATGTTGCGGGGTTCGACAGCACTGGGTCTGGCGTCACTGGCGCTGATTGCGACTGCAGCCAGGGCAAGCGATCTGGTCGTTCATGCCGGAACGCTGATTGACGGCACGGGCAAGGCCCCGTCCCATCAGGTTTCCATCCTGATTCATGACGACCGCATTGTGGCGATCCAGCCTGGTTTTCAGTCACCGGCCGGCGCTGCGGTCATCGACCTCTCGCATGAAACGGTGATGCCGGGGTTCATTGACGTCCATGTCCACATCGCGGCCAAACTGCCAAGCCGCACGAATGCGACCGAGGACTGGCTGACTCACTCTGCGCTCGACCGCGCGTTCGACGGCGCGATGTTCGCCCGACAGATGCTGCTGCAGGGCTTTACCAGCGGGCGCGACTGCGGCGGCGGCGATGATACGGTCGCAGTGCGCGGCGCGATCAATACGGGCAAGATCGATGGCCCGCGGCTGTGGGTCGCGCTTGAGGCGCTTGGCCCCACTGCCGGACACGGTGACCCCCATAGCGGGCTGGACCACGACCTGTCGCACCCCGGCTGGGAAAATGGCATCGTCGACACGCCCGAGCAGGCACGCATTCGCGTTCGCGAACACAAAGCGCGCGGCGCTGACCTGATCAAGATCATGCCGTCCGGCGGGATCGCGTCCACCGGCGACGATCCGCGCCAGCAGCTGATGACCAACGAAGAAATCCAGGTCGCGGTAACAACCGCGCACAGCCTGGGCATGAAAGTGGCGGCGCACATCTACCCCGCTGCTGCGATCGAGAATGCCGTGCGCGCGGGCGTGGACTCTGTCGAACACGGATCGTTCGCCACCGCCGAAACCTTTGAACTGATGAAAGCGCACGGCACGTATCTGGTGCCAACGCTGACCGTTTTCCAGGTGTTTTATGAGGCGGCACGCGATCACCCCGAACTGCTGACGCCTGGCACCGCAGCGAAAGAGCTCGCCAATGATCTGCTGCCAAAGCAGAACCTGCCGCTGGCGATCAGGTCAGGGGTAAAGATCGCGTATGGTACCGACATTGGTGAAGGCGATCACACCATGGAATTCGGCCTGCTGGCGGCTGGCGGTATGAAGCCTATGGACGCCATCCTCGCGGCAACGCGCAATGCCGCCGACCTGCTCGGCGCAAGCGATCGCGTGGGATCGGTGCAACCTGAACGGTACGCCGATCTCGTGGCCGTCAACGGCGATCCGCTGGGCAATCCGGAACTGCTCCGAAGGGTAACTTTCGTCATGAAGGGCGGCATCACCTACCTGCGCGACGGCAAGCCCGCAATCCATTGAATAAAAAGCCCTCCCCCTCAGGGGGAGGGTTGGGTGGGGGTGTCCGACGCCCGGATAAATGCGCGTCATTGCGGGCGCAGGACACCCCTCCCCAACCCCTCCCCTGAGGGGAGGAGCTCATGTCGATCAAACCAAACTCATCCCGCTCAAATCGTTTTCACCGGGAAACACCCGCGCCACCAGCCACAGGCGGATGGCGCCGGCCAGGCCGGGCGGGGTCTTGGCGCGGATGCGTTCGGCATCGATGCGCGCCACCAGTGCGTTGACCGGAACGCCTTCTTCGGCGGCCACCCGTCGCAACCAGTCCCAGAACAGGGGTTCCAGGCTGATCGATGTCTTGTGCCCGGCAATTTCCACCGACCGTTTGACCGGTGGATGAAATTGCGCGGTCAATACATGTGCTGCCCGCCGTTGATCGACATGGTCGATCCGGTCACAAACGCGCCCTCGTCAGAGGTCAGAAAGACCACCCCGCGCGCGATTTCATCGGCATTGCCCAGCCGGCCGACCGGGATTTTGGCGACAATCTTTTCCAGCACCGGTGCGGGCACCGCGGCGACCATGTCGGTATCGATATAGCCCGGCGCGATGGCGTTGACGGTTACGCCGAATTTCGCGCCTTCCTGCGCCAGCGCCTTGGTAAAGCCGTGGATGCCCGATTTGGCGGCGGCATAATTGACCTGACCATATTGCCCGGCCTGGCCATTGATCGAACCGATGTTGACGATCCGCCCCCAACCACGTTCGCGCATTCCGGAAAAGGTCGCCTTGGCCATGTTGAAACAGCCACCGAGGTTGACGCGCATGACTTCATTCCAATCGTCAAAGCTCATGCGGTGGAGCACGCCGTCGCGCGTGATCCCGGCGTTGTTGACGACGATATCGACCGGGCCGTGTTGTTCGGCGATTGCCGCCACTGCGGCCAGCGTGGCTTCGTGATCGCCGACATCGAATCGCGCAATCGCAATTCCGGTCCTGTCGGCAAAGGCCTGCGCCTTGGCATCGTTGCCGGCATAGTTGGCGACGACCGTGCGACCCTGCGCCTGCAACGCGATGCTGATTGCTTCGCCAATCCCGCGTGTTCCGCCGGTTACGATTGCCACTCGTGCCATGTCTTATCCCCTCCGGGTCAAAAGCCCTGCTGCTTGCAGTCGCACGCTACGACGATAGCGCCACGCCGACAAGGCCAGCCGATCACGGCGCGGTGATACGGACAAAACTGAAATTATGAGGGGAATTGGCCAACCGCAGCAAACGCGCAAAAGGTCAGAAGTGGAACTGGGTTCCGACGTAAATCGCCTGGCTGTCCTGGCGATGATCGGTCAGCGGACGAATCCGGTCGCGATCGGTGGAATAGCGCAAGCCAGCCGTGACATCGAGGTTGCCCATCACGCGATAGCTGCCGCCCATATTGAGCTGGTAATCGCCCTGGGTGCCCAGCGTCCGCGGCAACCGGCCGGGAACCGCGCGTTCGTCAAAGGCCACCGTCGGTTCAAGCCGCGAGGAGCGGCCCACACCCGCCACCGGTGCCGGAGCGGCGAGCGAGAAGCTGCGCAATTCGGCATTTTCGCGGACCATGTCGTGGATCGCGCTACCCACGGGCGCACCAGCCGGACCGTTCGCCGGAAGGGCAAAGCTTTGATACCCGCGCGCCGTGCCCAGATTGAACGCCACCGGCGCAATCCGCATCGCCGCGAAACCCGTGCCCGGCTCCGTCGGGATAACCCGTGATGAAATCATCCGGCCACGCGCATCGGGCAGCCGGATCGCCACGGTCACCGCACGATCGGGGCGATTTTCCATCCCGGCCGGGGTGAAACGAAACAGCCGGCCATGCGACAGCGCGTGCATTGACGCCTGCGCCACCAGCCGCGGATCAACCGATGCTGGCGTAAACGAACCCAGGGCCCCGCGTGCGGCCAGACTGACCGAGGGTGATTCGCCGGCACTGGCAAACGCGCGAACCACGGTTGGTGCGACCAGCGCCGAGACCACGACACAGGCTGCACAGATCATCGGGCTGATCACCGGCGAACGCAGAATCCGGCGAAAACCGCCGTTTTTCCTGCTATTGCCACCGATCCCACGCATGATCTTTTGCCTACCCTTATCGTTATAAACCAATCCTGCGCACTGTCGTCGCCGATGGCTGGTCTGCGGCGCGACACCGCAGAGAGGCCAGGGAAATTCTGTGCGCTTAGTTCCTTTGCTACGCGCGCCGATGAAGGTCCAGTTCTTTCAACCGTTCCCGCGCGGTCTTTGCGCTTCGTGCGCAAGGTGTTGCAACCAATCCACAGCGGGCATGCGCGGGGGCGGTTGCCGCCGCCATCGACGACCCTTGCAATGCGCTTGCCGCCGATGGCGACAGGGTGTTAGAGGCAGTGACCGGTAAACGCCGCAAGCCGGTCGTGTCATTGCCCCCGCGCGCGCCAAACGTGCGCATCGGTGCAAAGGGCAGGATACCTTGCGCCCGTTTTCGGTTTGTGCCTGGGCTTTGCGGTGAACCCGCGTTGGCCTGCACCAGCGAAAGACAGGATTGATCAGTGACGTTGCGCGCAGAATCGAAAACCATCGGATCCTTTTCCACCGCCGCCATGCGCATCATCGCCACCGGTGCGCTTGTCGCAACGCTGGGCGGTTGCGGGGTCCACCTTGGCCACCACAAGAAAAAGCGTGTGGCCGAGGCCGCCGCGCTGGCGCCCAGCAAAGTCACCCAGATCGGCGTCAATGCCTATTTGTGGCGCGCCACGCTCGACACGCTGTCGTTCATGCCGCTGCTGCAAACCGACAGCAATGGCGGGGTGGTGGTGACCGACTGGTACGCCAATCCGAAAAACCCCGGCGAACGCATGAAAGTGACCGTGTCGATCCTCGATCAGGATCTGCGCGCCGATGCCGTGCGCGTCGCCGCCAGCCGCCAGGTACTGCAAGGCGGCGCCTGGCTGGACGCCCCGGTTGAGGCGGCCACCGTGCAAAAGCTGGAAGATGTGATTTTAACGCGCGCGCGCGACCTGCGCCGCAAGACCATTCGCGGATGATCGCCGGCGCTGATCATCCGTGCGGGTGCGGATGATCAGCAGTGATTGGCCATAGCGACCCCGCGCCGACACGCGCGGTGGTTGCGTTGGGCCGTGCGGTTCGCGTAGAGGGCGATGATGACCGCAGACCGCTTTGATCCCGCCACCGCCGATCTCCACTGGCAGCACGCCTGGGCCGCTGCCCAGACCTTTCGCGCTGACGACATGTCGGCCAAACCGCATAGCTATGTGCTTGAAATGTTTCCCTATCCATCGGGGCGCATTCACATCGGCCATGTGCGCAACTATACCATGGGCGACGTGCTGGCGCGCTACAAGCGGATGACCGGGCACGAAGTGCTGCACCCCATGGGCTGGGACGCGTTCGGCATGCCGGCCGAAAACGCCGCGATGGAAAAGGGCGTCCACCCCGGCGGCTGGACCCGCGACAACATCGCCAACATGAAGGCGCAATTGCAGCGGCTTGGCTTTGCGCTCGACTGGAGCCGCGAACTGGCCACTTGCGATCCCAGCTATTACGGGCACGAACAGGCGCTGTTCCTTGATCTCTATGCCGCCGGGCTGGTCTATCGGCGCGAATCCGCGGTCAACTGGGACCCGGTGGACATGACCGTGCTGGCCAACGAACAGGTCATCGACGGGCGCGGCTGGCGGTCGGGCGCGCTGGTGGAAAAGCGCAAGCTGAACCAGTGGTTCCTGAACATCACCGCGTTTGCCGATGATCTGCTGACCGGATTGGGCGCGCTCGACAAATGGCCCGACAAAGTGCGGCTGATGCAGGAAAACTGGATCGGCAAATCACAAGGGTTGCAGTTCAGCTTTGCCCCGGTGGAGCCGCTCGGGAGCCCGATCCCGGTCTATTCCACCCGGCCCGACACCATCTTTGGCGCCAGCTTTGTGGCCATTGCGGCCGATCATCCGATCGCGCAGGACCTGGCGCGCACACGTCCCGAGGTTGCCGCGTTCATCGACCGGTGCAAACAGGGCGGCACCACCGCGGCCGAGCTGGAAACCGCCGAAAAGCTGGGTTTCGATACCGGTTACACCGTGGTCCATCCGTTCGATGCGGATTGGCACCTGCCGGTCTACATCGCCAATTTCGTGCTGATGGAATATGGCACCGGCGCGGTCATGGGCGTGCCCGGGCACGACCAGCGCGACTTTGAATTCGCGACCAAGTATGCCCTGCCGATCATCCGCGTGGTGGCCGCCAGCGCTGCCGAGGCGGACGCACCGTTTGCGGGTGAAGCCGAAGCCGGCGATGGCGTGATCGTCAATTCGCGTTTCCTGAACGGCGCGACTGTCAAGGATGCGATAGCCACGGTGATCGCCCGGGCCGAGGCCGAAGGCTGGGGCCAGGGCAAGACGGTGTGGCGCCTGCGCGACTGGGGCGTATCGCGTCAGCGCTATTGGGGCACGCCTATCCCGTTTGTGCATTGCGAAGTGTGCGGCGTGGTGCCGGTGCCCAAAAAGCAGTTGCCGGTCACACTGCCCGACGATGTCGAATTTTCGTCGCCGGGCAATCCGCTCGATCGCCACCCGACGTGGAAGCACGTCGATTGCCCGCAATGCGGCCATGCGGCGCGGCGCGAGACCGACACACTGGACACGTTTGTCGATTCGTCGTGGTATTTCCTGCGCTTTGCCAGCCAGCCGGCCGATGCCCCGTTCGATCGCGCGATGATCGCCAAATGGTTGCCGGTGGAACAGTATATCGGCGGGATCGAACACGCGATCCTGCATCTGCTCTACGCGCGGTTCTGGACCCGCGCGCTGGCGCATATCGGACTGATCGATGTGACCGAACCGTTTGCCAGCCTGTTTACGCAAGGCATGGTCACGCACGAAACCTATGAGCGGCGCAACCCCGACAACGGCCAGCCGGTCTATTTCAGCCCGGCCGAGGTCGATCGCGGCGGCGATGGCGCGGTGCTGCGCGCCGATGGTGGCACGGTCACGATCGGCCGCGTGATCAAGATGTCGAAGTCCAAGAAGAACGTGGTGGACCCCGACGAGATTGTCGCGTGCTATGGCGCCGATGCCATCCGCTGGTTCATGCTGTCGGACAGCCCGCCCGAACGCGATCTGCCGTGGTCGGAAGCGGGCATCGAGGGCTGCGCGCGGTTTGTGCAGCGGCTGTGGCGGCTGTTTGCGCAAGTCGACCGCGACGCCAATGGCGAAGACCGCAACCTGGCGCGCAAGGCGCACCAGACCGTGCACGCGGTGGCCAGCGATATCGAGGCGCTGGGGTTCAACAAAGCCGTCGCGCGCATTTACGAACTGACCGGCGCGATCGAAAAGGCCGCGCCCTCTGCCGATCGCAGCCGGGCGATCATGACCCTGTTGCTGCTGGTGGCGCCGATGATGCCGCATCTGGCCGAACAGGTCTGGTCGGCGGCGGGTACCGGCGGGCTGATTGCCGATGCCGCCTGGCCAGAGGTTGATCCCGTGCTGCTGGTCGACGATGAAGTCACTGTTGCGGTTCAGGTCAAGGGCAAGCTGCGCGATACGCTGACCGTGCCCAAGGGCACCGCGCGCGACGAACTGGAACGGCTGGCGCTGGCCTCGGACAAAGTGCAGCGTGCGCTGGATGGTGCAGAGGTGAAAAAGGTGATCGTGGTGCCCGACCGGCTGGTGAATCTTGTTGCCTGATGCGCGCGCGCTGCGCGCAATTGCCTTGCTGGCACTGGCCACACTGCCGCTGGGGGCCTGTGGGTTGCAGCCAATGTATGGCGGCGGTGGGTCGGGCACGGTGGCACGCGATGTCGCAGCAGTGCTGATCACGCCGATCGAGGGCAAGGCCGGCTATCTGGTGCGCAACGCAGTGGCCGACCGGCTGGGCGGCGCGGCTGCGGGCAATGCGCGCTATCGGCTGGATGTGCGGCTGGATGAAAAGCTGATCGGCATGATCGTCCAGTCTGACGATTCGGTCAGCCGGGAACGCCGGGTGATGCGCGCACGCTATCAGCTGACCGATCTGGCCAGTGGCGCGATCATCGTCGACGCCACCGCCGATGCGGATGCCGGGATCGATATCGTATCAAGCGAATATGCGGTGATCGGCGCGGAACAGACCGCGCAGGAAAATCTGGCCAGGGCGATTGCCAATCAGATCGTCACCAATGTCGCATTGCGGTTGCGCCAGGCCGGAAAAGCCGGGCAGCACCCGTGATCGCGGCATGAAGGCCACGCAAAAAACCTTTGGCTCGACGCTCGACCGCAACTTGCGCAAAGCGCGGGTACTGTATTTTTGCGGGTCCGATCAGGCGGGCGCCGCCGATGCTGCGGCGCTGGCGCTGGAACGGCTGCAACCGGCGGAACTGGTGGAATTTACCGGCGCGGAGCTCAAGGCCGACCCCATGCGCCTGGCTGATGAGGCGCGATCATCCTCGCTGTTTGCCGATCGGCGCGTGATCCGGGTGGCGATGGCGGGTGATGAAGCCCACGACGCGGTGGTGATGCTGATGGCCGATACCGTGCCTGGCTGGCCGGTGCTGCTGGTGGCCAGCGCAGCGTCCGACAAATCGCGCGTGGCCAAATTGCTGGTCGATCGCGACGACGCGCTGGTCGCCATGTTTTATCCGCCTGATCTCGCCACGATCAGCGGAGCAGTGCGAACCCAGGCCGAAGCATTGGGGCTGCGCATGAACGACGGGCTGGCCGAAGCGATCGCGCAGGCCGCCACGCTCGACAGCCGGATCGTGCGCAGTGAGCTGGAAAAGCTGGCACTGTACCTGGATGCTGCCCGCGAATCGCCCAAAACTGTCACCCCGGAAGATCTGGCCGCGATCGGCGCCGAAACCGGCGAAGACAGCATGACCCCACTGGTCAACGCGGCGCTGGGCGGGATGGTCGACCGCGTCGCGCGCGAACTGCCAAAGCTGGCCGCGGGGGATATCAACGCGGTCGGGCTGCTGCTGGCGTTTGAACGGCGCGCGGTGCAATTGACCGGCCTGGCCGCCCGGCTGGGCAGTGCCACCAACGTGAGCGCGTTCATGGAGCGCGAAATGCAGAGCCGGCGGGTGTTTTTCAAAGACAAGCCGGATCTGATGCTGCAATTGCAAAAATGGCGGGGCCCACGCATTGAACGGCTGGTGACTCGCCTGGCCGCACTGCATCGCGACATGCTGACCAACAGCCCCGGGGCGCAAGTGCGGCTGCAACAGGCCATCATCGAAATCGCGCGCGCATCGGCCCGTTGATCCGTGCTGTCCGGCTGACCGCGGTAGCTCGGCGGCCTGCGAATGTTCATGCCGAACGCACAATATATCCAAATTGGTGTAAACCTGACCTTTACCGTCGTGTGCGGCCAAGTTGGCGCGTCAGGTAACGGCAGCGCCGATCGCCCTGTTTCAACACAGCCTGGCGATCCCGCGCGTTCGGGGTAGACAATCCGCGGTAAAACGCAGAATGGCGGTGCGTGGTGGACGCTACGGAACCAGCACCGCACCCCGCGTTCGCGCAACAGGCAGTACCGCAAACTGTCCCAATAATGACGGAATGGGCCTGACACACGATGAACGGCAGGATCGTAACAACAATAGCGATTGATCCGAATCGGATTCAAACCTATTTTGCCGCAGTGCAATATTGTCGGCCGATGCCGCTCCTTGACCGGACTGGCAGGGGACGTGCCGATATGAAGCGGATTTCCGAGGGGCAGTTATGACCGCAATTACGGAACCTGCCGCGCTACTGGAGCGTGACCGCGCATCGGCAATGCCCACTTCGCAGCGCTTTGTGCTGCCACTTGCCCCTTCGCTGGAACGGCGCCGCCTGCAGGTCTATCTGACGCTGATGGTGCTCGACACGCTGGGCATTGTCGCGGCGTTCCTGTCGGTGGGCATGGCGCTGGGCCGGCATGATATCGCCGCATTGAGCGATCTGCTGCCGCTGTTCATCCCGCTGTACTGGACTTGCGCGCTCAATATGGGCGTCTATTCGGTGCGCTCGCTGATTTCCCCGCGGTATGCGCAAGTGCAGGCGATCTATTCGCTTATGGTTGCGCTGACCGCGTTGATTTTTCTGTTCTATCTCGCGCACAGCAGCGTGGAGATCGGGCGGCTGTCGCTGCAACTGGATCTGCTGGCCTCGGCAGTGGTGCTGGCCAGCATCCGCAGCGTCATGCGGTCCTTCGTGGTGCGTCGCTGCGGTCCGACCGCAGAAAACGTGCTGATCATCGATGATGGCGGCGGGATTGTGCGCATTCCAAACGCCTGGACGGTGGCGACCCGCGAACACAACCTGAAACCGGATTTCTGTGATCCGCACATGCTCGACCGGTTGGGCCTGTTCATGACCAACATGGACCGGGTGCTGGTCACCTGCCCGCCCGAACGCCGCGCCGCATGGGGCATGGTGTTCAAAGGATCAAACATTTCTGGCGAAATCGTCGATCCGGACGTGCACGCGCTGGGGGTGATCGGCGCACGCCGCGGCAATGATTTTGGCACGCTGGTGGTGTCTGCCGGCCCGCTTAGTCTTAAGGGCCGCGCGATCAAGCGGGGCATGGATATTGCACTGGCAGGGCCGGCGCTGCTGTTCCTGATGCCGCTGCTGGTCGTGGTCGCGGTGCTGATCCGGCTCGAAGACGGCGGCCCGGTGTTTTTCCGCCAGCAGCGCCAGGGGCGTAACAACCGCCTGTTCTGGATCTACAAATTCCGGTCGATGCGCACCCAGCAGCTCGATCATGCCGGCCACCGTTCGGCCAGCCGCGACGATGATCGCATCACCCGTGTGGGCCGGTTTATCCGCCGCACCAGCATCGATGAATTGCCGCAGCTGATCAACGTGCTGCGTGGCGATATGAGCATTGTCGGCCCGCGCCCGCACGCGATCGGGTCGCTGGCCGGAAACAAGCGGTTCTGGGAAGTCGATTCACGCTATCTGCTGCGTCATTCGCTTAAGCCCGGGCTGACCGGGCTGGCCCAGATGCGGGGCCTGCGCGGCGCGACGGATACGGAGGCTGATCTGTCCGAACGGCTGCAGGCCGATCTGGAATACGTCAACGGCTGGACCATCCTGCGCGATATCAGGATCGTGCTGGGCACTGTGAAAGTGCTGATCCACCACCGCGCGTTTTGATCCACAGGCAAGGCATGTTGCGTTTCGCCTGATACCCGCAGTTCTCCATACACCGTTGTTGCCAGACCGTTGTTCCAAACGACCGGCGCCCGGTTTTCTGGCACCCTGCGCTATTGCACCGGTCGGGCACGCGCATCAGGGCGGCGGACTGGCGACCGGCTGATCCGGCCCGTTTCATCAGCGCGCTTTCACGATTTCAGCAGGGTTGCCCGAATAGACCGACCATGGCTCCAGATTGCGCAGCGAAACACTTCGCGGTCGGAACCTGTCTACCCACGGTCATGGCTGCCGCCCGTGCGGATCATGCCCGCGCTCTCCCGCATCAAAATAATCGTGGTACCATGCAACAAACGCACGGATGCCATCGGCGACCCTGGTCTGAGGGGCATAACCCGTCAGTTCGCGCAGCAGCGTGGCATCGGCCCAGGTGGCGGGAACATCGCCCTTTTGCATCGGCAGTTCGCGCCGGATCGCCTTGCGCCCGCATTCGCGTTCGATCGCATCGATGAAATCGGTCAGTTTGACAGTGTCTGAATTGCCGATGTTGACCACGCGAAACGGCGCGGCCGGGCTTAGCGTATCCCACGCCGGGATCGTCGCCGGGTCGTCGGCGCGCACCGGCACCGCGTCGATCAGCAGCCGGATGCCACGTACCAGATCGCCCACATAAGTGAAATCGCGGTACATTTCACCGTGGTTGTACACATCGATCGGGGTGCCATCGATGATGCCCTTGACGAATTTGAACAGCGCCATGTCGGGCCGCCCCCACGGGCCATAAACCGTAAAAAACCGGAACATGGTAACCGGCATATCCCACAGATGGGCATAGCTATGGGCCATGACCTCATTGGCTTTTTTGGTCGCGGCATAAAATGTCAGCGGATGGTCGGTCTGGTCCGTCTCGGCATAGGGCAGTTTGGTGTTGGCGCCATAGACCGATGATGTCGATGCCATCAACAGATGCCCGACCCTGAATTCACGCGCACATTCCATCACATTGAACGTGCCGACCAGGTTGCTTTCCAGATAAGAGCGGGGGTTTTCCAAGCTGTAGCGCACGCCCGCCTGCGCGGCGAGATGGACCACCGCATCCGGCCGTTCGCGATCAAACAGCGCGTGCAGCGCTGCATGGTCTTCCAGTCGCGCCTCGACCATGCGAAACCGCGCCGATTGCAGCAGCATGGCATGGCGCCGGCGTTTCAGATTGACATCATAATAGTCGGTCATCGCATCGAAACCGACGACATTGAACCCTTCATCGATCAGCAGCCGGCACAGATGATAGCCGATGAAACCGGCCGATCCGGTCACCAGCACCGTGCGTGGCGCGCCGTCGTGCCTCACCACGTCGGGCGCCACAATCACGCCTCGCGCAGTTGCGCAGCGTTGTGCAAAAACCACTGATAGGTCTCGGCAATACCCTGTTGCAGATCGATGCCGGCCTGCCATCCCATCGCGGTCAGCCGCGAAACATCCATGAGCTTGCGCATGGTCCCATCCGGCTTGGCCGTGTCATAGGAAATCCGGCCGCGATAGCCGGTAACCGCCGCGATCGTTGCAGCCAGTTCGGCAATGGTGACATCGCTGCCCGAACCGACATTGATATGGCTCGACATCGGCTGCGTCTGCGTAGCATAGACATCGTGCGGCAGGTCAAACACGAACAGCGATGCTTCCGCCATGTCATCCACGTGCAGGAATTCCCGGCGCGGGGTGCCAGTGCCCCAGATCACCACCTCGTCAGCGCCGGCCTGCGCCGCTTCATGGAACCGCCGCATCAGCGCGGGCAGCACATGCGAATTGGCCGGGTGAAAATTGTCTCCCGGACCATACAGGTTGGTGGGCATGACACTGCGATAATCGGTGCCATATTGCCGATTGTAGCTTTCGCACAGTTTGATCCCGGCAATCTTGGCAACAGCATAGGGCTCGTTGGTGGCCTCCAACACCCCGGTCAGCAACGCGTCTTCGCGCATCGGTTGCGCCACCGCGCAAGGATAGATGCACGATGACCCCAGAAACAGCAGCCGCGCGACACCGGCTGACCATGCCTGGTGGATAACGTTCGCCTCCATCATCAGGTTTTCATAGATGAATTCGGCCGGATACGTGTTGTTGGCCAGGATGCCCCCGACTTTCGCCGCTGCGAGCACGACCGCATCGGGGCGTTCCTCTGCAAAAAAGCTGCGCACCGCCGCCTGGTCGGTCAGATCGAGATCAGCATGGGTGCGGGTGATCACCTCGTCTCCGCGGGCGGTCAGCCTGCGGGCAATTGCCCCACCGACCATGCCACGGTGTCCAGCTACATAAATACGCATGCCTGTTCTCCGCGGATCAATATTCATTGGACACCGGCAAATCCAACCCGTGCAGTTTCAGCAGCGCATGGCGTTTGGCGGTCTTCAAGTCGTGGGCCACCATTTCGGCGCACATTTCCTGCGCTGTGATTTCAGGTACCCAGCCCAGCTTGTGCTTGGCCTTGGTCGGATCACCCAGCAATGTTTCCACTTCGGCCGGACGGAAATACCGGGCATCGATCCGGACGATCACATCACCGACCTTCAATGTGGGCGCATCATCGCCAGTAATGGCGGCAACAGTGGCGATTTCGTCGACGCCGTGGCCCGAAAATTCCAGTTCGATGCCCAGATGCCGCGCCGACCACAGAATAAATTCGCGCACGGAATATTGCACACCGGTCGCAATCACAAAGTCGTCTGGTTGATCCTGTTGCAGCATCATCCACTGCATGCGCACGTAATCTTTGGCATGACCCCAGTCACGCAGCGAATCGATATTGCCCATATACAGGCAATCTTGCGCACCCTGGGCGATGTTGGCCAATCCCCGCGTAATCTTGCGCGTCACAAATGTTTCGCCCCGACGTGGGCTTTCATGGTTAAACAGAATTCCATTGCAGGCATACATGCCATAGGCTTCGCGATAGTTTACCGTGATCCAATAGGCATACATCTTGGCCACGGCATAAGGCGACCGTGGGTGGAATGGGGTGGTTTCGCGCTGGGGGATTTCCTGAACCAGGCCATACAGCTCGCTGGTCGACGCCTGGTAAAACCGGGTCTTGTGCTCCAGTCCGAGAAAGCGGATTGCTTCCAGGAGCCGCAACGTGCCGATCGAATCGACATCGGCAGTATATTCCGGCGCCTCGAAACTGACCGCGACGTGGCTTTGCGCGCCAAGGTTATAAACCTCATCGGGCTCAATCTCGCGGATGATCCGGGTCAGGTTGGATGTGTCCGACAGATCTCCATAATGCAGCTTGAATTTGGCCGCCGGTGTGTGCGGGTCCTGATAGATGTGATCGATGCGTTGGGTGTTGAGCGATGATGCACGGCGTTTGATGCCATGCACTTCATAGCCTTTTTCCAAAAGGAATTCCGCCAGATATGATCCATCTTGGCCAGTGATCCCGGTAATGAGTGCCTTTTTCTGCATGATCTGACAAGTTCCATAGCCATGGTGACAAAAAGAATGAACAATTGAACGGGGGTAAATTGCCTGCTGGTTTCCGGCCGACATGGCCGCCTGCAGCGTGGGTTATGTCTCCGGGACCGCGCTTTGCCGATAAACCAGCGCGTGGTCGATAGCACATCCATTGTTGTTCATTGTCCGCCGACGCAATACTGACAAAAAATTGGGTCCCGTTGCGAAGGACGTGCCTGGTATGATCGGCATAGCACACCGGCAACCTGGATTAGAACGCCTTTGTGTAAAAATTGAAGCCCCGTGGTGCTGCAGGTGCGCCTCCGTCATGTCCGCGTCCCCTTGCCGCTGCCGAGCCTGCGGGACGCGCAGTCAGTGGCCCGGCAACAGGCCGGTCGTCACAAGCGCGCTTGCCAGTTCAGCCGCTTCACCGCGGCCATGGCCACCTTCGCGTTGAAGGCCGGGCTTGTGTTCCGGCTTGGTCATCCGCTCACCCCTGCTCCTGTCATGCAGCCATTCTGGCCGCCGTCAGGCAGAACATCCACTTAACCCGGTGCCCAAATTTGCCAGGCCAAGTCCAGGGCAGCAATGCAACATCCCCGAGCATCCGAACACTATCAAACAGCCGAACCCGAACCGTTCACCCATACTGTTCCCGTCCACCATATCGGCTGTCCGTGCGCCGCCAACGTTGTGTCATGGTAGCAGAGGCCGCGCTCCCCGATGCCGAGGGAACGCGGGCGGTTTACCGAAATGCCGAGCCCGCGCGGATGAGCCACCAATGTCCAACCCGTATTCATCGCATTGGTCGCGACGTATTTCCGCTTGTTGGCATAGTCCCAATACTCCTCCCCCTCGATGCGTGGCGTAACCACACCGTAAGGTGTGCCGCTGCCAGACCGCATCGGTCGGATTTCCAGTTGGGTTCCATCCGGCCCGGCCATGCCAAGACGGGCCACGCCACCGCTACCGCCGATCCATGACAGACTGCCTGGCTTCATGTCGGTGAAATCCGCGCGCAGCGGCAAGGTGATGGGGTCTGAAAAGGCGATACTGTCTTTGGTCGGCGTGGCGCTGAATTTGTAGGTGATAGCCGCCTTCATCGACTGCCCGGCCTGGTTTTGTGTGCTCCCCAGACATGTCTCATGCCCATCGGTATAGAAGGCAGAGTGCTCCGGGCTGGCAGCGACCGAAGGATCTTCCCAGAATACCCTTACGCCGGGAGCAGGATAGGAACCTGCTTTGACCACATCCAGTGTGTTCGCTGCTCTCGGTGCCGATCCCAACATCATCGGCGGAACACCGGACGCCGTGGCAGCATAGCCACCGCTGACCGTCTTGCCACCCGGGATGACAGGCATGTTGGGCCAGTTCTCTGCTGCGCCCGTAAAGTCGGAAGCGCGCATCACCGGCGAAATTGCGGCATGAATCGGAGGCGAACTGTTGACGCCGCCGTAGCAGTTGAACGCCCCGATCTTTACCGCCTGGTTTCCCGGCCCGATCGACACCAGCGCGGCATCTGCGGTTTTGCCGTCAGTGATCCACGCGCCCGATACCATGCCGATGTTGACAGTGCGGCAGTGGTCTATGCGGATGCCGTGGACGCCGCCCTCGACATGGATATGTCCGGCTTCGAGCGCTTCCACGCCATGGAAGCGAATATTATCTCTCTGGCGATATCTCAGGTCGCGGCGGCTGTCTTGTCGCGCAGCGCTCGTGACAACATCAACAAACAAATGATTGATGGTCACAAGTCCCGCCACCGCGCCGGAATAATCACCGTGGGGATTGTCAGAACGAAAGCCAGGGTTGGTATCCACGGCATATTGCCCAGCATCGGGCACCGAAAACAGCACCCACACGTTATCGACCTCGATATCCATGCCCGCATCGGTGATGGCCATGTTCCTGCCGCAGCCCATGACCAGCCCCGGACCGCGCGCATCCTTGATGAAGGTGTTGCGGATGTATGAGGGGACAAATGCGCCAGACAACTGCACTATCCCGTCAGGCGTGCTTGCAGACTGATTGGCCGCGTTGCCATCGATCACCAGGCCATCGATCCCGAAATATGTACCAGGGCCGGTGCCTGGATAGGCCGCCGACCATGTCTGGATAGCGGCGCAATTGGCACCGGGCAAAAGTTGGATGATGGTACCTCGCGCCAGTGTATCGTCCATCTGATTTTTACCGCGCAGCGCGGTCCCGCGCGGCAGAATAAGCGGGCTGCCGATCGACAGCTTGCGTGCTGCCGTCATGTCCACATGTCCGCCGCCGATGTCTTTCAGCCCGGCATTGATGGTCTCGGCAGCGTCCCAGGTTGAGGTTCCCGCCAGGATGTCAGCCCTTCGCTCGGCAGGAATGAAATCAAGCACTGACCGGTTTTCGTCGAGTTTGTCACCCACTCCGCGCAGTACCGCAGTCCGCGCCGGCGCCCGATAGCCCATCTGGTGCGCCGCATCTGACATGTTGGGCGATGCTGACAAGGGATCAGAGGCCGTTGCCCCGGCGTCCGCAGGAAGAACCCCGGTCGCAAATGCAACCCCTACTACACCACCAAGCGCCGATCGGCGGCTGATTTTGCCATCGGCGGATGCTTTATCACCTGTGTCGAGATTGGACATCAGCCATGGCCTTTTGGTAGATCGACGTTAACATGGATAAGTTTCGAACCGCAGAATAGTTCCGTTCGAACGTCTCTCTGCAGTTGGCCGACATCGCCACTGCCGCGCCGGGATCGGCCACAAAGGCGCGCACTGCAGCTGCCAGCGATGTTGGCTGACCAGGGGTAAAATGGCACCCGGTCACACCGGGTTCAACGATTTCCGCAAGCGAACCGATGCGGCTCACCAACGCGGGCAATCCGTTGGCAAAAGCTTCGACGAGGGTCATCGGAAAGCCCTCGTACCAGATCGAGGGGACAATCAGCGCAGCGGCGCGGCGCATCTCGGCTTCGACCTGATCTGGCTCGACACTGCCGATAAATGTCACGTTGGGCGGTGCGCTGGCGGCCAGCGAGGCGCGCAACGGCCCGTCACCGGCAATCGTCAACCGAATGTCGGGCAGGGTACGCCATGCCTCGATCAGATCGACGATGCCCTTTTCATGCGTGATCCGCCCGACAAACAACATTCCCGCGCGAGGCCCCAATTCGGGCCGGACGGGACGATCGAGAAAGTTGGGTTTGACCGTAATAGCCGGCTCCGGCAGGCCAATAGCGATGTATTTTTCCTTCGCAAATTCTGTCAAGGCGATAAACCGGTCGACCTGACCGGCAAGGTAGCCGCCAGTCATCGCTTTGTGCTGCATAGCGATAATTCCGGCGGTGCCGACCAGCGAACCGCGATAGCAGCGATGGCGAAGTGCCGGCAATGGCACACGCCCGAGGCAGTCTTCACAGATCTGTCCGTCACGCTCGAATGTGGCTGCAGCGCAGCCAAGCCGATAATTGTGCAAGGTTTGAACTACCGCCAATCCTCTCGCGCGGGCCGCGGCGTGGACGGCAAAGGTCAATCGCGGGAAGAAGTTATGCACGTGGACAACGTCTGGCTTATGCAAGTCGATCAGGCCATCGATCCAGCGGGCGCGGTCCGGATTGTAGCGAATCCGTAGCGTGACCTCGAGCTTGTCCGAAAAACCGCGGATGTCGTCATTGTTTACCACAACGGTCTGGACATCATGGCCGCCGTCACGCAGCAATGCGGCTTCATTGCGCGCAACCGCATCCTCGCCACCGGCCTGCTGGTATGCGTTATGCAACATGAGCACGCGCAGCGGTCTGGAATTGGCAATGTTCGGATTGCTGATCATGTCCTACCCGATTGTTCCTTGGACAGTGTAGCCAGACGCTTGGCTTCGGGTGGTTCCGCCTTTGCGGATATTTCCCTGATTTATGGGCCAAAGGTCTCGTTCGTGCGATTGCCGATGTGCTGCAGATCACCTCGAAACATTGCTAGCTGCGGTGATTTTTCTTCGGCGGGCTAAGGCTTTGTGCCGCCGCCAACCAGACAAGCAGCAACGAAGTGCCGACTATGTTTGCTCGCATCGACAGGATCGGCTCAAACACGGCACTGACAGTCACGATGATGATAGTCCCCAGAACCAATCGGTTGCCAATTTTTCGTGCGTGCCCGAAACCAACCAGTGCTGTAGTGCCGTAGATCACAATACAGATAATGAAACCGCCGATACCGGAGGCAACCCAGAAATTCATGAAGTCGTTTTGGGCGTTGCGCGCATGCCACCAGCCCTGGTTCATGTAGTCACCGATCAGGGCGGGGCCTTCGAGCCACCCCCACCCTATCCAGGGTCGCATCGAAATCATGACTTTCGATGCATCCCAGACGGCATCTCGGTTGTTGAGGTCGGTTATCGAAACGTCCCGTCCGGAAACGGCATTCAGCGATCCCACCCCGAGGCTGAGCAGTATCAGATAGAAAATGCTGACGATCGCCAGGCCGAACATGAGCATAGGCTGTGCTCTTGGCGGAAATCTGCCGATAAGCCCATAGGCCACCGCGAAAAGCGACGTCACAAGACCCGAGCGGCTCCCTGTGGCTACCGTTACAAGCAGGAGTATCAGCACAATCCAATAGCTTTGCTTGCTTTTTGTATCATCGAGCCAAGCCATGATGCCCAGGCTGCACATCACCGACAACTTGTTTGGGTGCAAAGCAAAGCCACCGAACGACAGCACACCGGTTGGAAGGAAAGTCAGATTTCTATCCACGACGGTCAGCAGCGTAATTATAACTACGCAGAGTACAGAACTCCACTTTAAAAAATACCTTACTACAAGCATTGATTCGTCGAAGGTCATGCGGCGGGGATAGTTCAGTAGCGCGGAGCATAGAGCGACACGCACGATCCATTCTGTGATCGAGAATACCTGTTGGAGAAGCGCTCCGCTGCCATATTCGTGCCGCGTGAGATAGGCGGGAACCAGCATGTACAGGAATGCAAGGATAGTAATATTGGTTTGGGGTGTGAATATTTTCTGCTTTTTACTCGTCGCCTTGATCGCAAATATCAGCGCAGTCATTCCCAGGACGAGAACAATATCCAGGACGTTGGTGGCGGTGAACAATTGTGTCTGCCGCACTTTTCCGTCAACTTTTTCACCAGTCAAACTAATGGTGAGGTTGGCCAGGACAAGGCCGGTCGTCAGCACCCAGGATTTCACATTTTTGTTCGAAAGAGGATCAGCGGGCTTGCGCGACGCAGGGCGTGTGCGTGGCGTTACCGGCCAAGACCGCGAAGAAGCAGAGATGGGACGTGCCTGATTCACAAAATCGATCCTCTACCGGGCGACGTCACCGTCACCCCAATGCGAGATTTCGCCACGGGACAGCGCATAGCGCTTGCCATGGTATACTATCCATAAGCTTAGCACACCCCACACCACAACCGCATCCGCGATCAGAACGATTGGGACCGCAAGCTCGTTAAACATCCGGATAAGTGGAAGGCTGGCAGCAAACGAGAATACCAATCCGACCAGAAATGCGAAGAAGTTCGCGCTTGGATCTTCGACCGTCGCCACCATGATCATAGGAGGAAGCCGTATCGAAAGCGCGAAGTTCAACAACATGAACAATCCCAGCAGCATGGCGAAATTGGTTGTCCAGGGAACCTTGATCAGCACTGCGACCAGGGGGCTCACCAAAAGCAGCCCGATGCCAAGCAAAACACTGAGACCGGCGATTCCCCAGCCACATTTACGGATCAACATGCGCGAAGCGGCAAACCCTTTGGCTTTGAACTGACGCGCGGCCATCGAAGGCAGCACCTGCTGGATGGCATTGAGTGGGAGATTGAGCACATTGGTGAGCTGCTGGGTCGCCCGCACCAGCCCCAGCGTCCCCTCTCCGAGCACAGCGACAGCGATAAATAGCGGCGCGGCGCTCTGCACGCTATCGAGTACGGTAGTCGGCATCATCCACACGATGAAATTAAAATGCCGTCGCCACATCAATCCGTTGAGCAATTTACGCCATTTGCACCGGCCATAGATGGCGGCGCCGAGCAATGTAGCGAGCCCCGAGCTGATCGTGAGCGTGTAGATTGCGCTCAGCGTGTCGAGCTTTGCCAAATGGCTATGGGAAAGGTAGCCAAACAGGGCCAATTGGCTCGAGAAGCGCAACAGGTCGATCGAGAAAGCATGAAACGAACGGCCGATCACAAACAGATACCGACGGTAAAATTCGGCCATCACCGAGAATGTGTTGGCTAACACCAATGGCCAGACGATGTCGCCCAGCCACGGTGAGTTGATCAGGTTGCCGAGCGGCCCGAGGCCAACGACAATGAACAGTCCGCTAACCGCGCAGAATACGAACGCGGTGAACAACAGAAAGCCGCGGTAGGCAAGCGAGCTCTGGCCGCGCAACTTGGGCAGGATCGACGAGATCGGCGTAAGGACGACCGCGATCTCGAAATTGCGAATGATCATCAAGATCATGAACGCAAGCGAAAACCGCCCGAATTCACCAATGCCGCAGGCCCGCAAGAGAATGATCGAGGAGAAAAAATTGGCAGCAGCGGTGACCACCTGGCTCGCGAATGCCCATGCGGGTTCGTGATAACCCCCTCTGGACAAAAGCTCTCTCAGTCTGAGTTGCGGACGGTTTTGCAAGGATTGTAACAAAGGATCAATATCCGCCTGTGCTGATACATTTCCATACGAAGCGTGGAGCCAGCACAAGATAGCGCCTCCACAGCCTGCGCGGTTCACTCATCAGGCGGTAAGACCATTCGAGCATCAGCATTTGCATCCACTTCGGAGCGCGCTTGACCGCACCAGTGTGGAAGTCGAACGCAGCGCCCACACCGATCAGCGTCTGGGGCAAAAGTTTGTAGTGATCACGCATCCAGACATCCTGCTTAGGGGAAGAAATCCCGACCCACACGACGTCCGCCCCGCTCGCCTTGATGCGCTCAATAACCGCCCTATCCTCGTCAGCGGTCAGTGCGCGGAATGGCGGGCATTCAAAGCCGGCGACCTTGAAGCCGGGAAACCGGCGCGCAAAACCTTCTGCAAGCCGTTCGGCAACGCCTTCCTTGCCGCCGTAGAAATAGCTGGAAACACCTGTATGTGCGGACCGACTTGCCAGCCGCTCCATAAGATCGGCGCCGCAGGTCCGCTTTACCGGCAACCCGCGCAGCTTTCCCACAACCGCGATCGGCATTCCGTCCGGCGTAATCATCGCCGCCTCATGATGCAGATCCCGGAGATCGGGATCCTCGCTTATAACGACCAGGCTGGGCACGTCTCGGATGCAGACGAAACGACCGATCTTGTCGCGCGCCCATCCCTCGACAGTCTGAACAGCGTGTTCGGGATTCGTTATGGTAACAGGAACACCCAGCACGCTGTAGGTTTTGAGTGGGGAGGCTGAGGTCACAATGATCTCCAAAACAGCTCTACGACCGCAAAAGCGGCTAAGTATTTATCATTAAACTTCAAGATAAAAAATAGATAGCGCAATCATTTTCCCAAGCGTGAAAAGCACAATCCCAGTGCCTTCATAGAAATTGATTCTTTTACCGCAATCAAGC
This sequence comes from Novosphingobium sp., assembly GCF_040398825.1. Lineage (GTDB taxonomy): Bacteria > Pseudomonadota > Alphaproteobacteria > Sphingomonadales > Sphingomonadaceae > Novosphingobium. The sequence goes on from NZ_JBBATI010000008.1 coordinate 58,983, forward strand.
TATACAACCTTTGTCATTAAACGACCTCACTTTTGTTAAAGATTGCGTATAATTCATCAGCCTGAGCGAGCAACAGCGTGTCGACCTTTTGCCTGATCTCCGACGACGAAAGCTGCAATTTATCCTTGTAGGCATCGTTGGCATTTTTGCCCGCAAATGGAGAATACGGCTCGGTTTTTCTGACGGACCCGCGAATTCGGCTCAACTCATCGACCTTCGCAAAAACATCCGCGGAACTGTATTGGCCGCTGTCGAGATACGGAAAATTGCTTCCGTGCTTTTTATTCAGTTGATCAACCACCGAATTGAAATCATTGATTGCGCGATCAAAGCCGACGACAATGGCGTTGGGACATTTATCCTTGATGAATTTGTAATAAATTACCCACTCCTTGAGGAGAGCATTTGGATTCGCTGCGCCCCCCAGATAATTTTGGTAGGAAATTACCGCCTTCATGGGTTCGCGAATGAGCACGATGCAAGGAACACCCTTTTTATCGGCATCCCAGGCGATCGAGGCGTTGTGGATATGATGGCAGAAGTCAGCATCATCACCATTCGTAAGCCTGAATGCGGCCTCCACATAGCTGTTGGCGCTGCGCGGGTAACCCTCGATAACCAGCTTTGTAGTTTTTGTCACCAGCCCATCTGGACGAAATAACTTTCGGGCATACAAATAAACAAGCGGGTTTTGGAAAACAAGCTTCTTTAAAGAAAAATAAATAGCAGATTTCACATTAATAGAATACAGATTTTCGTCATTCACTTTCATCATTTTGACCCCCGTCATTTTCAGACACCCCCTGGCAAAATTTCCACAAAATAATCTTCTATCTCTTTTTTGATAGTCAAAAACAGGCTTCGTTCAATAGACAGGCCTGAAATGGATAACCGTGCCAGCAATTACGGAGGCATGGCTCATTATTTCAAAATATCCCGCCTTTCACCACCTTAGTGAATATCACTTGCCTGGATATTGTCGCATCCCTTCGCAACGAACCGTCATACCAAAAATAGTGCGGCGAAACGGACAATGAATATCCAAAATTGTAACTGCTCAACACGCTCATTTCAATCCTCGCCAACCCGTTCCTGAATGCCGGGTATGCGGATACATTCGCCGCAATATCATATAGATAGCTTAATGGTCAACGCGCGGCATGCTTGGGAAGCGCTATACTAAGATCACGGGCGATCGTGGGTGCGGTCAGCAGCGCGCCCTCGACTGAGACATGCGAATATTCATCACGGTAGAGAAAGGTATTGTCTGGCGCACGGAACTCGCACGTTCGCCCAGGACAGAGTGCCGGCAATACGTCAACGGGAACGATCAGCCCAGCCGCGACCAGGTGGTCGAATCCCGCTGTCAGATCGGCGGTCCGTAGGCGGGTTTCCTCGTGGGTGTAGATGGTGCATGTTCGGGCGCCCGGGGCGAACCATTGCGGCGTTGCCTGCTCGGGATTGCAGTTAGCCTCACGCATTAGCGGAACCCCGTAAAGCACAGCCACCCGCACGCCGCGTGACCGCTGCTCCACCGCAAAGCGCTCAAGGTCGGTGAAATAGCTCACGACAGCCTCTTTACGGGCGGGCTTTCCCGGATCGCCAAGTAGGTCAGTCAGTTCCGAAACCAGCAGAACCGTATCGCCTTTCTGCAATTTCGCTACCGATTCCGGGAACATGCGCGTCCAAAAATAATGGCTCGCTGCCCGGAAAGCAAAATCGGCTGCCACATGCGGCCCCGGCGACGAGCCGTGCACTGACAGCACCGTGACACGCCAGTCCGGATTTGCCGCGATTGGTGCGACGCCGCGCAGAAAGGCGCTCGTAAATGAATTGCCTATCACCAGCAGCCGGTGCAGCGCTTTGTCTCCGCCGAGTGTGCAAGCGTCGAAATCAATGGCTTTGGTCATATCGCTTGAACGTTCCACGACACATCTGCCGCCTGACCATACGCCACCGTAGGGCGAGCGAAAGTCGGTCATCAATGAGGAAGGCCCGCGCTGTTCAAGCTTCGGCCTTACACCCAAATACAGGTGCCCCCCCAATGGATAGACCAGCACAGCCACCATGGCGGCAAGCGCACCAAGCAAACCAAACGCAAAACCCGTCTTGCGCATGGGCGACTGTGTAAGCGCAATCCGCTTAGGGGCATTTTCGACGTGCGTGTAACTCAGGTGTGCAAGCAACACTATGATCGCAAGTTCGAGCGGGGCGAGCTGCCAAGTGACCCCAAACGTCAGTCTAGCAAGCGCCAGAACGGGCCAATGCCAGAGGTATAAGGAGTATGAAATACGCCCAAAATACTGAAACGGCACCCGCAGCAGCAGCCGATCAGCATAGGTTTCTCCACCGCCAAAGGCAATGAGAACGGCCGTCGTTATCACCACCATCGCCAGTTGCAACAGGGCGCCATCATAAGGAATGGTGAGCAGGCCGAAGAGCATTGCCAAGGCCAACGGCATCACCCAGCGGGCTTGGGGCACGTACCTGCCCCAATCTTCAGGCAGTCGCGCCAAAAGACATCCGGCTGCCAGTTCCCAGAACCGCAAGGGACTCAGATAAAATGCAGCAATCGGATTACGTGGCAAAATCACGGCATAGTTCAAGAACGATGCCGCCAGCAGTGCGCCGATGACCGGCACAAACAGGCGTTGGTACTGTCCATTCCGCCAAATCAACAACCCATACGCAATCACCGGGTAAAGCAGATAAAACTGTTCCTCGACCCCGAGTGACCATGTGTGGGTAAAGGGGTTGAGCTGAACTGGTGCCGCGAAGTAATCTGAACTTTTGTAAAACAAATAAAAATTGGCCGCCCCGAACAATGAGAACAAGCCAGTCGTTCCACCCTCCTTTGGGGCAGCGTTCACCAGACAAAACAGCACGCACACTGGCAGAATACAAGCGACCAGCGCAGGCACAAGCCGTCGATACCGCCGCTCATAAAACCAACCTAGAAAATCTGGTAGGGACTTATTTTCTTCGATCGACTGAATTGAACGGGTAATGACGAATCCCGAAATCACAAAAAATATATCAACGCCAAGATTGCCACCAGGGAGAATTTGGTGCTCGAAATGGTTTGCGACTACCGCTACGCACGCTATTGCTCGCAATCCAGTAATATCATTGCGGAACTTCGTCACGTATTGTCCCTTTCAAGCTAATTTCTGCAATAATTTAAACCGATGCCGCAACGCGCCATATAATGCTCGTCGGATCGACCGAGTTACCGTCGCAGTTCGCCAGAAGCCGAACTCCGCTCGCATGAGCATACTCATCTTGGCGGCTCGCAATCCCGCTTAAAGCACCTTGGCCCCGGCACCATACCATAAGCCGACGCTGTATCCACCTTAGCCATAGCCAGAATGCCCGCCGTCCAGCTGTTGGCGAGTGTCTAACGCAGCACGAAGTGGCGGCGCAGCGGTATGCTGGTGAATGCGCTGCTGGTGAATTGGCTGCCATCAGGCCGAAAATAAACCTATCCCAACGTCCAGCCTTACCAAGCCAAATTTGATCCCGCTATCCTTGCGTATAGCGGGATCATAAGTGACGATGGCAACAAACTGCGGTCACGCCGCTATGTGTTTTGTTCTGGTCGTTTTTCACTGCGGTAAATATAGCCATAACCGTAATTTGACGAACCATAACCGTAACCGTAACCATAGCCATAGTTATAGCCATATTGTTGGTTGCTCTTGTTGTCGATTTTTGTGATCACAACGCCAAAGATGTGTGACCCGACCAACTTCAGACGTTGCAACGCGGAACGGATACCACGGACAGGCGATCTGCCCGGCTCGGCGACGAACACGCTGCCTTCGACTGCGCGACAGATCAACGGGGCGTCGGCCAGGCCCAGCACCGGGGGAGCGTCAATCACCACATGGTCATAAATCGCCAGAAGCCGCTCGATGACCAGGCTGATGCGTTCACTGCTCAACAATTCTGCCGGATTTGGCGGCAGCGGACCGGCTGTCAGCACCGACATGCCTCGACGGCTGGTTTCGCGCGCATGCACAGCCACATCTTCATCGCCTGCCAGCAGATTGCTAAGCCCCGACGTGTTTGTCAGGTCGAGCATGTGATGAATCGACGGATTGCGCATGTCCCCATCCACCAACACTACAGTTTTTCCGGTACGGCCAATGATTTCGGCCATTGCCAGCGCAGACGTCGTCTTTCCTTCATTCGGCTGTGCGCTGGTCACCGCAATGGATCGAGGCAAGCCATGATTGGTGGAAAAGGCCAGGTTTGAACGGATAGAGAGATAGGCCTCGGTCAGGATCGATTTCGAATCCGACAGTTCTTCGCGGATATCGCCTTCAATCAGTGGTACGTTGCCAAGCAGCGGAAGTTTCAGCAACGTCCAGATATCAGACGGGCTGCGGATCCCTTCATCGATCTGTTCCAGCGCCAGCACCGCAATCGAAGCCAAGGCTATGCCGGCAACCAGAGCAAGGCCAAGATTAAGGATCAGCTTTGGCGATGACGGCAAGATCGGCACCAGCGCGCGATCGACAATAGCAATGTTGCTTGCGCCGACATCGCCAGCCTCGGCAATTTCCTTGTATCGCTGGAGCAGGCCATCATAAAGTTGACGATTGGTATCCGCGTCACGCTGAAAGATGTTGTATTGAATGGTCGACATGTTTTGCACGTCGAACAGGGCCTTGGCCGCATTGAACTGCCGCTCCAGATCCTTTTCCCGCGCCAGCGCCTCGGCATAGGATTGCTTGCGTTCGGCGGTGAAGCGGTTGGTGTCCTTGGCAATCGACACGTCGAGTTCGTCAATTTGTTCTTTCAAGGCCCGCGCTGTCGGGTAGCCCGGTTCAAACTGGGTCAGCACGCGGGCGTATTCCGCAGCCACTTCGGCGCGTCGTTCCTTCATCGTGCCGATCGCAGGATTGGTCAGCACATCGGCACCAACATCTGCGCGCCCCGGCATGGCTCGGCTCGCAGCCGCGATGCGGTCCGCCCGCGCCGCTATCAACGCCGTGTTCAAAAGATCGAGGTCAGACGCCGTCAAGGTCTTGCCGCTTTGGGTCCGGCCGCTTTCCGAACGCTGGGTTTCCAGCGAGATAATGTTATTTTTTGATGCGTAAGTTACCGCCATCTGTTCGGATTGTTCAAGCTTTTGACGCAAGCCGACCAGCCGCCCTTCCAGGAACTCACGAGCCTGTGCAGTCGATTCGAATTCTCGATCGGTGGTTGCGCCAATGAATTCGTGGGCCCAGGTGTTGGCGATTTCCATTGATAGCTGTGGTGAGCGGCTGGTGTACGACACATCAACCAGCCGCGATGTTTTCACCGGTTCCACCGAGACATTGTCGAGCAACAACTTCATCGCATCGCGTTCGCGATCATCGCGGCTGTCCGCCATTTTCCAGCCTTCGGCGCTAAAAAATTCCGGGCGATCAACCAGGTGCAGCTTTTTGGAAATCCGGTCAGCCAGCGAGGTCGATTTCAGCAAAGCATATTGCGTCGCATAAAATTCCAGATCCTGGGTGTTTTCCGTCGCATCAAGGCTTTGGACGTTGGTCACCTTTTTCTGCTGGCGATTGATTTCAATCTGGGTTTTCGCAGTGTAATTGCGCGGCATAAGCAGCGTAACCACCACTCCGGCCACCAGGCTGGCAACGATTATGCTGATCAATACCAGCCGCCAGCGCAGCATCGTGTGCCAGTATTGCAACAGTACTGGCGGCAAAAGACGCTCATTTTCCTCGGTTTCCATGAAACTTTCGAGGTCGAGGCGATCTGACGGCGGAACAGAATTGTTCTGTTCGTAGCTATCTTGGTCAATCGTCGTTACCATTTTCATTTTTTCCAATGAAATATCAATTATTACTTGCGCAGCAACAGGATCAATGGGCCGGCCAGCAGCGACCCGGTCGTCAGATAATCCTTGAACAAGCGCCGGGCGTGATTGTCGCCAACCACCACCACGTCGTTCGCAAAGATCTCCGGATCGGGATATGCGCCGTGCCGCACATCTTTAAGATTATACAATGCAGCATACTGTTTCCCGGCGACCGTGCGGAAGATGACCACATCGTCAAGCCGGCTGAATTCGGTAGTGCCAGAGGCCGTTGCAATCGCCCGTAACAGCGTCATGTGCCCGATCACCGGATAGAGCCCAGGCTTGTTCACGACGCCGTCAACTGTCACATACTGGCTGAGTGTTTCGAGAACATTGACAGTAACTTGCGGGTTGCGAATATATGCTTTCTTCAAACCGTCGGCGAGCGCCAGTTCAACCTCATGCGGGGTCTGCCCAGACACTGCGACCATGCCGACCAGCGGAAACGACACGCGCCCACTGGCATCAACCTGGACATCGATCTTGGCCAGTTCGGGAACGCCAAACACGCTGATTTCCAGCTTGTCGAATGGGCCGAGCAGATAGGGCCGTTCCTGCGGTGATCCGTCCTGCCGGGTCGGCACTGGCAGGGCGTTCCCCTCCACCGGTGTGATGCTGGGATCGCCGCCTACCCGCACTGCATGGGCGCATGCCCCCAACAGAAAGACCGTGGCGAGAGCGATATGACGAAATCTGAATACGTTGGAATTCATGTAAAAACCAACCTGCCTGAAAAAAGGGGGGTGAGTGACAATCGAATCGTGAGTCGTGAAATTATGCGCGGCGGCATATTATGCAATGCGACCGCCCTGAGGATCTGAACCCCGTATAAACACTCCGTAATCATCCTGTACGACAGACCACAATGCGGCCAATACAATCAAGCACGAAATGGCAGGGACCCGTGCTGGATAATCGGTAACCGACGCCAGCGCAAAGATAAGGTTCACCAGCAGGCCAAGCCTGGCAAAGCGGAATTCGGATTGATCCGACCGCAAGACGGTGCGGGCGCGCACCACCCACAGCACCACAGCCGTGAGCAGCAGCAGCGCGCCCGGCAATCCTGCTGTCGTTACCACTTCGATCCAGTCATTGTTCACCTGCGCCATGATCCGGGGCGATAGCATACTATCCGGTTCAAACGTGCGGAATACCGGCAAAAAAGTGCCTACGCCACTGCCTAAAGGCCAGAAATGCCCAGCCATGCCAAGCGCCACGGGCAGCATCTGAAACCGTAAATCCTGGCTCGCGTCTTGCTCCAGCAACCGATTTACCGATTCTGCGCGACCGAGCCAGACGGCGGTGCCAACGATGGCAAGACCGGTGATCGGGGCCATGTACGGGACGATCTGCCGTCCGCGCGCGATTATGCCTGACCAGCCATGCTGCGCAGCCTTGTTTGGGTCAGTCTTTGCCCCGGACGGACTATTGGCTCCACGTCGGCCGCGATATACCAGCGGAAGGCTTAGACAGGCGACCACCGTCATGGCCAGACCGGATCGTGAGCCCGTGCCCAGAATGACCGGCAAAAGCACCACACCAAGCAACGCAGCAATGCTTGCGCGCATGGTACCGCCCAGGCGCGGACCGGACTTGCGACGTTTTATTCCCGATTCGCCCGCACGGTCGCGCATCGCCTGCGTTGTCGGTTGGACATCACTGGCGAACGTTTCGGAACGCCCGGTGCGGCCGGCGCGCTGCCCCGACCACCCCGCCCACGTCGCCAGCATGATCAGCAATGTAGCCAGAAACACAGCCTGGTGGTTGCGATTCGCAAACAGCCCAATCGGCATTCCTGCGGTCGTGGTTTCATACAGATAGAGCGGGCTGTGCGGATCGCTGACCATCTGCACGATGCCAAGACCCGCGCTGATCATCCCCAGCACCAGCACCACGGGCAGCAACCGGCGCAAGTCTGCTGCACCAAGCTGTGCCCCCAGCACCAGCACCGCGGCGGGCGCCATGGTCGCCCACAGTGCATTCCAGGTGCGCGTTGGCGACATGCTGAACGGGCGCCAGATGGCCGAATTGCCAACCGCGTGATCGATCGCGATGATCAGGGTGCGGCCCGGCAACGCAGCATAGATATGCGGGGGCAAGGGCACCAGTTGCAGCATTGGCAACACGACACAGACCAGTACCAGTGCAAACAGAAACCGAAGACGCACGATCTGTTGCCATTGCAGCGTCATGCATCCTGCGCCCAGCACCAGAGCAGACAACGGCCGCAACCCGATCAGCTCGGCACTGTCCATCCGCGAGGTTCCACCCAGCGCAAATACTGCGCACAAAAACCCCGCCAGCAACCAGAACTGCCACCTGGCCTGGCCAAACAGATCGGCAAGGCGCCCTAGCTGTGGCAGGATTGCCCGACCGCGCGATCGTGACCATGACTGTGACCGCGACCGTGATCGCCTGCCGGTTTTGCCCGTCGAAGCATTCATGGGCGATATATCCCGTATTCCGGAGTCGACCGCATCACTGTGCCTGCACTGCAAGATTGGTGATGCTGACCGTAGAAGGCTCGTCACCATCGGCACCGACCACCTGCAGACGCCACGCCTGTGCGTCACAGCCTGTGGGGAAAATCACGGTGGCGCGCGTCGTGGTGCGGCCCGATTGACCAAAGCTGACCGGTTGATGCCAGATCACCTGTTGCGCCTGCCCGGCGCACAGCACATCCCAGACAATCCCTGCCCTTGGCGTGGAAGCATCGTGGACGATCGTCTGAACGAATGCGTAAGTCCCAGGCGCAAACATGGTCACCCGCGATGCAGCCAGGCCACTCTGTTCCGGCCCGGCGGTTACCGCCAGCGTGCCGCTTTCTTCAAGCCTTGTGTTGATCCCGCCGCGTCCGTCAATTGTCCAGCTGAGCGGGGTCAGGTGCGGGTTGGTTGCTATCTGCGAAAAACCCATTTCACCCAAGCCCTTGCGAATGTCCGGCGCAAGACCGCCGGATATACGCCGGGCCGCTCCGATATTGCCGGAATTGATCAGGGCGCTGATCAGACTGGCGTTGAGCTCATTGATGTACATCGTTTGCAGATGGCCGGAACCGGCCCGAATCAGCCCGGTTATCGCATCCGGGTCGCCACCTTGGTCGATAGCCTGGCGGATGAACCCATAATACCAGGGACGATCGGCATAGCGCATGATGATCTTTAGAATTGCCGGATCGGCAATCGCCGGCACAAGCGCAGGAAAAATCTGGTCACCGAGTGCCGGCACATACAACACGGCATGATCAACATGCGCGATGGCAGCGGCGTTGTCTGCGCGCTGCACCGCGAGGCCCTCCAATTCGAGCTCGTTCGGGACTTCGCGCCGGGTCACGCGTTCAACCAGTTCGAACAGCGGCCTTCCGGTTCCTGCGGCGCGCCGTTCGGCCAACATGCCCAATTGGTACAGCGCGGACGGCTCCAGAGGTTCGCGCACCAGTTCAGCCCGCGCATTGTCCGCCACCCTGGGCAGCGCACTATCGGGCAGCGTCTCCATCCATAACGCGTGCTGGTCGTTGATCAATTGCACCTGGGTTGACTGCGCAGCCCAGGCCGGCATGGCGAAATGGGCATGCCCCGCCTCCAAAGACTCCCCCAACCTGCTCGCCCAGTATGCCAAAGACGCGTCACGACACGACAATAAGGCGGCGACGGTACAACACAGCAAAACGGCTGCGCGCACGAACCAATGCATGGACGACCTGGCGGAAATAGTACGACCTTTCATCCACGCGTCATACACCGTTGCAGGCGTATTGCGCCATAGCTACCGCACTATGGGTTGCCCGCCCATAGCCAATACCAACCCTCAAATCCACCAAATGCCGCGCAACGGCGGTACTTCAACAAAAAATTGCGTTCACGCCCTTAGCCGCTACGCTTAAAACGCGAAGATTTCAAAAATATTTCAATAACTTTACAACATACTTACTTATACACGCCGAAGATGATAAGCAATTAAAATTAACAATACACAATGAAAGCAATATCCACAGGATGTCGTCAATGTGGAACAAGCAATTTCGTCGGTAACGACACAGTTACGGTCGTTCCAAGCAGCTCCATCAAAACACACACTCTGCCGATCGGATCAAGCCGCTCTATCAAAACAATCTTGTCAGCCAGCGGGCCCGCCACCACCCGTGCCAGTTGGCCTTGTTCATAGGAGGCGAGCTGGTGCGTCATCCCGCCCCGTTCGCACCGTGCAAACAGGTGGGCCATGATTGGCTGCGCGATCGGCGACGGTCGCCCGCCAAAGTTGGAAAGCAACCGCTTGACTCCAAAGGTGCCGTTGATCGAACGCAACCGACCCGCCCCCATGTCAAGTTGCACGAAAATGTAATTCGGAAACAACGAGGCCATTACCATTTTAGCCTGCCGGCCAGCTTGCCGGACCTTTTCGAATTGCGGCCAGAAGGTGACGAAATTCTGCAACTTCAAATTCTGTACCGCAATCGCCTCTCGCCCGGGAAGCGTTTCAACCACAAACCAGCCCACTGGCCAGCCCACTGGTTGCGCGGATGGCGAACGCTCCACAGGCGAACGCAGCGGCGCTGTGGCAGACGGCGAATAATGGCAGGAACGCATGCACAAACCCCGCTAAACCCACTGTACACCAGCATCGGCCTTTAGCCTGTTGCCGTTGCACACCTGATTGCATGCTGCATAGCACAAAATACTTAGGGTTGCCAACCGGTCCGGCTCCCTAATGTCACGACTCGCCGTCCAACCGCAAAACATTCATGGTATTTCAAATGCTAACCGCCACGCCTTCCGGCGATGGGCGTCACCCCCGCGGCACACGCGCGCAACTGCATTGATCGCAAAACTGGTAGAGTTTGCTGCAGAGGCACACTTCGAAGAAGGTGACAGGACCAACGCAATCAAAGCCGCTGATGCATGGCCGCGTTTGCGGGGGCGGTGATCTCATTGGCCGACAGAACCGCGCGGCTCCGACCGTCCGAATCGCGGGTGGATTTGCACGCATCGTGCGCGCATCCGCCCGCACAAGTCATTTCGTTTCAAGCAACCAGATGCCCACCGGTTCCTGCCCCAAATGGGTGTGCAGCCAAGTCAAAATCAGCCACGGAATAAGCGCGAACAACCAGTTCAGGCCCGGCGCCGTGATCCTGCGCGGATCAGGCCAGAACGGCGTGCGCTCCATCCACAGCCGCCAATCTTTGCCAAACAACACCAACAGCTTGCGATCCTGCAGCGCAGCCCCGGCGATCGCAAAAATCGCAATGCCTCCGAACAGAATGGCCTGGCGCGCAGCCGGGACCAGCACAATTTCCGCGATCGACCACAGGGCAAACGCAAACATCATCGGATGCCGGGTCATCAGCACCGTCCCGCGTGGCGGCTGTTCCAGCATCAGTTCACGATTGCGGTTGTATCGCGCCGGATTGCCGAACAATGACCCCGTAAACAACACCACCGAGATGTATGTCACGACGTCAAAGGCCAGGCCGATCAACGGGTGCCCATGATCCCATAACACCGGCACGTGCGGCGCTCGACGGAATGCGATAAACGCAAGCGGCAAGAGCACGACGGCAATTGCCGAATAGGCAAAGCGGAATCCCTGCTCGCCAAACGTGCGCACTGCTGCATCACGCAGGGGATGTGAAAGCAAAAAATGGCCAGCGACAAACGCGGCAATCGCGGCGAACAAGATCAACAACGGCATCCGTTTCGGTAACCTTTCAGAATCAGCACCTGCACAGGATATGTTCCAAGCGTAAAAGTTCCATGGACCTGCATCAAGGAACATCGCGCGGGATGGAAAATCCCGAACATGCGCAGGACTGTCGTCCTGATCCGCATTTCGGTCCATACTACGCAAGATGACGTACCTAGCCGGTCGCAGGCGAGCGCGCGCCTGCTCTTGCAGTTCACAGCTCCAGAGTAAAGAGCGGTCTCCAGGCTCTGCAAAAAATACAATTAAAACAATTAATAAGCGTTCTTCGAAAACGCACATAGTCGCAATTTGACGGGGTTTGATCCGGTTCAACACGCACAATTTCACGCGCCAGGGCGCGATCGAATCCAGTCGCCATCCGACCGGGCACTAGCGCCGCAGGCCACAATCCCGGGCAACCACACCACCCGACTTCGTCCAACATGGACACAGGCCAAACCCTGCAAAACACTGAAATATTTGGACTATTTCTCATTGACTACCCGAGCTTCAGGTATACACATTGGTCAATGGGCGCCAAAGCGCGCGGCCCGAAGGCGCAGAAGCTGCTTAGCTGCAGTGCAAAAAAGTGCTTGATGGCCTAGGGGATTTAGCTTAGTAATTGTAGCAACAGTAAAGGAGTCGGCATATGTTCGGTAAGCTCATCGCCGCTAGCGCGGTTATTTCTCTTCTCTCCGCGACGGCAGCATTCGCTGAACCCGCCGCAACCTCGACTTCGGCCACGTCGGTCGCCAAAATTCAGGACTTGAGCCGCGCACGTCGTCATCTCGACACCGGCAAGCGCAGCCACGCAGCCGAAGCCGGCACACTCGTTCTCGTTGGCCTCGGTGGCGCTGCTGCTGGTTTCGGGATCGATGAAGCGACCAAAAGCAATCCGTGATTTTTTGCTGCACGGGTTTTTCCCGCAGCATGACTTTGCACAGGGCGGGCAACTTCGGTTGCCCGCCCTTTTGCTTGTGACTGCCAATGCTGGCGGGATTGCGGTTGTGGATTGCAAAATCAACGATCGCAGCGGCACATCCATCAATGTCACCGAATGCTGAGCCGCGGGCGGGTTCAGCCTGGCTGTAGTGGGCGTGGTACGATTCGGATGATCAATTGCCAGGCCACGACACCGCCTTGCCGCCGCCGCACACGCCTGGCGCGCCCAGGCGGACCGGGCAGGGTCGGCGCAGAGCGCGCCCTTTTTGTGCTGGCCGGCCTGTCTGCCGCCGCGCTGCTGCTGATGGCCATGCCCGCCGGCGCCAGTGCCCACACCAATAACCCGGCCCCGGCCACGCACGTCGAGAACGCATGGGATCGCCTGCGCTTCGACGATCTGCGCTTGGCCGCGATTGTCCATCGGCTGGCACTGGCCAACGTCGGTCTGTGCGATGCACGCGAATCGGCCACCGGGCTGATCCTGCAATCGCTGGAACAATACCCGCCGTCGCTGCGTGACCAGGCGCGGGCCGCGTTTGATTTCAACACCCCGCTGGCGGTTGAGGCCGTGGTGCCCGGCGGCCCGGCCGAACAGGCCGGCATCCGCGCCAACGACAGTATCGTGACAATTGCCGGCCAGACCTTCGAACCGGTAACCGCGCAGGCGAAACCGGCGACCACCACGCGTGACCGCGCGCTGGCGGTGATCCGGCAAACCCCGGCCGGTCAACCGATCGCGATCGGACTGCTGCGCGCGGGACAGCGGATGGATGTGCAAATGCAGCCGGTGACCGCCTGCGCCATGACTGCAGAGGTGGTGCTGGAGGGCGGCCAGATCGCCGAATCCGACGACAACACGATCCAGGTGGGCATCGACCTGGTCGGACCCTGGCCAGACAACGACATCGCCGTGCTTGTCGCGCATGAAATGGCGCACATCGTGCTGAAACACGGCGACCGCATCAGCGACGCGCATGTCCATCACGGCATGCTGGGGCAATTCGGCAAAAGCCTGTCAATCGTGCGCGCGGCCGAGGACGAGGCGGACCGATTCAGCATCCGATTGCTGGCCAACGCCGGTTACGACCCCCGCATCGGTCCGGAATTCTGGCGCCACGGCAAGGGGCGATCGATCGACGCAGGGATATTCCGCAGCCCCAACCATGGTTCTCCACGCGAACGCGCAAGCATGATGGAGGACGAAATAACCCGGCTGGGGCAACCCTTCACGCCATGACCTGGGCCCGGTTTCAGAACCGTTTCAGCGACCCACCGCCGTATAACGCAAACCATGCTGTTCGACCGCAGCGCGATCATAGATGTTGCGCAAATCAACCAGCACCGGTTCGCGCAGCAAGGTTTTGATCCGCCCGAGATCGAGCGCCCGAAATTCGTCCCATTCGGTTGCAATCACGAGTGCGTCACACCCGGCCATGGCACTGTAGGCGTCGGTGAAATAGTCCACATCATGCAGCACGCCGCGCGCCTGTTCGATGCTCTGTGGGTCATAGGCATGGATACTGGCCCCGCCATCCTGGAGGGTCTGGATGATTGCGATCGCGGGGCTTTCACGCATGTCATCGGTGTTCGGCTTGAACGCCAGACCCAGGATTGCCACTGTCCGCCCGCGCAGATCACCGCCGGCCGCCTCTATCACCTTGCGCCCCATCAGCCGCTTGCGACGGTCATTGGCAGCAACCACCGCCTCGACAATGCGAATCGGCGCGTCATAGTCATCCGCAGTTTTCAACAGCGCCAGCGTGTCCTTGGGAAAACAAGACCCACCATAGCCTGGCCCGGCGTGCAGGAATTTTGACCCGATGCGGTTATCCAGCCCGATGCCCCGCGCCACTTCCAGCACATCGGCACCGACCTTTTCACACAGATCCGCCATTTCGTTAATAAAGGTGATCTTGGTCGCCAGAAACGCGTTGCCGGCATATTTGGTCAATTCCGCGCCGCGCCGGCTCATTTCGATCAACGGCGAACGCCCCAGCGCGAGTGGCCGGTAAATTTGCCGCATCACGGCCAGGCCGCGTTCGTCATCGCCGCCGATAACCACGCGGTCGGGGCGTTTGAAATCGTCGATCGCCGCGCCTTCGCGCAGGAATTCGGGGTTCGACACGACCGCGAATTCGGCCGCGGGATTCACCTCGCGGATGATGCGTTCAACTTCGTCGCCGGTGCCGACCGGAACAGTCGACTTGTTGACGATCACCGTAAATCCGCTCAACGATGCGGCGATTTCGCGTGCCGCAGCATAGACATAGACCATGTCGGCGTGGCCATCACCGCGCCGTGACGGGGTGCCGACCGCGATGAACACCGCATGCGCATCAGCGACGGCGGAACCGATTTCGGTGGTAAAGGTCAGGCGGCCGGATGCCGCGCCGGTCGCCACCAGATGATCAAGCCCGGGTTCGAAAATCGGGATCTTGCCCGATTGCAGGGCGGCGATTTTGGTTTCGTCCTTGTCGACGCAGACCACTTCGTGCCCGAAATCGGCAAAACAGGCCCCGGACACCAGCCCGACATATCCGGACCCTATCATCACCAGCTTCATGCCACCGCATCCATTCCGGGCAGGCGCAGGCGATTGCCCGTGCACCGCACTGTTTAACGCAAGGGGCCGCATACCCCCTGGCAGGCGGCCCATCGGCCATCTGCTACGGATTAACCGCCCTGAGGGCAATCGGTATTGGCGCAAAAGCCGGTCAGAATTGTGCGCTGCAACATACGCCGACGTTCAGGAAAACCTTTCGCGATGCACGGCCGCTACGGTTGCCACACTTGATCGCGCCGCATCATCGGCGCACAACGGCGGCGATGACCGATCCCGCTGAAATAACCCCGTTTGCCGCCGCCGCAACGGACCAGACCGAACAGCTGCGCCGCCAGCAGGTGCGCCTGCAATCCTCGATCGTGCTGCTGCTGATGGCCGGGCTGGTCATCGCGCTGCCGTTCATCCTGACCCTGGGTGCGGTGGTGGTACAACCGCCGGTGACCGCGCTGGTGCTGTCGATCGTGCTGTCACCGCTGGCCGACCGGCTGACCCGGTTTGGCGTGCCCAACATGCTGGCATCGTTCATGGCGATCCTGGTGATGATCGGCGTGATCATCGTGGTGCTGGCGGTCATCCTGCAACCGGCGTTCGACATGGTCGATCAGGTGCCGGCGATGGCGCGCGAAATCACCCGACGGTTTGCGCAGCTGCGCGACAATTTCCAATGGGTGGGCGAATTCAACCGCCAGCTTGCCCGGCTGGGCGGGCCGATCGCGGGCCAGCCGCCGCGCCTGGTCACGCTGGCCGGGCCATCGGTGATCGAACAGCTGGCGTTCGCGACCCCCAGCGTCGTGCTGGAAGTGCTGCTGACCGGGCTGATGACCTTTTTCATGATCGAATCGCGCATCCGCATGCGCCGGCGCCTGCTGGTCGAGCGCGCCAACTTTTCATCATCGGTGCGGATCGCGCGGGTGATGCGCGATGTGCAGGACCGCGTCGCCAGCTACATCCTGACCGTTGCGCAGATCAACGCCGGCGTCGGCCTGATCGTCTATGCCGGGGCGCGCTATTATGGCTTTACCGCACCGGTGATGTGGGGCGGGCTGGCGTTCGTGTTGAATTTCCTGCCCTATATGGGGCCGTTGACCATGGTCGGACTGCTGGCGCTGGTCGGGCTCGGCACCGCCAGCACGGTGACCGCCGGGGTCATCCCGGCGCTGTCGTTCCTCGCGCTGCACGCGATCGAGGCCAATCTGGTGACCCCCAGCATCCTGGGCGCGCGGTTTACGCTCAACCCGGTGTCCATTCTGATTTCCTTCAGCTTTTTTACCTGGGTCTGGGGTGTGCTCGGCGCACTGCTGTCGGTGCCGATCCTGCTGACGCTGTCGGCGCTGATCGACCATCTGGGCCGGCCCAATCTGGTCGGGTTCCTGTTTGGCGAATCGCTGTTCGAACCGGCGCGGTTGCAGGAACCAGCCGAGCCCGCCGACCCCGGCGAAGACGACGACGACGGCAAAGACGCATAAAAAACGCGGCGCTCCGGACAGGAGCGCCACGTTCGGACCCTTTTACCGTGGGCGAAGGTTCAGCTGGCGACCAGCACGTTCGCCGCCGACATTGCATAAAGCATGCCGATCGACAGCAGCAGGTTGGTGCGGCTGGCAAACAGCGCGCGCGGCGCGGCAACGGCCTTTTCCTCGGCAGTCGCTTCGACAATGCCCAGAATCTTTTTCTGCGCGGGCCAGATGATAAACCACACGTTGAACGCCATGATCAGCGCCATCCACATGCCGACACCAATCAGGCGCACCTTGCCCGGTTCGGCCAGCGACAGCGCCGATACCAGAAACCCGCCGTTCCAGGCGACAACCAGCCCGGTGATCACCGTCCACAGCGCGGCATAGCGAAAATACCAGAACACGCGCGGGGCGATATGCCCGGTGATCGCGCCCTTTTGTTCGGCCGGGATCGACGGCATCGTCGGCACCTGCACAAAGTTGAGGTAGTACAGCAGCCCGATCCACAGCACGCCCATGAACACGTGGAGCCAGACGAACGTCATCTTGATGCAGGCAGCCGTGCCGCCAAAGGATTCGGCGTCCAGGCCAAGCATAATCGCCAGCGCAAGCACGACGCCCACCGTGACGACCAGATTCAGATTGCCAAAAAACTTTGCCATAATTCCCCTTTCGACGCGAATTTGCCGCGTCCTGTCATTCTGCAAGGTTTGTGAAACAGATTCCGGGTTGAGCCCGCTTGGGCGCGTTTTTGCGTCGTTTGGCCGCGCGACGCAACCGGAATCTCGTATTTTTCCGCGTGTTGCCCCGCGCGGGCAACACGATCAGGGATCAGCCCGCGCGCGATCGACCGCTGCGGTCACCGCCACATCCCACGTAACATTGCCCAGCGTGCGCATCAGATCGGGCACCACCTCTACCGCCACCAGCAGGGCCAGCGGCGCCACCGGCACGCCCATCGCCAGCGCGATCGGCCCGACCGAGGCGATAAAGCTGATCGTGCCGGGCAGGCTGACCGAGCTCAGCGACACCAGGATCGCCATGACAAAGCCCGATGCCATGGCGCCGGCGGTCAGTGGCACGCCATACCAATGCGCAACATAGACCACCACCGCCAGGTTCATCGCCGGGCTGGTCGCACGAAACAGCGCGACGGCCAGCGGCATCGTGAATTCGGCGGTGGCCGGGCGCAGCCCCAGCCGTTCGCACGCGCCCAGCATCGCCGGCAATGACGCCAGCGATGATTGCGTTGACAGCGCAAATACCTGCACCGGCAGCATTTCACGCACAAACCGGGCCAGCGGCTGGCGCGCCACCAGCGCTGCAAACGGATAGGCCGCCAGCCACACCACCGTGCCCGATGCGGTAACGATGACGATATAATGCGCCAGCGCGCCCACCGCCGCCGGACCGCTTTTGGCCGCGACCGTCAGGCTGAGCGCCAGCACGCCCACCGGCGCCAGCGCCAGCACCCAGCCAATCACCACCAGCATGGCGGCGGCAATCGCGGCAAACAGCGTGGCCAGCGCATCGCGCTGCACCGGCACCAGCCGCGTCGCCGCCAGCGCAAACACGGTCATGAACAGGATCAGCGGCAGCATATGGTCACTGGCCGCCGCATCGATGACATTGGCCGGAATGATCGACCGCAGATAATCGGCAATCCCTGGCAGGCTGGCCGGAACCGCACCACCCAGGCTGGCGCGCAGGGCATCGCCCGCGCTTTGCGGCACCGGGATCAGCCGCAACAGCAGCGGTGGCACGGTCAGCGCAACGCCCGCGCCAAACGCCAGCACGCCCATAAACCAGCCCAGGCTGGCGCGTGCCATTGGCCCCGCGCTGGCGGTGCGTACGGTCTGTAACACCCCGGTAAAGATCAGCGCAGACACCAGCGGCACGATCGTCGCCTGCAACGCCCGCAACCACAGATCACCCACCGGGCCGGCCACAGCCAGCACCTGCGGCATTACGCCGGGCGCGGCGAACGCCAGCGCCAGACCCCCGCCCAGGCCAATCGCCAGCGCGGCAAAAGTCCACCCCGCCGGCACTTGCGCGATTGGCGGCAGCACCAGCCCGCCCGAATTTGCAGATGCAGCATTTGCCGCGTTGTCATCGCCGTGTGTCTGGTTCATGCGAATGTTAGTGTAATGGTGTTAGGTGCGATGGCAATCGCCCACGACAGCGGGCACCAACAGGGTACAAAAGGGTTTTCGAATGGGGCGCAAGTTCTTTGGCACCGACGGCATTCGCGGCCGCACCAACGCTGGCGTGATGAACGCCGCCACCGCCATGAAGGTGGGGCAGGCCGCCGGCACCTATTTCCAGCGCGGCGACCACCGCCATCGCGTGGTGATCGGCAAAGATACCCGCCTGTCGGGATACATGCTGGAAAACGCGATGACCGCCGGTTTTACCAGCGTGGGCATGGATGTCGTGCTGCTGGGGCCACTGCCGACCCCGGCGGTGGCGATGCTGGCGCGCGAAATGCGCGCCGATGTCGGCGTGATGATTTCGGCCAGCCACAATCCGTTTGAAGACAACGGGATAAAGCTGTTCGGCCCCGACGGGTTCAAGCTGTCGGACGAAGACGAACTGGCGATCGAAGCGCTGCTGGAAGAAGATCTGCCGCTGGCCGATGCCGAACTGGTCGGCCGCGCGCGGCGGATCGAGGATGCGCGCGGGCGCTATATCCACGCGGTCAAGGCCAGTCTGCCGCACAATGTCCGGCTGGATGGCCTGCGCATCGTGCTCGATTGCGCCAATGGTGCGGCATATACCGTCGCGCCATCAGCACTGTGGGAACTGGGTGCAGAGGTCATCGCGATCGGCGTGGAGCCCAATGGCAAGAACATCAACCTGGGTGTCGGATCGACCCATCTGGATGCGATCAAGGCCAAAGTGCGCGAAGTGCGCGCCGATATCGGCATCGCGCTGGACGGTGATGCCGACCGGCTGATCGTGGTTGATGAGAAAAGCCAGACTGTCGATGGTGACCAGATCATGGCGCTGATCGGCGGGCGCATGGCGGCGCAAGGGCTGTTGCGCGGCGGCGGGGTGGTGGCGACCGTGATGTCGAACCTTGGCCTCGAACGCTATCTGAACAGCCAGGGTGTGGACCTGGTGCGCACCGCGGTGGGCGATCGCCATGTGTTGGAAAAAATGCGCGAAGGCGGGTACAATATCGGCGGCGAACAATCCGGGCACATGATCCTGACCGACCACAGCACCACTGGCGATGGCACGATTGCTGCGCTGCAAGTGCTGGCGGCGCTGATCGCCAGCGGCAAACCGGCCAGCGAAACGCTGCACTTGTTCGACCCCGTGCCGCAATTGCTGCGCAATGTCCGTTTCAGCGGCGGCAAGCCGCTCGACAACGAGCAGGTCAAGGCGGTGATCGCCGAAGCAGAGGCGGAACTGGCGGGCAAAGGCCGGCTGGTGATCCGCCCGTCGGGCACCGAACCGGTGATCCGCGTGATGGCCGAAGGCGACGATGCTGCCCAGGTCGCCAGCGTGGTCGAACGCATCTGCGCCGCCGTCCGCAAAGCCACCTGACCGCCCGGAAAAGCCCTCCCCCTCAGGGGGAGGGTTGGGTGGGGGTGTCCAACGTCAGTCGGGCAACCAATCCCACGACAAAAGTTATGCCAAAATGCTGGAAATGCGCCCCGATTGCGAACGCTGCGGCACCGACCTGCCAGCACAAGCCCCAGGCGCGTTCATCTGCTCATTCGAATGCACGTTCTGCGCGCCCTGCGCCGATGCGCTCGACGATCAATGCCCCAACTGCGGCGGTGAGCTGGTCGATCGGCCAACCCGCGCGGCGGCGTTGCACGCCAAATATCCGCCAGCAACGCAGCGTCGACACAAGGCCTGAACGTCGGCGGGCCGGGGGGGATCGCCGCTCAATCCCCGGTTTCCAGCGCGTAAAAATCGACAATCCGCGCCCAGCCCTCCTCGGCCGTGTCGACGCGGTGGAACAAGTCGAGATCATCAAACCCGATCAGGCCTTCTTCGGCAATGGCGCGAAAATTGATCACTTTGTCCCAGTATTCGCCGCCAAACAACAGGATCGGGATCGGCCGCATCTTGCCGGTCTGCACCAGTGTCAGCAGTTCGAACAGTTCGTCGAACGTGCCGAACCCGCCGGGAAACACCGCCACCGCCCGCGCACGCAGCAGGAAATGCATCTTGCGCAAGGCAAAATAGTGAAACTGAAACGACAGATGCGGGGTGACGAACGGGTTGGGTTGCTGTTCGTGGCGCAGCGTGATGTTCAGCCCGATGGTATCCGCCCCGGCATCGCGCGCACCACGGTTGGCCGCCTCCATGATCGCGGGGCCCCCGCCCGAACAGACCACAAAGTGCCGCTTGCCGGATTCGGTAACATTGGCATCAGCGGCCAGCCGCGCCAGCCGGCGCGCCTGATCATAGTACTTCGCCTTGGCCGCCAGCCGTTCGGCAATCTTGCGCGCCGCCGGCGTGGCCGCAGCGTCGATCACGCCTTGCGCGGCGTCGGGCGCAGGGATGCGCGCCGAACCATAGATCACCAGGGTTGAGGCAATCCCCGCCTCATCCAGCAGCATTTCAGGCTTCAGCAGTTCCAACTGAAACCGCACCGGGCGCAGTTCCTGCCGCAACAGGAAATCGGTATCGCGAAACGCCAGCTCATACGCCGGATCGCGCTGCTGGGGAGAGGTGTGCGCGTGGTCCTCGACAAACCCCGCTTCTTGTTCGGCGCCATAGAAGGCGGGGTGGGACAGCGGGGTCGGCGGCGCAGGATCATTGCTCATCCGCGCCTTGTTGCCGCCCTGCCCGTGCTGCGCAAGGGCCAGTCACCTTATCGCAATTGCCGCTTTTCCAGTTTGCGCGCCAGGGTCCGCCGGTGCATCCCCAGCCGCCGCGCGGTTTCGGAAATGTTGAAATCGCATTCGACCAGCGTGGCGTGGATATATTCCCATTCCACCGTCTTGATCGAACTTTTGCGCCCCTCGACCGGAACGGTGGAATCGCCGCTGTCGCGCCCGAACGCATTTTCGATATCGTCGGTGTTGGCAGGTTTGGCCAGATAGTGGCTGGCCCCCAGCTTGATCGCCTCTACCGCCGTCGCAATGCTGGCAAACCCGGTCAGCACGACTATCCGCATCGCCGGATCAGCCGCGTGCAGCATCTGCACCGCGGTCAGCCCCGACGCCGTGCCCAGTTTCAGATCGACCACAGCATAGTCAAACGCCGCGGCGCCCAGCAGCAAGGCCAATGCATCGGGGCTGGCAACGTGGTGCACGCGATAGCCGCGCCGTTCAAAACTGCGGCTGAGCGTGCGGGCAAACGCCGGGTCATCCTCGACAATCACCAGCCGCAGCGGACCCTCGGTCATGCCGCAACGCCGCGCGCGCGCATCGCCGCCAGCGGAATCGCCAGGCGTACAGCGGCGCCCCGACCATCACGGTTGCGCACGGTCACTTCGCCGCCCAGCTTGCGCACCACGTTGAACACCAGAAACAGCCCGAGGCCACCGCCGGCGCGCCCCTTGGTCGACACATAAGGCCGGCCGATGCGGGCGATCACCTCTGCCGCAAAGCCCGGACCCTGATCGACAAAGGTCAGCACCAGCATGCCGGCGTCGATATCGGCGATCACCTCGACATGCGCGGGCGAAACCTCCAGCGCGTTGTCGATCACATTGCCGATCACCTGCCGCAGCGCCGGGTCGGACACGATCGCCGCATCCTGGGTGATGCGATCGGTCAGCTGCACCGCGCCACCGCTGCGCGCGTGCCATTCCGCGGCAAAATCGCGCACGAAGGTTGCTGCGGTGGTCAGCGCCGGATTTTCCCCGCGTGCCTCGCCCGCCGACAGCAGGATGCCGCTGAC
Source organism: Novosphingobium sp. (assembly GCF_040398825.1). Classification (GTDB taxonomy): domain Bacteria; phylum Pseudomonadota; class Alphaproteobacteria; order Sphingomonadales; family Sphingomonadaceae; genus Novosphingobium. Next base: position 81,355 of record NZ_JBBATI010000008.1, read on the forward strand.
GATCGATTTGCAGCGCTGCAATTCGGTTTCCATCTCGTGCATTTCTTCGATCAGGTCGGGTTGCGGCAGCACGGCGGGATGGTTGAACCAGTCGCGCACCAGCACCGACATCGTCGCCATCGGCGTGCCCAGTTCGTGCGCGGCGCCCGATGCCAGCAGGCCCATGCGCACGATATGGTCTTCTTCGGCGGCATGCTGGCGCAATTGCGCCAGCGCCGCATCGCTTTGGCGGCGGTTGCGATCGATGCTGATCACGAAAAACACCGTCAGCACGGCAATCAGGCAAAAACACACATAACTGCCAGCCAGGTACAACCGCAGCGGATCGGCCTGCAACAGCGGCGGCAGTTGCAATGGCACATGGCGAAACGACAGCAGCGTGCCGGCCACAATCGCCGCCGCCGCCACGATCCAGCTGCGGCTGGGCGGCAGCATGATCGCGCCGATGGCGATCTGCAGCAAAAACAGAAAGGTGAACGGGTTGGTGGTCCCTCCGCTCAGGTACAATTGCCAGGTGAGCGCGGCGACGTCGAGCATCAGCGCGCCGATCAGTTCCCGATCGCTGTACCTTTCCCGCTTTGCCCCCAGCACGTGCGTGGCAATATTGATCACCACCAGCAGCGCCGGCACGGCCACCAGCTGCGGCAGCGGCAGGCCGATGCCCATCACCTGGCTGACCAGCGCGATCGTCAGCAGCTGACCGACCACCGCCATCCAGCGCAATTGCACCAGCAGCGCCATGTTGCGCGCACTGGCGGCGGGAAAGGCCTGCGCACGCGCAAAAAAGGACAAGTCACGATCCATCACCCGCGCCGGTATAGCATGACCGCGCCCGCCACCGCCATCACCGCCAGCGCAAACCATGTCAGCGCATAGCCCAGATGGCTGTTGGGAAAATCCAGCACGGTCAGGCCCATGGTCGGCGGGGTTAATACGGGCACCGGGGATTCGGCGGCAGCGTCGATAAACAGGCGCGGATCGGCCGTAACGCCACGTGTGCGCGCGATCATGGCAATATCGCGCGAATACCAGCGGTTGTCGCGCGGGGTGTTGGCGCGCAACCAGGTCCCCCCCGGCTCGGTCAGGCGCAACAGCCCGGTCGTTTCAACCCGCCCGGTCGGAACCGCTGCCCGCGCGCGCTCGATCCGGCTGCCCTGCGGCAAAAACCCCCGATTGACGAACACCACCTGCCCGCCATCATCCACCAGCGGCACCAGTTCCCAATATCCCGTCCCCAGCACCGATGTGCCCGTCACGAGCGTGGCCGTGGCGGGCGTGTAATGCCCGCGCAGAACCACGGGGCGATAGGCCAGTGCCGCCAGATCACCACGCGGCAGCACGGCCACGCTGATCGGCGGGGCATGAACGGCGGTTTGCGTCGCGGCAATCAGTCGCGACTTCCACCCCATGCGCTGCACCTGCCACACACCCAGCGCGGCAAACACCAGCGCAAGCATCAGCATCGCCAGCGCTGCCCCCGCGCCCCGCCGCGCCGGCAAAGCAGCGGGCGCAACCGTGGTCATGGCTGGTCGGACAGGCCGGGCGGCATCGCCCCTTGCGGCATCATGTTCTCGTTCAGGTGGTACATCACCCACATCGAGCCCGACAGCACGATCAGCACCAGCACCGCGGTGAACGCCAGCGCCAGAAAGTTCCACCCGCCCTGCGACCGGGTGTTCATGTGCAGGAAACAGACCATGTGCACCACGATCTGCGCCACCGCAAAACCGGCAATCACCAGCCCGGTCAACAGTTTGTCATGCAGCCCGCCGCCCATCACCAGGGCGAACGGCACTGCCGTCAGCACCGCCGACGCGGCAAAGCCCACGGCATAGTCGCGCCCCGAAAAATGCGGGACATCATCATGCGGCGTATCGGTGTGAACGGCGCTCATCGCAGGCTTCCCATCAGATAGACAACGCTGAACACGCAGACCCATACCACATCCAGAAAGTGCCAGAACAGCGACAGGCACAACAGGCGCCGCTGGTTCGCCGCCGTCAGGCCGGTTTGCGCCAGTTGCACCACCAGCACCGCCAGCCACACCAGCCCGAACGTGACGTGCAGCCCGTGGGTGCCGACCAGCGTGAAGAACGACGACAGAAACGCGCTGCGCTGCGGGGTTGCGCCCAGCGCAATCAGATGCGCAAATTCCGACAGTTCGATCGCCACGAAGCCCGCGCCAAACAGCGCGGTCGCGATCAGCCAGCCCTGCACCCCGCGCACGTGCCCGCGCTGCATCGCGATCATCGCCAGACCATAGGTCAGCGATGACCCCAGCAGCATCGCGGTGTTGAGCGCGACCAGCGGCAGATCAAACAAATCGCGCGGGCCTGGCCCGGCCGCAAAATTGCCGCCCAGCACGCCATAGACCGCGAACAGCATGGCAAAGATCAGGCAATCGCTCATCAGATAGATCCAGAAGCCCAGCAGCGTGCTGCCGCCTTCGGGATGGTCGGCCTCGTTCAGATCATAGTGCGTGGCCGTCAGCGCGGCAGCATCGTACGGGGGATTGTACGGGGTCAGGGGCAACGTGGTCATGGCGGCTCAGGCTCCTGTCGCCGGCGCCAGCTGGCGCGTGCGGGCCGTTTCGATCATCGCCACTTCGGCAGCGGCAATGTGATGCGTGCGGCGGCCATTAAAAGTGTGCACGATGGCGGTGACGACGATGCCGGTCAGGCCCGTCCCGGCCAGCCACCAGATATGCCAGATCATCCCGAACCCGAACACGGTGCTGATCGCCGCCAGCACCACACCGGTGCCGGTGTTGAGCGGCATGGCGATGTCGCGGAAACCCGCCACCGGGCGCGCGACGCCCTTGCGCTGCATATCGTCCCACGCGTCGAGATCGTGCACCAGCGGGGTAAACGCAAAGTTGTACGCGGGTGGCGGCGAACTGGTCGCCCATTCCAGCGTGCGCCCGCCCCACGGATCGCCGGTTTCATCGCGCAGGCTTTCACGCCGCGCGATCGACACGCCGAACTGCACCAGCATCGCACCGATCCCGCAGGCGATCAGCCCCGCACCTAACGCAGCCACGATGAAATAGGGCTGCAGGCTGCCATCATCAAACACCCGCATGCGCCGGGTGACGCCCATCAGGCCCATCACATAGAGCGGCGCAAACGCCAGCCAGAACCCCGGCACCCAGCACCAGAAACTGACTTTGCCCCAGAACGGTTCCAGCCGGAAACCGAACGCCTTTGGCCACCAGTAGTTGATCGCCGCGAAGGTCCCGAACACCACCCCGCCGATGATCACATTGTGAAAATGCGCGACCAGGAACAGCGAATTGTGCAGCACAAAATCGGCCGGCGGCACCGCCAGCATGACCCCGGTCATCCCGCCAATCACGAACGTCAGCATGAACGCCACCGTCCACATCATCGGCAGTTCATAGCGGATGCGGCCGTGGTACATCGTGAACAGCCAGTTGAACAGCTTTGCACCGGTCGGGATCGAGATGACCATGGTGGTGATCCCGAAAAAGCTGTTGACGCTGGCGCCCGATCCCATCGTGAAAAAATGGTGCAACCACACCACATACGACAGCACGGTGATGACCACGGTGGCATAGACCATCGACGCATAGCCGAACAACCGCTTGCCGCTGAAGGTAGCGGTAATCTCTGAAAACACGCCAAAAATTGGCAGGATCAGGATGTAGACTTCCGGGTGGCCCCAGATCCAGATGAGGTTGACATACATCATCGGGCTGCCGCCAAAATCGTTGGTAAAGAAATCGGTACCGACATAGCGATCGAGGCTGAGCAGCGCGAGCACCGCGGTCAGCACCGGAAACGACGCGACGATCAGCACATTGGTGCACAACGCGGTCCACACAAACACCGGCATGCGCATCATGGTCATGCCGGGTGCGCGCAGCTTTACAATCGTGACGATCAGGTTGATTCCCGACAGCGTGGTGCCCACCCCGGCAATCTGCAGCGCCCAGATATAATAATCGACGCCCACGCCCGGACTGTATCCCAGCCCCGACAGCGGCGGATAGGCCAGCCAGCCGGTCGCGGCAAATTCGCCCACGAACAGCGATACCATCACCAGCGCGGCGCCCGATGCGGTCAACCAGAAGCTGAGATTGTTGAGGAACGGAAACGACACGTCGCGCGCGCCGATCTGGAGCGGCACGACAAAGTTCATCAGCCCGGTGACAAACGGCATCGCCACGAAAAAGATCATGATCACGCCATGCGCGGTGAACACCTGGTCATAATGGTGCGCCGGCAGAAAGCCTTCGTTGCCGTTGAACCCCACCGCCTGTTGCACGCGCATCAACAGTGCATCGGCAAACCCGCGCAGGAACATCACCAGCCCCAGCACCATGTACATCACGCCGATCTTCTTGTGATCGACGCTGGTGAACCATTCGCTCCACAAATAGCCCCACAGCCGGAACCAGGTCACCGCCGCCAGCAGCGCGCCGCCAGCAAGCGCGACCACCGCAAAAGTCACGAGGATGATCGGTTCGTGCAGCGGCAGCACATCGAGCGACAGGCGACCCAGCAACGGCGACCAGCTCGGAACGGAATTGGGCATGTGAACAGTGTCCCAGTAAGGATCAGGAGAACGGACGCGAAGGCAGCGCGGTGGTCGCGGCGGTGGCAACGCTGGCCCGCCACGGTCGCGGATCGGCGCACCAGCTGCGCACGAAGTGGTTGACCCCGGCATCCGTTAGCCGGGGCGACGCCGACACCACAGTTTCATGGCCGTTCTTGTCGTAAACCAGCGCCGCAACGTTGAACCGCCCGGCGGCGCCGGTGCCGCCGCCCGCATCGATCGCCGCCATGTCGCTGGCGCACAGCTTGCCCGGGCGCACGCACAAATTGACCACCGCCGCGAACAGATCGGGCGCAACCTGCGCATAATGGCGCACCGGCACCGCTTCGCTGGGCTGATCAAGTTCGCGATAGGTGGCGCGATCGAGCGCGCCGGGCGCGCGCCGCACCCCGGCGACCCACGCGTCAAAGGCGCGGGCGTCAACGCTGTGCGCGGCAAAGCGCATGTGGCTGAACCCCGGCCCGCTGAAATTGGCGGACAGGCCGGTAAAGCTGCCGGTCTGGTTGAACACCGCATTCAGCCGCGTTTCCATCCCCGGCATGGCGTAAATCTGCCCGGCCAGCGCGGGCACATAGAACGAATTCATCACCGTGGATGACGTGATGTGAAACCGCACCGGGCGCCCGACCGGCAGCACCAGTTCATTGACCGTGGCAATGTGCGATTCCGGATAGATGAACAGCCATTTCCAGTCGAGCGCGACCACCTGAACCTCCAGCGGGCGCGTGCCGGGTGCAATTGCATGGGTCGCATCGATGCGCGACAGCGGCCGATAGGGATCGAGCAGATGCGTGGCGAGCCAGGTGATTGACCCCAGCGCGATGACGATCGCCAGCGGCGCCGACCAGATCACCAGTTCCAGCCGGGTCGAATGGTGCCAGTCGGGATCATAAGTGGCGGCGGTGTTGCCCGCGCGATAGCGCCACGCAAACAGCACCGTCAGCGCCATCACCGGCACGATGATCACCAGCATCAGCGCGGTCGAAACCAGCACCAGACTGGCCTGTTGCCGTGCGATGTCGCCCGCAGGGTTCATCACCACCCAGTCGCAGCCGGACAGCGTCAGCGCGGCCGTCAGCATGGCGCCCACGCGCAGAACACGGCCGAACCTGCGACGAGACGAGGTTTTGAAGGGGGGGGACGTTGCGATCATATCGGCGATCTAGGCTTGGCGATCAGGGGCGGCGATTGGACATATTGTCCCAGCGGGTTGACGTGGATCAATGACTCTGTGACGCTTCATCAAACGCGTGACAGCCCGATCCGGGCGCAGGTGACCGTTCAGGACCGCAAACCGCCATCATGACCTTGCCGGCAACCCCACTCATGCCCAGGATACCCTCTGGCGAACCTGGCCGGTCGGGCGGCGGCCATGGCGATGCGGTTACGCCCGGCGACATCGCGATCGGCGTGATCATCGGGCGCACATCCGAATTCTTTGATTTCTTTGTCTACGCCATCGCGTCGGTGCTGGTGTTTCCGCGGCTGGTGTTTCCCTGGGCCACGCCGCTGACGGCCACGCTGATGTCATTCGCGGTGTTTGCGCTGGCGTTTGTCGCGCGCCCGGTCGGGTCGATCTGGTTTACCGGGGTCGATCGCGCCTATGGCCGGGGGTTCAAACTGACCGTGGCGCTCGTGCTGTTGGGCGGATCGACCGCGGCGATCGCGTTTCTGCCGGGGTATGACACGGTCGGCAATGGCGCGGTCGCGCTGCTGGCGCTGTTCCGGCTGGGCCAGGGTTTTGCGCAAGGGGGCACGTGGGATGGCCTGCCCTCGCTGCTGGCGCTGAATGCCCCGGCCGGGCGGCGCGGCTGGTACGCGATGCTGCCGCAACTGGGCGCGCCGCTGGGGCTGATCGTTGCCAGCCTGCTGTTCGCATTGTTTACCGGCGCGCTGGGGTCGGCCGATTTCCTGGACTGGGGCTGGCGCTATCCGTTCTTTGTGGCCTTTGCGATCAATGTCGTTGCGCTGTTTGCGCGGCTGCGCATTGTCGAATCGCCCGCTTTTGAAGCGCTTTACCAGACCCGCGATCTGGTGCCCGAACGCGCCCTGCACACGCTGACGCGCGAATGGCGGACCGTGGTGATCGGGGCGTTTGCGCCGCTCGCCAGTTTTGCGCTGTTCCACATGGTCACGGTGTTTCCGCTGTCGTGGGTGGCGCTGTTCACCCTGCAATCGCCCACGCGCTTTTTGCTGATAGAGGCTGGCGCGGCAACCACCGGGCTGCTGGCGATGGTCGCATCGGGCAGCCTGGCCGACCGGTTCGGGCGGCGGCGGTTGCTGGCGGCATCGGCAGCGGCCATCGCGGTATTCAGCGGATTTGCCCCGCAATTGCTGGCGCTGGGCGAGGCGGGTGAGCTGGCCTTCATGATCAGCGGATTTGTGCTGCTGGGGCTGTGTTTTGGCCAGTCATCGGGCGCGGTGGCGGGCGATCTGCCGCTGCGCGACCGCTATACCGGCGCCGCGCTGACCAACGATCTGGCCTGGCTGGTGGGCGCGGGATTCGCCCCGCTGGTGGCATTGTGGGCCACCGCACGGTTCGGCCTGATTGCATCGGGCGCCTATCTGCTGTCAGGTGCCCTCGCCACGCTGATCGCGCTGTGGCTCAACCGCGAACTGGCGCGCGGATCATGAGAATCTGTTGCGAAAGTGCCACCCACCGCCCCGCACCCCCGGCCCATCCGCCCATTCAAGGTGCCCTGTGGGCGGATGGGCCGGGGGTGCGGGGCGGTGGGTGGCACAAAGTCGCTCTTTGCGACTTTCGAAACAGACTATGAGGCCGCGCCCCGATCCGGTCGGCCCGGGCCAGGAAAGCGTCTGGGCCTATCCCCGCCCGGCAACTGCCGAGGCCACTGACGCGCGCGTGACAATCGAACACGCCGGCATGATCGTTGCCAGCACCACGGCGGCGATCCGCACGCTCGAAACCAGCCATCCGCCCAGCTATTACATCCCGCCCGCCGACATCGCGCCTGGCGTGCTGCGCCGCGCCACGGGCAGTTCGCTGTGCGAATGGAAAGGCGCGGCGGTCTATTGGGATGTGGTGATTGGCGGCGTGGTCATCCCGCGCGTCGGCTGGAGTTATCCAAATCCGACCACGCCGTTCATGGTATTGCGCGACCATGTCGCGTTCTACGCCGCGCCGTTTGACCGCTGCAGCGTCAATGGCGAAACGGTCATCCCGCAACCCGGCGAATTTTATGGCGGCTGGATCACCGCCAATCTGGCCGGGCCATTCAAGGGCGTGCCCGGCAGCCGGTTCTGGTAATCCCGCACTTCGCTGGTTCGCAGGCAGGGATCAAGCCGTCCGGCTGACCGGCAACGCGACACGCACTTCCAGCCCGCGCCCATCGGGGCCAGGGCCATGACCCAGTTCAATGCGCCCGCGATGAAACTGCACGATCGCCTGCGCAATCGATAGCCCCAGCCCGCTGCCGCCCCGGTCTGCGGCGCTGCGCCCGCGTTCAAACGGCCGCAACACGCGCCGGCCATCGCCCTGCGCCAGGCCGGGGCCGTCATCGCGCAGCACCAGCACGACCGTGTCGTTGTGGCGATGCAGCGACAATCGCGCGCACGTGCCCGCCGGGGTATGCGTGGCGACGTTCTGCAACAGATTGACCAGCAGCTGCGTGATCAGCCCTGGATCACCGCAGATGATCGCGGGTTCGATCGGCCCGGTCACCAGCGTGCCCCCGGCATCGGCGATCACCGGTTCCATCGTTTCGGCAACGTCCTCCACCAGCGCATCCAGCGCCAGATCGGCCATCGCACAGCCATGCCGCCCGCCTTCGATTTCCGCGAGACGCAACAATGCATCGAAAATCGCGATGATCCCGTTGCATTCGCGCATCGCGGTATCGATCACATCGCGCAACCGCGCCTCATCCCCCGCCAGCGACATGGCGGGACTGGCGGTCAGCGATGCGCGCAGCCGGGTCAGCGGCGTGCGCAGATCGTGCGCCAGCGCGCTGGCAAAGTGGCGCTGGGTTTCCACCAGGCTTTCCATGCGGTCGAGCATGCGGTTCAGGCTTTCGGCCTGGCGCGCAAACATCCCGTCCAGCCCGTCCATCGCCACCCGCCGCGCCAGATCGCCCCCGGCGGCAATGGCATCGGCGGTGTCGCCGGTCCCCGCCAGCCGCTGCGCGGTCAGATGCGCAAAAAACCACGTCGCGCCCAGCCCCGCCGCCAGCGCGGTGACAAAGCTTGCCAGCACCAGCCCCGGCAGCATCGCGCGCAATCCCGCCTCTGCCTCGCTGTGCTGGACGATCACGAACAGCGATCCATCCGGCAGACGATCGGCCAGCGCGCGCCCGCGCTGCCAGGTGCGGCCACCACCCAGGAACAGCACGTCGGACAGCCCGACCCGTGGCCGCAGGTTCAGCCGGCCGGCAATCTGCCGCCCATCGGGGCCAAACAGGCTATAGGTCCGCTCACTGGTGATCTTGCGCGCCTGCCAGTCGCGGATGCGTGCCGCCACTGCGGCGCTGCTGGCCGGGCGCCCGGCGGCATCGCGCAGGAATTTGCCTTCGTGGTGGATCAGGTCATCGTCGATACGTTGCGCCACCGCGCGGGTCGCCACCACGAACACCAGCGCGCCCATCAGCAGCATCGCCACCGTAAACAGCCCGCCAAACAGGAAAAACACCCGCCCCGCCCCCGGCCAGCGCGTGCCGCCATGCAGCGGCGCCGCCGGCATCACGGCGGGCCAGTGCGGTTGCGCGGTCATGATCAGCGGCAGGCGCCGGCCAGCAGCACATAGCCTTCGCCGCGCCGGGTCAGGATCGGATCGATCCGCAATTCCTGCAACCGCGCGCGCAGCCGGCTCATATTGCTTTCGACAATATTGGTGCCGGGGCTGAAGCTGTAGCCCCAGACCTGTTCCAGCAGCATGTCACGCGTCACCAACCGGTCGGCATGCAGCATCAGATGCGCCAGCAACGAATAGAGTTTGCGGTTCAAATCGACCGAGCCATCGCCAAAACACGCGGCATGGCGGCTGGGATCAAGCCGCAGCCGCCCGACGCTGTGCACCGCCGGTTCGGCTTCATCACGCGGGCCGGTGCGGCGCGCAATCGCCTGCACCCGCGCGATCAGTTCGGCCATGTGAAACGGTTTGGCCAGATAGTCATCGGCGCCGGCCTCCAGCCCTTCGATCCGGTCCTTGACCGAACCCAGCGCGCTAAGCATCAGCACCGGCGGCACCGGCCCGTGCCGGCGCCACGATCGCAACAGATCGATGCCGTTGCCATCGGGCAACAACCGGTCGAGCACCACGCTGTCGAACGCGCCCTCACGCCCCTTTGCCAGCCCTTGCGCCAACCCCTGTGCCACCGTCGCCGCACACGTGGTGGCGATCCCGGCCGCTTTCAGGCCATTGACGATATGGCCGGAAATGACCGGATCGTCCTCGATCAGCAGACAATGCATGAAATGCCTTTCAATTGGCGCAAGGCACCGCAATTACGACAGATTCAAGACGGAAATGTTACAAACCCAACCCGCATGCCGCGGCAGCTTCACTTCGGTGGCAAAAGCGTCTGGTCGTTCACAACGGTCCTGGCTGCGCGCCGCGCCCGGCGCCGGCTGCCATGCCGCAGGCATAGCCGCGAAACGGTACCAGGCGAAGGCGCAAACACCTCCGGAGCGGGGGCACTTTGCCGGGAACCCTTCGCGCCATATCGATCCGGTTTGGTGTCACCCGGTGGCCCCGACAGCTTGTTCTGCCCCGGCCCCCCTGCCATTGTCAGCACAGGCAATGGCAGCCGGACCCCCGGCCAACGCACCGTATGATTGCAGGGGCATGATTTTCAGCAAAATGCACAAGACGTCGGGACGCACAACGATGAACCAAATGACAAACCACCGGTTGGATCAAACGCTGGATCAGATGCTGGCGCTGGTCGATCACGATGCGCGGCCCAATCTCAACAAGCTGGCGCTGATGGTCAACCGCATTGACGCGTTGAGCCTGTCGGTCAAATTTTTCGGGTATGAACTGGCGCGCACCCTGGCAGAGGCTTTGCCAGGCTGCGCCGACGTGCCGGAACAAGCGGTTGTATTGGCCTGCAAACCATCGACCCAGGCCGACATCGCCGCCGACTGGGTGGCACATTGGTGCGGACAGTTGCAAATTCCACGCATCTATCACCGCAAGCTGTGGGAACTGGCCTATGTGCTGCAGGCCATCCGCACCCATGGCAGCATGCGCCCCGGCGCGCGCGGCCTGGGCTTTGGCTGCGGGCGGGAACCACTGCCCAGTTATCTGGCGGCGCGCGGTGTCACCGTTACGGTCACCGATCAGCCGCCGGAGGAAATCGTCAACCAGGGTTGGGCGCAGACCGGGCAGCACACCACATCGGCCGATGCATCATTCCACCCGCACCTAGTCGATCGCGCGCGGTTCGACGAACTGGTATCGCTGCGCCATGTCGATATGAACGCGATCCCGACGGATTTGACAGGGTATGATTTCTGCTGGTCGGTGTGCGCGCTGGAACACCTGGGGTCGATCGAACAGGGCCTGGCCTTCGTGGAAAATTCGCTGAACACCCTGCGCCCGGGCGGGTTGTCGGTGCACACCACCGAATTCAACTTTGCCAACGATCAGCAGACGATCGACAACTGGCCCACCGTGCTGTTCCAGCGCCGGCACTTTACCGAACTGGCGCGGCGGTTGCAGGCGCGCGGGCACAAGGTTGCGCCGATGGACTTTGACGTGGGCAAACTGCCGCTCGACAAATTTATCGATATACCGCCCTATCTTCATGACCAGGGCGCGGCGCAGATGGCCGCGTGGGAAAAGGATGGCACCCCGCATATCAAGCTGGCGATCGATGGCTTTGCCTCCACCTGTTTCGGGATCATTGTGCACAAAGCTGCGGATGGCGCGGCAATGCGATAACCGGTGGTGCCGGCCTGACAGCACCAAGGCGACGGTGGCATCTGGCGCCAATCTGGGACATGATGCGCCCACCGGCGGCATCCCGAATCCGGCCACCCGTGACCGCCTGCCGCGCGCGATCACCCACCGGAGGACCGATGATCTATATCGTCATCAATGCCGTTGCCATCATCGCCGCGACGCTGGCGGGCGTCATGTTTGGCGTGGTCTGTTACGGAATTGCCGGCCCTGCCCGAAACGCGGGAATTGCCCGCGCACCCGCCAGCAACCGGGTGGTGACCATCGCCACCGCGTTCATTGCCGAATTGTGGCTGTGCGCGATCCTGGCCGGGGCGCTGATTCTGGCGCCGCCCAAGGGCGGGGTGTGGACCATGACCATCGGCAGCGCGGTGGTGATCTGGATCGGCTTTGTCGTGCCGACGCAAGTGGCATCATACCGCATCCGCGCCGTGCCGGCGCGCGCCATGCTGACCGATTGCGCGCATTGGTTGGGGGTGATGCTGATCCAGGCGGTGGTGCTGCGGCTGATCGGCCTGGTGCCGCCGCCCGTTTGAACCGATCTGGCGCGTTTCGCCGGGTTTCCGGCACCCCGATCGCACTGGTCGCGCCCCGCCTCCCCGTCAGGCGGCAGGCCCGGACAGCAGCAGCGCGAACCATTGCGATTTGCGCAGCTGGCAGCAATGGCGGACGGTGGCGCGGGCGCGCTGCGCCAGTGCCTGAAGGCCTGTTGAACGCAGCACCGACAAAGCGTCGCTGATCGATTCGGGATCGGTGAAATCGACCAGAACGCCGGCACGGGCAGCCTGTTCGCTCAGCCCGTCGACCGGCGCCACCAGAATGGGCCGGCCCGCCTCACGCGCTTCGTTGGCGACCATGCCAAACGCCTCCCACCGCGATGGCACGGCGACCACATCGCATGATTGCAGGAACGTCGCCACATCATCCACTTTGCCGGTGAAGCGGATGTCGGGGCAATCGGCCGCCAGTGCGCGCAGTTTTGGCTCGTCTTCGCCAAACCCGCCCAGCACCAGGTCGCAGCCCGGAAACCAGCCGTTGCGAAACGCGCTGATCAGCACATCAAAACCCTTTTGTTCGCAAAAGCGGCCATAGGCGCCGATCCGCAAGCGCCGCCCCGGCGCCGGCAGGGGCAGTTCGGCCAGCCCGGGGTTTTCGGCATAAGGATGGATCACCGTGATCCGGCGCGCGTCGATACGCGCCGCTACCTGCAGCCACTCCGCTTGCGCCTGCGACACGCACACGATCTGGTCGACCAGCCGCATCGCCAGCCACAGCATCGCCCGGAAACGCGGCCGGTTGCGGACATGAATCGCCTCCCACGCGCGGGTATAGCTGTGTTCGACATGCACGATCCGGGCCTTGGGATGACGCAGTTTCAATCCTGCCAGCAGCACCAGCCGGCGCCAGTTGGGGGGGAAATGCGTGATGATCACATCGGCCGCGATGCGCGGCGCGACGATCGTGGCGGGTCGCATGACAACGGTCGTTGCCGCTGCGATCCGGGTCAATTCCTCTGCCTCAAACACACCCAGTGCGCGTGTTACCCCGCCCAGCGAACAATCGTCGAGCAGGTTGGCGACACGGATGCGCCGGCCGGGGAAAGGGACGGGGGTCATGCGACGAGCTGACCGCCCGCGGCGCGCGTGGCCAGGCGGGTAAACCGGTCCGGCCCGATCAGGCGCCCGGCCAGCGCCACTGCCAGGGTGGTCAGCGATTTCACCGGTTCTTCCAGCAGCGGGCGCAGGCTGCTGGCGGCGGCACCGCGCAGCAGCGCCATGGCCATCCCGGCATCACCCAGCTGGATGGCGCGCCGTGCCAGATAGCGCAGCTGATAGGCGCGCGCGCGATCAAGATGGCGCGCGGTGAAATCGGGCGCGAAACGCGCCATGCGCGCCACCACGCCTTGCCAGGTTTCATACTGCCGCAGGATCTGCGCGGACAGCCCGCCGCCACCGACCCGGTATTCGGTCAGCACCGGGGCGATCCCTTCAAAGCGGACACCACCGGTCAGCGACAGCCGCAGCCACATTTCGATATCTTCGGACTGGCGCAGCGATTCATCAAACCAGCACGGGCGCGTGCGGTCATCGGGGTGGGCAAAGGCGACGGTGTCCAGCGCCGAGCGCCGCAGCACCGCGGCAGACCCGTTGCCCACCGGATTGCGGCAAAAGATATCCTGTGGCGCCACGCGCTTCAGCTTTGGCCGCTGGACGATCCGCAGCGGTTGCCCGGCGGTGTCGATGAAGCGCGACGGGGCATAGCTGACACCAATGTCCGGCGCGTTGTCGAGGTGGATGACATGCAGCATCAGCTTTTCGGGCAACCAGCGGTCATCGGAATCGAGCAGCGCGACAAATTCGCCGCGGGCCGCGGCAATGCCGGTGTTACGCGCGCCGGCCAGCCCGCGGTTGGGCTGCGACACGATGGTGATGCGCGGGTCGGCAAATGACCGGCAGATCTGCAATGATGCGTCTGCACCGCCATCATCGACAATGATCAGTTCGAAATCGGTAAAGGTCTGCGCCAGCACCGACCGGATCGCCTCTGCCACATAGGCTTCGACATTGTAGACGGGCATGACGACCGAGACGCGGGGGGCGGCGAAGCTGGTGTGTGAAATCATGGTCATGGCTCAGGCTTTCGATCAGGATGGGATCAGGCAAACAGCCGGCGACGCATCATCGCCGGCATCAACGGGGCAACCAGCGCGGCCAGCACGGTTGAAAGACCGCGCCGGCGTTCGGCCAGAAAGCTGCGCGCATCGCGGCGCAGGCCGGCAATCACAAAGCGCAGCGCGCGCAGCGGATGCCTGCCCGACCGCAGCACCCGGCGTGCCAGGTAACGGCAATAGAGCGCTTCGAGCGCAGCCCGCAGCGCCGCATCATCGATGTAACGATCGGCCAGCACGCGCCAGCCGGCGTGCATTTTGGCATGGTCCATCGACAGGCCATCGGGGCTGAAGCGATAGCCGGTCAGCACGCTGTCGATCCCGTCCACTTTGCCGCCACGCGCAACCAGCCGGGCGACAAATTCCTGATCTTCGGCAAAGGTCATGTGTTCATCAAACCCGCCGGTGGCCAGAAACCAGTCGCGCCGCACGACCAGATTGGACGCCGTGCACACCGGGTTGTCGCCCAACACATCGCGCAGGCGTGCGGGTTGGCGCGGCAGCGTCGAAACGGTCCACGCGCCGTCCAGCGATGCCGCGTCCTGCGCAATAAACGCGATCCGGGCATAGCTGGCGACCAGCGCCGGCTCATCCCGGTGCCGCGCAATGTGGCAGGCCAGCTTCTCGCGGGCCCACAAGTCATCAGCATCAAGAAAGGCGATCAGTGGCGCCGAGGCGGTTTCGACCCCCCGGTTGCGCGCGGAGGAGACACCGCCGTTGCGGCGCGAAATCACGCGGATGCGCGAATCCTGCACCGCCAGGCCAAGCAGGACGGCCAGGCTGTCATCGGTCGAACCATCGTCGACCGCAATGATTTCAAAATACGCAAACGTCTGATCGAGCACTGACCGGATCGTCGCGGCGATCGTGGCCGAGGCATTGTAGACCGGCAACACGACCGAGATTTCAGGGCGAAGGCTGGCACAAGTGGCTTGGTTATCGGTGAGCGGCATAAGGGGCATGATCATCAGCGGAACTCCGGACGAAGGGTTTTGAAGGGACGAATTTCAAGCGCAGGGATCAAAATGCGCGCGCCGCACCACAGCGCGCCGATGGTCTGGCCCGCGATCAGGCCGATGACCGCCAGGGTCAGCCCGCCACAGCGCGCGCCAAGCCACAGCCCACCCAGCGCGAGCGCGCAGGTCACCGTGCTGTTGATGGCATCGGTGCCCACCCGGCCTTCGGCGCGCAGCCAGCTGGCTGACAATTGCGCCAGCAGCAGCGGCACGCCGGCCAGGCACATCGTGGCGATCAGCGGCGCGGCAAACGCCCAGTGCGCGCCGAACACCAGCGGAACATAGAACGGCGCGGCCAGCGCCTGCACCGCCACGACCGGCACCAGCAGTGCGGCGCCGGACAACACGATGCGGCGAAACAGCCGCGTGCGGGCCGGGCCGGATGCAGCGCCGCACAGCATCGGAAACGCCACCGTGCCAAACGCGGTGACCAGCGAGCTGATGATGCCAACACCGGCGTTGAACGCGAAGTAATAGGTGCCGAGCGCGGCCGTGCCCAGCGTGGCGGCAATCACCAGGTTGTCGCCCTGCGTGCGCAGCGCGGTCATCCCGTCGGCGAGCATGATCGGCCCGGCAAAGCGCAGCACTTGCGCCGCGGGAAGGAAACCATCGGCACGATCGGGCCGCCAGGGTGCGGCGCGGCGCGCCAGCACCAGCCAGACCGGCGCGGTCAGCAGCTTTGGCAGCACGACCGACCACGGGCTGGGCCACGCGATCAGCAGCGCTGCGGTCAGCAGCTGGTCGGCGATCGACTGACTTGCGGCGATCCGCGCCAGACGGGCGACATGACCGGCACGCATCGCCAGGAAAAACTGGACATGGCCACCCGCCATGAACGGATAGACCAGCGTGAGCATTGCCAGCAGCTCTGCCGCGACCGGCCGGTGAAACACCAGGCCCAGCATGGCCGCCACCAGCAATTGCGCGATCATCAGCGCGGCCGTCCAGCCGATGTAAAAGCGCTGCACGGTGTTGCAGGTTGCTGCCAGTTCCGCGGCAGGCGCACGCACGATCTGCTGCCCCGTGCCGATCCGTTCGAGCACGCGCACGAGCTCGAACACCGTCAGCGCCAGCGCAGCCTCACCCACGATATCGGGGGCGAGCCGGCGGGCGATGACCACGGTGGTCAGCAACCGCACGAACCGCGTCGCCAGTTCCGCGCTGCCATAGCTGCCCAACCCTTTCGCAAGCTGCGAAAGGTGGGGGCCGATGCGCTGCTCGGTATTGCGGATCAGGCTGTACAGCAAAGAACACACTCCGGATTGAGGGACTGCCGGAGTGTATTCACAGAGCGTGCCAGCCACGCGAAATGACGCATTCCCGGGGGTTGGCCACCAATCCGGCGATGATGATGTGCATTGTGCACAGGCCCGGGGCCGGGCAGCGTTGCAAAATGCAGCGATAGCCCGCCGGCCTTCCCAATACGCAATGTTTCCTTGCGACGGATTTATCTATCCCATTGAAACAATGGATCAATACAGTCTGGCACAGCTCCTGCTTTGAATGGGGTGCGTCATCAGCGCGCTCCAACCAAAAAGGTGCCCGCATGGACATTCTGATTTTCAGCATCGAAGACGGCCGGTTTGGCCCCGCCCGCCTGCCGCAGATCTTTCACGAGGCCGGCCTGGCCGTGGCCGCACTGTGCCCCGCCGACAATCTGCTGGCGCACAGCGGCTTTTTGCGCGCGCATCATCCGCTGCCGCCATCGCGCACCATCCGCGTCATCGCCCGCGCGCTGGCCGCGGCGATCCGCGAAACGTCCCCGCAGCTGATCATACCGGGCGACGAACAGGCGGTCATCCTGCTGCAGGCCTTTGCCGGCGGGCGTTGCAAAGCGGTCATCGGGCACAAGGCACGCGTGATCATCGCCGCGTCGCTGGGCGATCCGGCAATGTTTGCGGCCAGCCTGCTGAAATCAGACACCATGGCCCTGGCGCGCAGCCTGGGCATCGCCGTGCCGCGCGGGCAGACCGTCGCATCGGCCGAGGTCGCAGTGCACGCGGCCGAGGCGATCGGGTTTCCGGTCTATCTCAAACAGTCGTTCAGCTGGGCGGGCGTGGGCGTGGCGGAATGCCATGATGCCCCGGCCTTGCGCGCGGCCTTTGCCGCGGCACGCCCGCGCCGGCCAGGGCTGCGGACCCTCGCGCGAAAAATGATGGGCCGCGACTGGTACCCGACCGATGCGCCGATGGATGTGCAAAGCGGGATCGCCGGCCAATGCGCGATGTATTGCGGGCTGGCATGGCGCGGACGCCTGGTTGGCGGCTTTGCCGGGGTAAAGCTGGAACCGGTGCACGGCAATGGGCCGAGCAAGATCGTGAAGCTGATGCATGATACCGTTCTGGAGGATGTCGCGACCAGGATGACGGCGGCGCTGGGGTTCACCGGATTTCTGGCGTTCGATTTCATGATTCCCCACGACGGCGGTGATCCGTTGTTGATCGAATGCAATCCGCGGCCGGTGCCGGTGCACCATCTGGGCCGCCACGTCGGGGTTGACCTGGCCGCCGCGCTGGCGCGCATGCTTGACGGCGAAGCGCCGGATGCCGCCCCGATGCCCGCCAGCCGCGCGCTGGAAGTGGTGCTGTTTCCGCATGCGCTTGATCCCGCGCTGGCGCGGCACAATCGTCTGAGCGATGTGCCAGGCGACGACCCCGGGCTGATCCGGCATGTCGGCGATCCCCTGCCTGCGACGCGCCTGGCCGCCTGAAAGATAGGTCACGAAATCACCAGAATGGTTCGTTCATTGATCTGATTCCGGCTTGCCCTGATCCCGATTGCTCTGGCGACACATTGCGCGCGCCCGGCCTGTACAAGGCTGGGCGCGCCTTTTGTCGTTTAACGATTTTATAGCTTATTATCATAGCTTTAATCATCGCGTTTTGCGAAGCAGAATGCAAAATCCGGGTCCCGAATGGTTGCGAAACGCAAAGGCAATCTGCACCAGACCCACCGGGCAGGGTGGCAAGCATTTGAAAAATCACAAATAACCTGTTTGGCACAACACCTGCGTTGGGATCTGCATCACATTGCAGGAACCAACCCATGCTCAAGCGTTTTGAAGCCGACACTGTTTTTCCGCTGCTGGACACCGCCATGCAACCGCAGGCGCGTCGCAACCCCTTCGCCGAGACGCTGCGCCAGATCCCCCGCGCGCGTCTGTTTGGCCTTGACCTCGTGGTTTCGACCCGCGCGCATGTTGCCGATGAGCTTGTCGCCATGGCGCGGTCCAGCGAATGCGTGACCGTGCAGTTCGTCAATGCGCATTGCGTCAACATTGCGCAGACCAACCCGGCCTATCGCGATGCGCTGGCGCGCGCCGATTTCCTGCTGCCCGATGGCAGCGGCATGGCGATTGCCGCAAGTCTGGCGGGCGCGCAGCTTGGCGAAAATCTGAACGGCACCGATCTGTTCCCCGAACTGTGCCGCCGCGCCGCCGAACGCGGCCAGTCGATCTATCTGCTGGGCGGCAAGCCCGGCATCGCCACCGCCGCAGCGCAGGCGATGGTCGATCGGTATCCCGCCTTGCGCATTGCCGGAACCCGCGACGGTTTCTGGAACACGGGCGATGACGACCGCGTGGTGGCCGAAATCAATGCGTCGGGCGCGGCGATCGTGCTGGTCGGACTGGGCGTGCCACGCCAGGAAATCTGGATCGACCAATTCCGCGACCGGCTGATGGCCCACGTGGTGATGGGCGTGGGCGGTCTGTTCGATTACTATTCGGGCGCGATCCCGCGCGCGCCGGCGGCAATTCGCCGGGTCGGGTGCGAATGGATGTGGCGCCTGGCACAAGAACCGCGCCGCCTGTTCGCGCGCTATGTGCTGGGCAATCCACGCTTCCTCGCCTCGGCGCTGGTTCATGCCTGGCAGGCGCGCGATCTGTCCGCGCGCGTGTCGCTGACGATGAAGCATGGTGCCGATCGCATCGCGGCGGGCATTGCGCTGCTGCTGCTGTCACCGCTGTTCCTGCTGGTGGGTGCGGCGATCCGGCTGGAAGATGGCGGACCGGTGTTTTTCCGCCAGACGCGGATCGGCGCCAATGGCCGGCCGTTCCGGATGTGGAAATTCCGGTCGATGGTCATCGATGCAGAGGCCCGGCTGGCGGCCATTCGCGCGATGTCAGAACGCGATGGCACCTGTTTCAAGATGAAGCGCGACCCCCGCGTCACCCGGATCGGCGCCGTTCTGCGCCGTCTGTCGCTGGATGAACTGCCGCAGCTGATCAACATCTTTGCCGGCGACATGTCGGTCGTCGGACCGCGCCCGGCACTGCCGCGCGAAGTCGTCGGTTATCACGACGACGCACGCGAACGGCTGACAGGCAAACCCGGCCTCACCTGCATCTGGCAGGTCAGCGGGCGCGCCGACATTCCGTTTGAACGTCAGGTCGAACTCGATGTGATGTATTTGCGCACGCGCTCCTTGCTGACCGATCTGGTGCTGATCCTGCGCACGGTGCCGGCCATCATCACCGCGCGCGGCGCATATTGAACCCGCCGGTCGCGGAATCTGGCAATTTTGGCGATATAGTACAGGAATAACAATATGATGTCATATGTTGAGGGCCAAAATTGCCAATCTGCACGCCATGCCCTGCCGCGTGCCAGTCACCACCGCGCATCTGCACAAGGCAACGCCCGCACCATGCTGACCCCAGGCTTTGCGCCTGGCCTCGGCACAGATGCGCGGGTTGCGTCAGGCGCGCCTGACAGCAGCGAACCGTGTTTTGAGACCATCACGCAAGAGCGCGATTTCCTGGCGCTTGAGCGCGAATGGGACCAGTTGTGGGCACGCACGCACCGGCCGCAATTCTCTCACCGCTTCGCCTGGTTCCGCCACGGGTGGGAAACCACCGGCCGGCCGCGTGGCCGCCGCATGTTCATCGTGGTCATGCGCGTGAACGGGCGCGCGGTGCTGATCTGGCCGCTGGCAGTGCACCGCCGGCTGGCCTGGCAGGTCGGCGCACCGCTGGGGCCGGAATTTACCGAATATGATTCCGTTCTGGTCGAGGACAGTCCCGCTGCGGCGGACCATTTGCGCGCGGCCCTGGGCTTCCTGCACCGGCATTGCCCCGCCGACCTGGTGGTTGTCCCGCACGCGCGGGCAGGGTCTGCGATGCAGGCGGTGCTGTCGGCCGAAACCCTGCCCGGGACGCGCCACACTTTGCCCTCGCCGCTGGTATCCTTCGCCGGCTTTGCCAGTTGGGACGCCTATTGGAACGCGCGCAGCAAGAATACCAGAGGCAACACCGGGCGCCGATCGCGCCGGTTTGCCGAACTGGGAACGGTGACATACGAACTGATCGAGGACCGCGCCGAGTTCGAAGCGCTGCTGGCCTGGACGCTGGCGCACAAGGTTGAATGGATGGCCCGCATGCGGCTCGACAACGACTTCATGCGGACCAGCGAATTTGCGCAATTCCTGCGCGTGATGGGCACGACGGTGACAGCGCCGGAAACCAGGCCCGGCCGGCTGGTGATGTTTGCGTTGAAACTGGGTGGCAAGACGGTCGCCACCAAGATCGGCACGCTTGACGCATTGCGCTACGAAGGGTTCATCGCCGCCCAGGACCCCGATTTCGCATCCTATTCGACGGGGGCCATCGCGATGATGGAATGCTTGAAATGGTGCATGGCGCGCGGGCTGGAGTATGATTTCCGGATCGGTGAGGAGCCCTACAAGCTGGATTGGGCGACGGACGACCGCCCGGCAACGACGTACCGGCTGGCGATCCGTCGCGGCGGCCGCGCGCTGCTGGCGTGCGAAGCGGCGTTCCTGACGTTGCGGATTGCCAAAGACCGGCTGCGCACCAGCATTCCCGCCGAGCGCCGGCGCCGGGCAAAGGCGACCATTCTGAACCTGCTCGGACGCGGCAAACCTGCGCAAGCGCCCGAACGGAGCTAAGGCGCGGCGATTGTCGTGTCGAGGCAGCCGCGAAAATCGCGCTGCGCCCCGGCATCCGCCTGATGGCTTGTGGCCCACACGCTTATGGTGCCACAAGGGTTCGCAACCTGACCTTGCGGAGCGCTGCCCATGACGACACCCGTGCCCATACCCGTGCCGACTCCAACGCCTGATATCGCCGACAGCCTTACCCTGCCGTGCGGGGCAGTGCTGCCCAATCGGTTGGCCAAGGCGGCAATGACCGAGGGGCTGGCCGATCCGCAAGGGCGCGCGACGCCGGAACTGGAGCGGCTTTATGGCTTGTGGGCCGATGGTGGTTCGGGCCTGCTGATCACCGGCAACGTGCAGATCGATCGCGACCATCTTGAACGGCCGGGCAATGTGATCATCGCGGGCGCGCCGGACGAAGCTGCGCGCGCGGGCCTGCGGGCGATGGCGCGCGCCGGAACGCGGGCGGGCGGGCACATCTGGATGCAGATCAGCCATGCCGGGCGCCAGACGCAAGTCACGGTCAACCCGCACCCAAAGGCGCCGTCGGCCATCGCCGTGGGTCTGCCTGGCAAGCAGTTTGGCCTGCCGGTGGCGCTGACCGAGCCGGAAATACTGGAGCTGATCGAACGCTTTGGCGTGGCGGCGGAAGTGGCGAAGGACACCGGCTTTACCGGTGTGCAAATCCACGCCGCGCACGGCTATTTGCTGTCGCAGTTCCTTAGCCCACGCGCCAACGTGCGCACCGACCAGTGGGGCGGCAGCCTGGAAAACCGCGCGCGCATGCTGATGGCGGTCGTCGCGCGGGTGCGGGCAGGCGTAGGCCCGGCGTTCCCCATCGGCGTAAAGCTCAATTCGGCAGATTTCCAGAAGGGCGGCTTCGCGTTTGAAGACAGCGTGATCGTAGCGGGCTGGTTGCAGGCGGCGGGGGTCGATCTGCTGGAAATTTCGGGCGGATCATACGAACAGCCCGCGATGATGGACACTGCCGGCGTGGAAGCCCCCGACGCGCCCCCGCAAAAGGCATCGACCGCCGCGCGTGAGGCCTATTTCGTCGATTTCGCCAAGACGATGCGCGCCTCGCTCACGATGCCGCTGATGGTTACCGGCGGCTTTCGCACCCGCCACGCGATGAATGCCGCGCTGGCGCAAGGCGGGGCCGACATCATCGGCCTTGGCCGCCCGCTGTGTGTCGATACCGCAGCCCCCGCCAAGTTGCTGGCGGGTGCGGACACGCTGGACCGCTGGGAAAACACGCTGCGTCTGCTGCCGCCGTGGCTGGCGTTTCTCGGCGGGCTGAAAATGCTGCGCACGGTCGAAGCCTTTGCCGCAGTATACTGGTATTACGCCCAGATTGATGCGCTGGCGCGCACCGGCAAAGCCAATATCCGCATTTCCCCGTTTTCCGCCCTGCTGTCCATCCAGAAGGCGGGCAAAGTCTGGCTAAAGGCGCGCTGAACAGACCCTGTCCTACGGAATGAGCGGAGCGGCGATCGCCAGCACGGCGGCGATCGTCGCTTCGATACAATCGCGAAAACCAGCGCGGGCGTCGGCCGACCGCAAATCACCTTCTGCGCGCAGCATGATCGCGCCGGCACCAAAGTTTCCGCACAGACCCTTCAGCGAATGGCGCGCGCGCCGCAGGGCATCGGTGTCGTCTGCGGCCACGGCGTCCAGCAGGCGTGTGCCCCAATCGCGCAGATCGGCCGCAGTCGCATCGCACAAGGGGGCGACGATTTCGGGTGGCAGCGCTTCAAACTGGCTCAGCGTCAGTTCGGGATCAATCAGGTCCATGCACGCCCAGCCTTGTTTGAATGCGAAAAGGTGGCAGGTGCATGATCACCCATGGCACCGCTTAATGCGCGATAGCGCCGACATCCGGCAAGGCCAATGCCCCGGCCATGACGCGGTACAGGTCTTCGATCACGATCGGCTTGGCCACGCTGCCATTGGCACCCGCCGCCATCATCGGCGCCAGTTCCTCTGGCCGGGTAAAGGCCGTCAGCGCGATGATCGGCAGCGTCGCGTGCGGGCCTGGCAGGGCGCGGATGCGGCGGGTCGCCTCGGGCCCGTCCATCACCGGCATGGCCATGTCCATCAGCACCAGATCATAGACGTTACCTGATTCAATGGCGATCAGCGCCTGCTGGCCGTCCTCGACAACGCTGACCTCGCAGCCCAGTTTGCGCAGGCAGCCTTCGACAACAATGCGGTTGGTCGCCAGATCCTCGGCCACCAGCACGCGCGGTACCCGTCCGTCCAATCCCGCAAAGGACAGGACAATCGGGTGTGCGACCCGCTTTGGCTCGGGTATGGTGGTGACCGGTATTTCAAACCAGAAACAGCTGCCGCGGCCGGCGTCATCAACGCCCAGTTGGCCATCCATCACCGCGATGATGCGCTGGCAGATCGCCAGGCCCAGGCCTGCCCCGCCAGGCTCGCTGCCCAGCAGGTTGAGCTGGCTGAAATCAGTGAACAGCTCGGTCCGGCGATGGGCGGGAATGCCGATGCCGGTATCGACCACCTCCACCCGCAGCCGCCCCTGGGGCAGCACGCGGGTCTTGAGCATGACCCCGCCTTCATGCGTGTACTTGATGGCATTGCTCAACATGTTGTCGATCAGCTGGCGCAACCGCACGCTGTCGGCCTCGATCCAGGTCGGCATGTCCGGCGCCAGCACGATATCCAGCGACAGATTCTTGTCGTTGGCCAGGTGCCGCCAGAAATCCGCCCCGTCGGTCAGCACGCCGATCAGGTTGGTCGGCCCGGGATTGAGCGCCAGCTTGCCAGCCTCGGCCCGCGCGAGATCGATGATATCGTTCAGCAGCACGCGCAGCTGGTCACCGCTTGAACGCACCAGCGTCAGCGTCCGTTTCTGTTCTGTGGTCAGCGTGCTTTCATCGAACAGATCCAGCATGCCGATCACACCGTTCAGCGGCGTGCGGATGTCGTGGCTCATCATCGCCAGAAACCGTGATTTTGCCTCGTTGGCAAGATCGGCCTGCTCACGCGCGACCAGCAGCGCCTCGTTCAGCCGTTCCAGGTCCGCCAACCGCTGCAATTCACGCGCGCGCAAGGCGGCGGCCTCGTTATCGGCGCGCACCTGGCGGGTAATGTCCTGCACGGTCACAAAGATCATCGCCGGGCGGCATTGGCTGTCAACCTGGAACTGCGCCATCACGCACAGTGAACGCACATTGTCACCATCCTGCCCACCGGGCGGCCCACCGAGACAGCGGACCTCGATGCGATATTCGCGCAGGGTTTCCGCGCAGGTAACGTCCACCCGCTGATCGGCATTTGTGCCGCAGCGGTCGCAGCGGTCATTTTTCAGCCCCGCCAGCAGCTCGTGATGCATCCACTGCAGCATGCGCCGACGGTCTTCGCGCAACAGGCTGCGCACCAGCGTGCGATAGGTCCGGACAGCCGACCCGGGCTCCAGCCCGATCATGACCTGCACTTGCGGAGAGAGTTCAAGATGCCGGCTGCGGATGTCCCACAGCATCGTACCGAAACCTGCCACCCGCTGCGCATCCAACAACTGGCGCGTGCGGCGCTCCAGACTGGTGCTCAGACTGTCCTTGCGGGCGGTCAATTCGCTGTTGGCCGCCGCCAGCACGCGGCTTTTCTGTTCCAGCAGGTGCTCCGCCGCCGCCCGCGCCGCCTCTGCGCGCGCCAGCCGCCGTTCCAGCAGTGCGATTTTCGACGCGCTGTCGGTGGGCTCGATGGCCTCCGCCATCAGCCTGGGCACGGCAAAGCGGGTCAGGTGGGTTCCGGGCATGGTTACGGGTTCAAACGGCCGACAGGCGATCGGGCGTCAGGCGCGCGGGCGCGCGCACCAGGACACGCGCCGCATGCGGCCCGGGCGCGCCGGGGTCGCGAACAACCTCAAGATCATCGCCGTAATAGGCGATGTAGCCACGCACCAGGCCATGCGCGATATCGGCCAGCGGCCGGTGCGACCCATAGCTGACCGTCAATTCCTCACCGTCGATAACCACCACGATGCTGGGGGTGCGCGCATCGGGATAGAGCTTGGTCACCTCGCGGTGGTGCTGGCCATCGACATCGCGCAGAAACGTGACGGCGTCGGTATAGCCTTCAAACATTTCGGGATAGAGTTCCATGAACCGGCTGGCGAGCCAGAAGCCATAGGCATCCGCCAGCTCCGGCACCGGCTGACCCGAAATTTCGGCAAGCGCCCCCATCAGCGCCAGCGCATCGGTGTGCGGATAATTGCCGACCGTGGTGTAAACCCCGTCACCCGGCACTTTTGACCGGGTGATCACCGCATCGGCGACGGCGGGCGAAAACGCCTGTTCGATCCACCGGACCAGTTCGGCAATGATAACACCCTTCATACCAAATTCCCGGTCTGTGCGGTTACAACGCGCTGTACGGCTTGGATAAGCAATTCACGTACCACGCCATGAAACGCGCTGTTACTTTGGCGTTTTGGGCGTTTTGGGCGGCAAATATTTGCATTTTGCAACTGGCGCCTTTGCAAAAGGCAACGGTTTTGGCATTTTGCAAGCCTTGTCCCCGGCCGATGATCGTGGCGATCAGGCGTTTTTCAACATGCGGCGCAGGATCGGCTGGCGCAGCCACAACAGACCGAACGCAAACAGCGTCATCATCGTCGCCGCCAGCGCGCCCGCCAGGGCGATGCCGGTCGATGGGCTGCTCGGCGATTTGGGCAGCGACGGCGCGGCCAGCACCTGCACCAGCGGATAAGAGGCGAACGGGTCCTGCTTGTTGGTATCGAGCCGGGCCAGCGCCGATGAAAACACCGCCTCGGTCACGCGCTGGTCGCGTTGCAGATCGGCCAGTTGTTGCGCCTGCAATATCAATTGCGGCGCCTCGGCACGCGCGCGCGCCAGATCGCCATGCAGTTCGTTCAGCGCACTGCGCGTGCCGGCCGCCTGGGCATCGCTGGCGCTCATCGCCTGCATCAGCGCCGAACGGCCATCGCCCAGTTGCAAATCGGTATGGCGCAACAGCGCCGCTTCGGACAGGCCGGTCAGTTCCTGTCCGCGATGCACCAGCGCGGCCCGCAGTTCGGCGCTTTCGGCATCGGCCTGGGCCCGCGCGCTGTGCCGGGGGCCCAGCGTACCGGCCTTGAGCTGCGCGTCCGCATTGGCGACGGCATAGCGCTGCGCGAGTTCGGCAAACACGGGATCGCCCTTCAGCCGCATGATCACATTGGCGCGGTCCGGGCTGGTGTCCAGCGTTCCCGACAGGCGCCCGGCCATGCCGCCCTGCATGCGCATCTGCACACGCAGGTCGCGTTCCTTGTCGCGGATCGTATCGACCGACGCGATGCGGCTGTGGAACTGTTCGAGCGTGGCGAGGCCGTGGCTGGCCTGAAATTCGATCAGCTTGCGCTGCGCCGTTTTTACCTTGTCGGACAGCTCGCTCAGATGGGTCAGATCGGTTTCCTCGCGCTTTTTGGCTTCGTCCGCGCGCAGGGCCTGCAGTTCCTCGACAAACGCCTGCTGCAGCGCCATGGCCCGGCGATGCGCGCGGTGATGCTGATCGAAATCAGATTGGTCTGGTCAACCAGCTTGATCGTCGGTGCGGGGAACCGGTCTTCGTTTTCATGGGCGATCCGGGCGGCCGCGCGCAAGGTGACGTCGGCCGTCAGCAATTGTTTGTAATTCTCGGTCGGGCTGAGCGTGGGGCTGGCAAAGGCGGAATTGCTGGATCCCTGCGCCTGCCCGATCGATTCCACGTTGATCGAACTGCCGATGCCCGATCCCGGCAGGATCAGGCTGAACTGGCTGGTATAACTGCGCGGCATCGCGACCAGATAGACCGCGGTCAGCACCCAGATGCCGGCGATCACCGGGGCCAGGATCACGATATAGCGGCGATAGCGACCGACCGAAGGCAGGCCATTGCGCACCACGCGCCACATCCGCTTCAGCCGACGTTCGGCGACGATGTCCTGCATCGCGCTCATGGCTTCAGGCTCTTTACCAGCACGGCCGGGCCGAGCAGATTGCCCACCACGCCCACCGCATCGACGATCGTCATCGCCGTGCTGTCATAGCAGGCGATGGCATCGCCAGGCATCAGATAGGGATCAACCTCATCACGATCGGAATCGCGCACCAGCGCCTCCACTTTCCGGGCGATCACCACCGATCGGCCATTCACCGGATTGCGTGAGATCAGCACCGCGCTGCGGGCTGCGTTCATCGCCGAACCGCCGACGCAATTGGCCGCAATCAACCCCTGCAAAAAGCGCGTGCCATAGGGCAGGCTGGTTGAATCCCGGCCGATCGCAGACGAGGCATTGCTGGCCGCAGGGCGCGACAGGTTCGACATGTAAACGCGAATGCCCGGTGCCGTCACCGGGCTGGGCCGGACCAGCCGCGGCTGAAAACAGCCCGCCGAAGGAATGATGATGCGGTCACCGCGCGCCAGTTGCGGATCGACCGGCAGACCGCCGGTGCCATCGCTGCCCATGACCCCGCCCAGCACCGGGCTGAGGTCGATCCGGGCATAGCGATCACCACGCACAAGATAGACCGCATCGAGCGCGGCATCTGGCCGCAATCCGCCCGCAGCGCGAATGGCAGTGGCCAGCGATCGGCCATTGTTGAAATCGCCCAGCGCGGCATTGGCAACCGTTGTTGCGCGCGCATCGTTCGGGCGGTCGCCCGCGACGATCACGCCTGGCTCGAACACCGCACCCTCGACCGATACCGCAACGCCGGTGCGCTCGGTCGTGACGAGCCGAAGATTGTTGGCAATGGGGCGGATCAGGCCGGCGGCCACCAGCCGGTCGCGCAGGTCCTGCGCAACCGCAGCGCTGGTGCGACCGGTCGCGGGGATCGCGGCAATGCCGTTGATGATCAGGCTGCCATTCGCGGTGATCACATAGTCATGCGACAGCACGTCCTTGTCGCCGCTCACGTCGATACGCAGACGGTCACCCGGCCCCAGGATGTCGGGAAAGGCCGCCAGTGCCTCGGCCGGTTCAACCACCAGCGGGCCAAGCGCGGCCGGCAGCGCCGGGGTCGTGCAGCGATCGGCGACGGTGGCATCCGGCACGCGCTGCGCAGGCTGATACTGCGCCCCGGCAAGGTTGCCGGGCGTCGGCATCGTGGCGCACCCGCTGGTCAGGGCCAGCGTGAGCAGCGCGAAAGTCCGCAAGGGTCGGGCGGGGCAGGTCAGCGGTGGGCGGGGCAGCAGTGGCATGGCAATCTCCGGCGTTTCCCCCAAATATGGCAATCCCCGTGCCAGTTCGGTAAATACGCCGGAAATCGGCAATTTTGCCCGAACGCCGGCTGGATCGCGTTTTGCAACGGGCCGATCATTGCATTTTGCCGCGACCGGTTTTCGCATTTTGCAAAGATTTTTATACGCAAAATGCGAAAGAAATGCTAAGGATTTGCCCCTATCCCTGCGTTCATAGCTTTCGGAAACTGGCACGCATCCTGCTTACATTCGTCGGACACCTTCAAACCCTGGTACGACCCATGACCCGCAAACGCATCCTGATCGTCGAAGATATTCCCGCACTCGCCCTGATGTATGCCGGCCACCTGGAAAAGGCGGGCTATGAAGCGGTGGTGGTGGATACGGGTGCAGCGGTCCTGCGCGCGCTGGCGGACGGAGAGGCGTTCAGCGCCTTGCTGCTGGATCTGCAGCTGCCCGATATCGACGGCCTGGAACTGTTGCGCACCAGCCCCGATCTGCTGGCAAAACAGCCCGTAATCGTGGTTACCGCAGACGGATCGCTGTCACGCGCGATCGATGCGATGCGGCTGGGGGCCTATGATTTTCTGGTCAAGCCACTGGCGGCCAAGCGGCTGCTGGCGGTGGTCGCCAGCGCGGTCGAAACGGGGCCGACGATTTTGGCCGCGGCCCCGGTTCAGGCCGCCGGACCGGGTGCGCCGGCCACCGCGCCAGGCGGCTTTGTCGGCAGTTGCGCCGCCATGCGCGAAGTGTACCGGCAGATCGGCTGCATCGCGCGCAGCCGCGCGACCGTCCTGATCACCGGCGAAAGCGGCACCGGCAAAGAAGTCTGCGCCGACAGCATCCACCGCGAATCCGGCCGCAGCAGCGGGCCGTTCGTGGCCATCAACTGCGGTGCGATCCCCGAAAACCTGCTTGAATCCGAACTGTTCGGGCATGTGAAAGGATCATTCACCGGCGCGGTCAACGATCGCATCGGTGCCGTGCAGGCGGCGCACAAGGGCACGCTGTTCCTGGATGAGGTGTGCGAAATGGCGCTGCCGCTGCAGGTAAAGCTGCTGCGGTTTTTGCAGACCGGTACGGTCCAGCGGGTTGGCACCAGCCGGGTGGATGAAGTGGACGTGCGCATTGTCTGCGCCACCAACCGCGACCCCATGCGCGAAGTGGTCGAGGGCCGCTTTCGTGAAGACCTCTATTATCGCCTGGCGGTCGTCCCCGTGCACATGCCACCGCTGCGCGATCGCGGCAGCGACATCGCCGAACTGGCGGAAACCTTTCTGCAGCGCTTTTCGCGCGAGGAAGGCAAGCACTTTGGCCCGCTGGGGCAGGCCCAGGTGGCGGCGTTGTCCGCCTATCGCTGGCCGGGCAACGTGCGCGAACTGCAGAATGTCCTGCGGCGGGCCGCGGTGCTGGGGGATGGCCCCGATCTGCCGCTGTCGGCGATTCCGGCAGAGTATGGTCTGGCGCCGGCCCCGCCGGTTACGGCGGCAGCGGCGCCGGTCGCCCCCCCGCACCGCGCAGAGGCGGTACAGCCCGATTTCGCCGCCGCCTTTCGCGGCATGACACTCGACGAAATCGAACGGATCGTTATCGCCCGCGCGATCGACGACGCCGACGGCAGCCTGCCCGCCGCGGCCAAACTGCTGGGCGTGAGTGCATCGACGCTGTACCGCAAACGCGAACGATGGGCGTCGAACGGCCAGGCTGCATGAATCGTATTGCCAGCCGCGGGGCCGGCGGCGGTCTTCCGATGATCCCGGCGCGCACTGTTCTGGAAGCGCTGATTGTTCTGCTGACCTTGTTCGAGGCACAGTTCGTGCGCCGCCATTCCGGCGCGCTGACGGTCGTTCTGGTGCCATCGATCATGCTGGCGGCCACGTTTGCGCTGGAACGGCCGGCGGCGTGGAAACAGGTCCTGCGGATGGTTCTGGCCGCGATGATCGGGCTCATGCTTGGCGGCGTTACCGTGGCCACCTCGGCCGCTGCGGCAGCCATGGCCGGCATGCAGGCGCTGATCGGTGCCGCCCTGCTCAAAAGGCTGGCGCCGGGCGGTCTTGACCTGACCAGCCCCAATGCCGTGCTCAAACTGGCGGTCGTGGCCATCGTCATCGCGCCGGCGTTCAGCCTGGTGTTCGGCGTGCTGATGCTTTTGCGGGATGGCACACTGCCGGCGCTGTCGGCTTTTGGCCTGGCGGACGTTTTGAACGCCCGCGCCCTGCGATGGATCTTGCCCGATGTCTTTGGCATCGTCGTCGCCACCCCGATCTTTCTCGGGGCATTGGGGGACCGGTCGTTTGACATGGCGAGGCTGCTCTCGATCAAGCGGGTGGCCGGTTTTGCAGCGGTCGGCGCGCTGACTGCAGCGGTATTTTTCAGCAATGGGCATGCCTACATTTTCTTCGTCTGCCCGGCGCTGATCTGGGTCAGCCTGGCGCTTGGTATCCGCGATACCGCTGCGGCGCATCTGCTGTCACTGATGATCGCGACCGTGGCGGTCGCCAGCGGCAATGGCCCGGCCGACGTGCTGGCGATCCCGCCCGACAGCCGGTTTTTCTATCTCGAGACGGCCTATCTGTGCTGCTTTGGCTGCATCCTGCCGATCGCCGCATCGATGGAGGCACGCCGCCGGCTGGAACAGGAACTGGCGCAAACCGCGGCCTTTACCGCCCAAATTCTCAACAACATGCAAGAGGTCGTGTTCCGCACCGATGCCCGCGGGCGCTGGACCTTCCTCAATCCGGCGTGGGAGGCGATGACCGGCATTGCGGTGGTCGAAACGCTGCGTGGCGCCGGGACCGCGCCGCTTGATCTTGGTGATATTGTCGACAGACTGGCGCATTCCCCGCGGCCGCGCGACGATGATAGCGAAGTTCTGCGGACCTATCGCAGCTTTGTCCGACGCGATGGCGAAGCACGTGAAGCCGACATCAGTGTCCGGATGATCCGCGGCGCTGACGGAACGTTCGAAGGCACTTCCGGCAGCATCCGCGATGTGTCCGACCAATTGCGGTACGTCGGCGCGCTGGAGGCCAGCGAGCAGCGGTTCCGCCGGTTGTGCGACACATCGCCGATCGGCATCCTGCGCTGCGACCGGGATGGTCTGGTTACCTATATCAACCAGCGCATAGAACTGCTGGTGATGGCGCCTGCCGCATCCATCATCGGCAGGCCGTGGGTAGAGGTGCTGGGATTGGACAACAGCCGGCTGGCCGAACAGGTCAATCGATCGCTGATGACGCCCGGTGCGATTTTCGAAAACGAAATCCAGTACAGTGATCAGGCCGGGCTCAAACGCTGGCTGACCTTCAGCGCCACGGGTGAATTCGAAAACGGTTCGCGGCTCAGCGGCTATATCGCGGTGGTCACGGACATCACCCAGCGCAAAGCCAGCGATGTCGAACTGGCGACGCGCACGCGCGAACTGCGCCTGGTCACCGAAAACATCAACGACATGGTGTACCGGCTCGGGCTGGACGGGCGGTGCCGGTATGTCACGCCATCGGTGCGTGAGGTTATGGGGCACGATCCGCAGACCATTATCGGCATGCCGGTGCTGGTGCGGATTCATCCTGACGAGATCGACAGTGTCCGCGCCGGGTTTGACCAGCTGGCGCAGGGCACCATCGATGATCTGACCATCACCTACCGATCGCTGCCAGCGAAATCGACAGACGAATACCTGTGGCTCGAAGCAAACTGCCGGTTGCTGCGCAACCGCAAGGGGGAACCGTTCGAGATCGTGGCATCGGTGCGCGACATCACCGCGCGCAAACTGCTCGAACACGATCTGATCGAGGCGCGCCGCCGCGCCGAGCAGGCCGCCGCGACCAAGAGCGAATTTCTGGCCAACCTCAGCCACGAAATCCGCACCCCGATGAACGGGGTGATCGGGCTGGCAGAGCTGCTGATGGATCACCCGCTTGACGCCACCAGCCGCAACTATGTCCGGCTGATTTCTGAATCCGGCGCAACCATGATGAAGCTGCTGAACGACATTCTGGATATCGCCAAGATCGATTCCGGGCGCCTGCAACTGTCGGTCGAACCCTTTGACCTGCATGATTGCCTGGCCGATTGTTTAAGCCTGATGACCGCCAGCGCGGTCGGCAAGGGCCTGGCGCTGAACCTGGCCATCGCGCCCGATGTGCCCCGGCGCATTGTCGGGGACAGCCTGCGACTGCGCCAGATCCTGGCCAACCTGATTGGCAACGCGGTCAAATTCACCCACGCCGGACAAATTCGCCTGTCGGCCACGACCGAGCGTGACCAGCTGGTCATCGCGGTAGAGGACATCGGCATTGGCATTGCGAATACGGCGCAGGCCCGGGTGTTCGAGGATTTTGTGCAGGCCGGGGCGGGCATCGCCAGCGGCTATGGCGGCACTGGCCTGGGCCTGCCGATATCACGCCGGATTGCGCAGGCCATGGGCGGGACACTGACCCTGCACAGCGCCCCGGATGTCGGCACCACGCTGGTGCTGCGAATCGGTCTGGTCCTGCCCGACGCAACAGCCGTGTCCACCCCGCAGCCCGCCCCCGTGCCACCGCCGGATTCGCTGGCGCCGCTGCGGCTGCTGGTGGCCGAAGACGGCCGCACCAATCAGATGATCGTCACCGCCATGCTGAACAAGCTGGGCCACCAGGTCACTTTGGCGCAGACCGGTGAAGAAGCGGTGGCCATGGTTCACGCAGCCATGGCCGCGAACCAGCCCTTCGACGGAGTGCTGATGGATATCCAGATGCCGGGAATGGACGGCATGACCGCAACCCGCAACCTGCGCAGCAACGGCATTTCCGCCGACATGCTGCCGATCGTTGCGGTCACCGCCAACGGCTATCAGGAAAACATCGACGACTGCCTGGCCGCCGGGATGCAGGGGCACCTGGTCAAACCCGTGCGCATGGCCGAAATCGCGGCCGAACTTGCAAGAGTGGTCCACCCGGGTTCGGCAACCCGGGCCGCCCCGCCCGCACGAGAAAAAGCACCAACGTTGCCAGAACAAGGGAAATTGGAGGCCCGAGCCGGAATCGAACCGGCATAAACGGATTTGCAGTCCGGCGCGTAACCATTCCGCCATCGGGCCCCCGGTGCCGGCGCGCGCAGCGGCGCCCGGCAAGAGAGCAGCGCGATTAGCCGAGGCGGGGCGGCAGGGCAATCGGTTTGTTTGGGAATCCCTTGCGCGTTCGCGATCAGGGCGCGGCCTTTACGGGTCGACGAATTCGGGCGTGCGGCGGGCCATGCCGGCGTGGACCGATTCAATCTGGTTGGGCGAATGCATCAGCGCGATCTGGGCGACGCTTTCGGCCAGCAGCACGTCGGCATCGGCCATCTGCGCGGTGCGATTCGACAGGTCCTTGGCGCTGCGCACCGCATCCGGGCTTTTGTCGGCGATCGTGCGCGCCAGGTCCAGCGCATGCGCCAGCGGATCGGCCGCAGTGTGGGTGGCAAAGCCCATCGTCACTGCCTCCACCCCCGTAAATTCGCGATGGGTATAGGTCATTTCGCGCAGGACATCATCGCGCACATTGCCGCGCCACAGCAGGTATCCGCCCATGTCGGGCACCAACCCCCATTTGACCTCCATCACCGCCAGCCGCGTGTCCGGATGCGCAATGCGGATGTCGGCGCCGCTGGCAATCTGCAGCCCGCCACCAAAACACACGCCATGCACCGCCGCGATCACCGGCACCGGCAGATCGCGCCAGACCGTCGCAACATATTGCGGGCGATTGGCGATGCCGTGGGTGCGGTCGGCCAGCGATCCATCCTGCCAGCGGTCGCTGCGGCCAAAGCTGGTCAGGTCAAGCCCGGCGCAAAACGCTCGGCCCGCGCCCGACAGCACCACCACCCGCACCCCGGACAGGCCGCGCACATAGTCGCCCGCCTCGATAATCGCGCCGAACATCGCATCATCCAGCGCGTTCATCTTGTCCGCACGGTCGAGCAGCACATGCGCGACATGGTTGGCGACAGTGACCGTCACCCGGTCCTGAAAATTGGCGATCATGGCAACGTCTCCGGACAAGTTCATCGCGCGATTAAATGCCCGGTGATGGCACGCGTGTCCAGTGCTCACCCCGGGCCGACGCTTGTACGAAGTCGCGCTATGCGCGACTCAGACCACCCGCCCCGCCTCCCCGCCCGACCACCAATGATACCATCATGCTGTGGTGGTCGG
>NZ_JBBATI010000009.1:0-104040 GCF_040398825.1 Novosphingobium sp.
ACCCGACCACCACAGCATGATGGTATCATTGGTGGTCGGGTGGGGAGGCGGGGCGCGGGGTCTGACTGCACGTCAGTGCAGCATCATCCTAGCGGAACATACGGCACGAGATAAGGGTGGGAACGTAAGCGGGTGTTGCCTATAGGCAGCGCCATGGCCATCACCTCTTCCGCACTGCAGCGCCCCGCGCAACGCCCGCCGATGGCGGTGGGCAGCGGCGAATTTGTGGCGATGATGGCGGCGACGATGGCACTGCAGGCGCTGGCGGTCGATGCCATGCTGCCCGCGCTGGGTCAGATTGCGCACGACCTGGGGGTGACCAACCCCAACCATCGCCAATTGGTGGTGGGGGTGTTCCTGGTCGCGGCGGGGGTCGGTTGCCTGCTGCCGGGGCCGCTGTCCGACCGCTATGGCCGGCGGCGCGTGCTGCTGGTCAGCTTTGCCGGGTATATCGTGCTGTCGCTGGGCTGCGCGCTGGCGCCGGGGTTCAACACGCTGATCGGCTTGCGCGTGCTGCAGGCGTTGGCCAGTGCGGGGCTGACCGTGCTGCCATCGGCGATCATCCGCGATCGCCATTCGGGCGATGCCATGGCGCGGATGCAATCGACCGTATCCATGGTGTTCATGATCGCGCCGATGGTCGCGCCCACCGTGGGCCAGGCAGTGCTGCTGGTGGCGGGCTGGCGCGTGATCTTTGCGCTGCTGGCGGCAGTGGCACTGGTGGTCGGCCTGTGGGTAGCCTGGCGCCTGCCCGAAACGATGGCGGTGCGCCACCGCCAGACGATCAACCCGGCGCGGATCGCCGTGAACATGGCAACCGCGGTCACCACCCGCGCGACCTTTGGCTATACCATGGGCGGCGCGCTGACCTTTGCGGCGATGCTGGGCTATATCAATTCGTCGGAACAGCTGGTGGCGGAACATTTTGGCGCAGGCGCGCTGTTTCCGCTGTTGTTCGCGACGATTGCGGTGATGCTGGCGGGGGCCAATTTCCTCAACGCCCGGATAGTTACCCGGCTGGGCGCGCGGCGCGTGTCGCACGGCGCGCTGCTGGTGTTTCTGGTGTTCAGCGTGGTGCAGGTGCTGCAGGCACGCGGGGGCCATGAAACATTGTGGCAGTTCATGCCGGTGCTCGCGCTCAACGCCTGCATGCTGGGGTTCATCGGCGCCAATTTCAGCTCTATCGCGATGCAGCCGTTTGCCGGGATCGCCGGCGCGGCCAGTTCGGTCCAGGCGTTCATGCGCATGCTGATCGCGGCCAGCCTGGGCATTGTCATCGGCCAGGCGTACAACGGCACCGCATTGCCGCTGGGCATCGCATTCCTGCTGTGCGGGCTGGGCGCGCTGGCGCTGGTGCTGTTCAGCGAGCGCGGGCGCCTGTTTGGCCCGAAAGACCCGCACGACATGCACGGGCCACAGCATAGCGATCTGCACTGATATCGGCCTGCACTGACGTGCAGGCAAACCTCACGCCACTGCGCGGTTCAGCCCGGCCAGCATCACGTCGGCGCTGTCGGGCGCTCCAAAATGAAACCCCTGCATGCGGGTAATCCCCAGTGCCCGCGCCGCTTCGGCCTGGGCCGCGGTTTCAACGCCCTTGATGCTGCAATCCAGCCCCAATTGCCACGACAGCGCCACGATCATGCCGACCACCGCGCGCGCGCCGGGATCGGTGGGCAGCGCTTCGGCCAGGGCGCCATGCAGCTTGATCAGATCGAGCGGCAGATCGCGCAATTGCGACAGGCTGGACCAGCCCGCGCCGAAATCATCCAGCGCGATACGAAACCCGCGCGCGCGCAACGCCTCCAACTGGCGCGTGGCGCGGCGCGGATCATCGATCAGCGCGCGTTCGGTCACGTCGAGTATCAGGTCGGCCGGACTGGCCCCGGCCATCAGCGCGATTTCCGACAGCGTATCGGCGATCCCGTCGCGCACCACATCGCGCGGCGAAAGATTGATCGACAGCGTCATGCCATGGTCGGCCGGCCGACATTCGCGCAACGCGCGGGTCAGCACCGCGCGTGTCACATCGGCCATGCGCCCGGTGGCCTGCGCCATCGCCATGAACATCGCCGGCGTTTGCCATTCGCGCCCGTCGGGCGACCAGCGCGCAAACGCCTCTGCGCCAACGATGCGCCCGTCGCGGGTATCGACCACCGGCTGATAGACCAGCCGCAGCCGGTCTTCGAGCACGCTGTCATGAAACTGCCGGCTGATCAGCGCGCGCTGGCGCAGCGCGGCTTCATCGTCCTGGCCAAACACCACAACCGCGCCATCGCCCAGCTGCTTCGCCTTGTACAAGGCGGCATCTGCACGTTCGAGACAGGCGCCGGCGTCCGGCAGGTCGAGCCGGTACAGCCCGATCGAACACAGCACGCGCAACCGCGTGCCGTGAAACAGGATCGGCCGGCGCACCGCCGTTGACAGCGTGCGGCACGCGGCACGCGCGGCGGCCGAATCGAACACCGCGTCAAACAGGATGGCAAATTCATCGCCGCCCAGCCGCCCGTGCGCCAGCACCGCGCGCTGCGCGCCGATGCGATCGGCCACGCTGCGCAGCACCGCGTCACCCGCCGCATGGCCATACGTATCGTTGACGTGTTTGAACCCGTCGAGATCGACCAGCGCCAGCCACGGCCGCAGTGCTTCGGCAGACGCGGTGCTGGCAGGGGCGGTGTCGGCAGAGATTGGGCCAATCGCGGTCAGTTCATCGCGCAACCGTTGCAGGATGGCGCGGCGGTTCAGCCCGCCGGTCAGTTCATCGATGGTGGCACGGCGGAAATTGGCGCGCGATTCCTGCGTGGTGCGGGCCAGACGGCGCGCCAGCCGCTGGCGGGTCAGTTCGCGCCGCACAAATTCATGATGGTTGGTCAGGATCGCGATCATCATCGTCGCGGTGAACACCACCTGCACCAGCGCGAGCATCACCGCATCGGCATTGTCCGACGCCAGAAACACCCCTGTGGCCGGAACTGAAAATGCCAGCGCCACGTTGAATGCCGTGCGCGGCGCCTGCGCCAGCCCAACCATCGATGCAAACGCCGTCACCGCCAGCACATATTGCACCAGCATGCGCTGTTCGACTGATCCATAGCGCGCCAGCACGATCGTCCAAAGCATGAAGGCCAGCGCAAACGCACCGCCAACGCGGCTCATCCGATGCAGTTCTCGCCGCTTTTCGTCGATCGAGCGTGGCATGATGCGCTGCGGCAGCCAGACCTGGCCGCGAATCCCGGCAACCAGCAGCAGTGCCAGCCCGAACACCTGCACCCCCAGCGGCGCGGTAGCGTGAAAACTGCACACCAGCAGGACGACATCGAACAGGATGACGAGGTACAGGACCGGCGCGCGTTGCGAAATGCTGGCCACATAGGCATCGACAAACGCCGCCGACGTGCGCTGGCGCAACGCCCGGCGCAGCCGCCAGAACGCCCGGCGCAGCCGCCAGAACGCACCGCGCAGCCGCCAGAACCCCTGGCCTGACTGCCGCGTCGTCCCTCTGGCACTGTCGATCGATCGGCCCATTGCACGGGCATAGGGCGCAGGGGGTTAAAGCGGGGTCAACGCGGCGGACCAAACCCGTAACTGGCCCGATCCGGCACCGGCCGCATCACGATACGGCGGGCAGATCAGCCTGCAATGCGGCGATCAGCGCGCGCACTTTTTTCTGGCGCCATTGCGGCAGCGGCGCCACCAGCCAATAGCCGCGCCGCCCCGGTTCCGGCTCCCCCAATGCGCGCACCCGGCCGCTGGCCACCGCCGCATCGGCCAGCAGGCGCGGCACCCGCGCGCGGCCCAGGCCGGCGGCGGCAGCGCTGATCGCGGTACCGGCATCGCCGACCGAGATATGCACTTCGCGCGCACCGTCTCCATCACTGGCACCGTCACTGTCGCCATGCATTTCCCCGGCGCCCGCCGGGTCTCCCGGCCAGGCGATCCACGGCGCGGTCGGTGCAACATCGACCCCGGCCACCACCACGGTCCCCTGCGGGCCCAGCGCGATTCCCTGCAGATCGCCCGGCCCATCGGACCAGCGCACCGCCAGATCCAGGTTGGCCTCGGCAAAATCGACCTCGGTATCGCTGGCGATCAGCGCAAACCGCAAATGCGGGCTGTCGTGGCGAAACGCCGCCAGCCGGGCCGAAAGCCACGCGGCAAAGAAATCGCGCGGGCAGGCAATGGTATAGACATGGCTGGATTGCCCGGCCTGGATCGCCTGCACGCCCTCTTCAAAGCGCAGGAACCCTTCGCGGATGGCATCGAGCCCGGCCGCCGCCTCATCGGTCAGTTCCAGGCCTTTTGACGTGCGGCGAAACAGAATGACCCCCAGCAGGTCTTCCAGCGCGCGAATCTGCTGCCCGACCGCGGCGGGCGTGACCGCCAGTTCATCGGCGGCGCGGGTAAACGACAGGTGACGCGCCGCGGCATCGAGCACGCGCAGGCCATTGAGGGGCAAGTGAGTCCGCTTCATCGCTGGCCTATTCGGGCAAGGCCAGTGGCCGTGTCAACCACAGGGAATCCAATGAACGGGTTGCCTTCAACCCGCAGGCGCCGAGGCGGCGAGCGGGAAAAACGGAATCGCCACATCCAGCACCGATCCGTCGGTGCGGCGCATGACGTAATGCCCGGTCATGCTGCCGTGCGGCGTGCCCAGCGGGCAGCCAGAGACATAATCGTGGCTGCGCCCGGGTGCCAGCACCGGCTGTTCACCCACCACGCCTTCGCCATCGACATAGTTGACCAGCCCGCGCCCGTCGGTGATCCGCCAGTGCCGCGACAGCAGTTGCAGCACCTGGTCCGACCCATTTTCGATGCGGATGTGATAAACCCAGAACCATTTGCCCGCGTCCACCCGCGACTGTTCGGGCAGGAAATTGACCGCGACTCGCACGGTCACGCCATCGCTGGTGGCGGAATGCTGGAAAAGCTCTTTCATGGCTGCAAAGTTACCGCACAACGCGCCCGCTTCCAACGCTCTTTTCAGCGTGCGACAGGCACGATAGGGCAGATGCCATGCTGATCCGCGTCGATGCCCTGGTCTGTGCGACGCGTGCCAATGGCGAAACCGGCGCGGTGGTGCGCGTGCTGACCGCGGACCATGGCCTGATCGCCGGCTATGTCGCGGGCGCGCGCGGGCGCGAGCTGCGCCCGTTGCTGATCCCCGGCAACACGCTGGCGATCGAATTGCGCGCGCGCGGCAATGGCCAGATGCCGTCGCTGCGCGTGGAACTGGTGACCAGCCGCGCGCCCTGGCTGAGCGAGCCGCTGCCCGCCGCCGGGATCGGCTGGGCCACCACGCTGACCGCGGCGACATTGGTCGAAGGCCACGCCTATCCCGCGTTGCACGCCGCGCTGGGCGCCACGCTGGATGCCATCTGCCATGCGCCATCGGCGCGCGGCTGGGCACAAGTGCTGGCCGGGTATGAGGCCCTGTTGTTGCGCGAGGTTGGCTATGGCACCGCGCCCGCGCCGCCGCCGCAGGAAAGCTGGACTGATCTGCTGGCGCGGCTGGACCGGCAGGGCGCGGCGCTGACCATGCGGCTGTTTGGCGATCGCGGCCGCGCCCACAGCCATATCATGGATGCGCGCGAACAGTTGATCGACCGGCTGCGACGGATTGAGCAGACCGATTGACCGTGCCCGCCCGGCGCGGCAAAGGGGCCGCGACACGCGGATGGGAAGAATACCATGCATATTGCCATTTTGCCCGGGGACGGGATCGGGCCGGAAGTAACGCGCGAAGCGGTGCGTGTACTCGATGCGCTGAACCTGGGCGTCACCATGACAACGGGCGATGTGGGCGGCGCGGCGTACAAGGCGCATGGCCACCCGCTGCCACCCGCCACGCTGGCATTGGCCGAAGGGGCCGATGCCATCCTGTTCGGCGCGGTGGGCGATCCCGATTGCGACGCGCTGGACCGCCATCTGCGCCCCGAACAGGCCATTCTGGGCCTGCGCAAGGCATTGACGCTGTTTGCCAACCTGCGCCCCGCCAAAGTGTTTGCCGGCATGGAAGGGCATTCCGCGCTGCGGCCGGAAGTCGCCGGCGCGATCGACATGGTGATCGTGCGTGAGCTGAACGGCGATGTCTATTTCGGCGAAAAAGGCTTTCGCACCAACGCGGCGGGCGAACGCGAAGGCTATGACGTGATGTCGTATTCCACCAGCGAAGTGCGCCGCATCGCGCATATCGCGTTTCGCGCCGCGCAGACGCGAAGCCATCGCGTATGTTCGGTGGACAAGGCCAATGTGCTGGAAACATCGCAATTGTGGCGCGACGTGGTGATCGACGTGGCGCGTGAATATCCCGATGTGGCGCTGGAACACATGTATGTCGACAACGCGGCGATGCAGCTGGTGCGCAAGCCCGGCCATTTTGACGTGGTGCTGACCGGCAACCTTTTTGGCGATATCCTGTCGGACCAGGCCAGCATGTGCGTCGGGTCGATCGGCCTGCTCGCATCGGCCTCGCTGGGCGAACGCCAGACCGCGCACGGCACGTTCGGGCTGTATGAACCCATTCATGGTTCTGCCCCCGATATCGCGGGTCAGGGCCTGGCCAATCCGATGGCGACGATCCTGTCGGCGGCGATGCTGCTGCGCCATTCGCTGGGGTTGAACCAGGCGGCAGACCGGATCGAGGCGGCGGTGGCCGGGGCGCTGGCCGGCGGTGTCCTGTCGCGGGACCTGGGCGGAACCGCGGGAACTGCGGAAATAGGTGACGCCGTGGTCGCAAGGCTGTAAACGCGGCGACCATGCTTCAACTCGCTGTCATTCTGCCCACCTATAAAGAGCGCAACAACATTGCGCAGATGGTATCCCGCATCGACGCCGCACTGCACGGCTTTGTGTGGGAGGCGATCTTTGTCGATGACAACAGCCCCGACGGCACCGCCGATGAGGCGCGGCGCATCGCGCGTGAAGACCCGCGCATCCGCGTGATCGAACGCATCGGCCGGCGCGGCCTGGCCTCTGCCGCGATTGAGGGCATGTGCGCCAGCGCCGCGCCGGTGGTGGCGGTGATGGACGCCGATGGCCAGCATGATCCATCGCTGTTGCCTGGCATGTATGCCGCGATTGCCAGCGGCGATTACGATGTCGCCTATGCCTCACGCTTTGCCGAAGGCGCCAGTACCGAGGCGTGGGGCCGCCCCGACCGGGTAAAGGCATCGGGCTTTGCCAATGCCATCGCGCGGCGCGTGACCGGCGTTGACCTGACCGACCCGATGAGCGGATTTTTCATGCTGCAGGGCGAAACCCTGCGCGCGGACGCACACCGCCTGTCGGGCGTGGGTTTCAAAATCCTGCTCGACATCCTCGCCACGGTCGATACGCCGCTGCGGGTCAAGGAATTCCCCCTCAATTTCGCGGCCCGCATGGACGGCGAATCCAAACTGGACAGAACAGTCGTGTTCGAATTCCTGATCGGTCTTTACGACAAATGGCTGGGGCGGATCATTCCCACCCGTTTTGCGCTGTTCGGCACTGTCGGCGCGCTGGGCGCGGTGGTGCACTTGTCGGTGCTGGCGCTGGTGCTGCGCCTGTTCGGCGCGCAGTTCGCGGTCAGCCATTATCCCAAGGAAACCGCGTTCATCGTCGGGCAGACAGTGGCGGCCATCACCGCCATGTCGTTCAATTTCGTGCTGAACAATGAATTGACCTATTCCGACAAACGCCTGCGTGGCTTTTTCCCGATCGCGCGCGGCTGGGCCAAATTCTTCCTGACTTGCGCGTTCGGCATGGTCGCCAACATCGGTGTTTCGACCGCGCTGGTGCGCATCGGCATCCACCAATTCCCCGCCGCCATCGCCGGCATCATCCTGGCATCCGTGTGGAACTTCGCGCTGTCGAGCAAGTTCGTGTGGGGCAAATACGGCTGATCCCGCGCCATGACCGATGCGCTCGACTTCACGCCGCTGGCCCGGGTGATCGACGCGCTTGATGACGCGCTGGGCGTGCTGGCGGACAAGCCATGGTTCGATGTCCAGCCGCTGCCGGTGCGCAACACGCTGGTTTCGGGTGCGGTGCAAAGCGTGGAATTTGTCTACGAACTGGCGATCAAATCGCTGCGCCGCAGCCTTGAACATTATTTCGCGGATGTAACCCCGGTCGATGCCATGAGCTTTCGCACGCTGATCCGCACCGCCGCCGAACGCGGGCTGATCGATCAGGTCGAACCGTGGTTTGCCTATCGCGACATGCGCAATGTGACCGCGCACACCTATGACCGGGCCAAGGCACAGGCCGTGCTGGCGCAGGCCGCGGCCCTGGCTGGCGATGCGCGCGCGTTGTGCGCCAGACTGACCGCACTGTCATGATGCCCGCGCCTGGCCTTCAGGTCAGCGCCGCGCAGTTTGCCATCCTGAACGCGATTTTGCGCGAACATTTGCCGGATGGCGTGATCGTCTGGGCCTATGGCAGCCGCGCCAAGGGCAAGGCCAAGCCGTTTTCCGATCTCGATCTGGCGCTTGAGTGTGATCAGCCGCTGCCGCCGGGCCTGTTTGGCGCGCTGGCAGACGCCTTTGATGACAGCGATCTGCCATGGAAAGTCGATATGATCGACTGGCATGCGGCCACCCCGGCGTTCCGTGCGCTGATTGTGGCCGACAGAATCGCGCTCGACTTGCGCTGAACCGCCCGGTCACCGCCAGCTTTTCAGCCACATATATTCCACATACCCCTTTTTCCCCGGCAGCGGCCCGGCCGAAATGATGGGATAAAACCCGATGAACACCACGCTGGTCAGCACCAGCACGCTGCGCCCGGGCCATTTCAGCCCGGCATCCCACCAGCGGCCCAGCACGAGCGCCAGCGCCGCCATCAGGAAACACGCCGCCAGTTCATAGTGGTAATAGAACTGCACCGGTTTGCCATTGATCGCCCAGAAAATCAGGCTGAGCACATAGAGCACCACGATCAGCGCGGGCAGCCCCTGCCCCCGCCAGCCCTTCACCGCGCACCACGCCAGCGCGGGCAGCCCGGCCAGCATCGAAAACGGGTTGCCGATCATCAGAATGCCGCGCTGTTCGCCATCGATGTGTTCGTATAGGAACCAGATCGGCCGCAGGTTCAAAATCCATTGCCACCACTGGCTCATATAGCGGTGCGGTTTGACCACGCTGTTCTGCAATTGCAGCATGTAGCGTTGCCACGGAATCAGCCCGGTCAGCGTCATCGGCTGCACATGATAGAAAAACGCCGGGGCAAACGTCGCCAGATAGACCAGGGCCGGCCACAGCCCCAGCCACAGCGCCGCCTCTGCCAGCGAAACCCCGCACACCGGCCCGGCGCGCGTGGCGAACAACAGCCGCGCGAGCGATGCCAACGCGGCGCGAAAACTGCGCGGGCGGCGGCGAACAATCAGGCCCAGCGCGGCGGCGCGGTGCCACGCGAACAGCAGCCCCGGCACCACCAGCAGCGGCGCCACATTCCATTTGCCGCCCAGCGACAGCCCCAGGAACGTGCCCGCCAGGATCAGATGAATGCGCCCGCCGTGCCGGTCGGCCCACTGCGGCCGCGCCGACAGCGCCCATTGCCACAGCCCCAGCGCCAGCATCGACGCCATCGCCATATCCAGCATGGCGATGCGCGACTGCACGAACCAGATGAAATCGGTCGCGATCAGAAACGCAAACAGCAGCGACACGCGCCGCGACCCGGACGCCCACCACAGCGCCCGCGCCCCCGCGAACAGCCCCACACTGCCCAGCACCAGATTGGGAAAACGCCAGCCGAAGGCATGATCGCCAAACAGGCGGATGCCCATCGCAATCGCCTCCTTGCCCAGCAGCGGATGTTCCGGATTCAGCCGTTTGGTCAGGTCGATCAGCCGGCGTGCCGCCGGGATATAATGAATTTCGTCGAACATCATTTTCGACGGGATCGCCAGCCGGCACAGCCCCAGCGCAAAGAACGCCGCGACGATCACCAGCGTGGGGATCAGCGGATCACGCCGGCTGAACAGATCACGCGTGGCCCGCAACGGGGTGGCAAGGAGGGCGGGCATGG
Organism: Novosphingobium sp.; assembly: GCF_040398825.1. GTDB lineage: Bacteria > Pseudomonadota > Alphaproteobacteria > Sphingomonadales > Sphingomonadaceae > Novosphingobium. The sequence goes on from NZ_JBBATI010000009.1 coordinate 10,009, forward strand.
GCATTGCTGGCGACGCGCATACGCGATGGCCGGCCTGCAAGGCAATCGGGCAAGACAACCCACCCGCACCAAAACCGGCTCGCAAGCCCGCGCCAATTCGATTATGGGCACCACCATGAAACGCACGACCGGACAAGACCGCAGCATCACCCGCCACTGGCGCCCCGCAACCCAGGCCGTACGCGGCGGCACCTGGCGATCGGAAATGGGCGAAACCAGTGAGGCGCTGTTCCTGACCTCCGGCTATGCCTATGACAACGCCGCAACGGTGGCAGCGCGGTTTGCTGGCGAAGACAACGGGATGACCTATTCCCGCCTGCAAAACCCCACCGTGCAAATGCTGGAAGAACGCATCGCCCTGCTCGAAGGCGCAGAGGCCTGCCGCGCGCAGGCCAGCGGCATGGCGGCGATGACCACCTCGCTGCTGTGCCAATTGTCCGCCGGCGATCACATCGTCGCGGCCAAGGCGGCGTTCGGATCGTGCCGCTGGCTGGTGGACAACCTGCTGCCACGGTTCGGCATCACCGGCACCACCATCAACGCCAGCGACAATGCCAGCTGGGAAGCGGCAATCCAGCCCAATACCAAAGTGTTCTTTTTTGAAAGCCCGGCCAATCCGACAATGGATCTGGTCGATCTGGAATTCGTCTGCGCGCTCGCCCGGCGCCATGGCATCGTCACCGTGGTCGACAATGCCTTTGCCACCAGCGCGCTGCAAAAACCGATGCAGTTCGGCGCCGATGTCGTCGCCTATTCCGCCACCAAGATGATGGATGGCCAGGGTCGCGTGCTGGCCGGCGCGGTCTGCGGATCAGCGGCGTTCATCAACGACGTGCTGCTGCCGTTTCAGCGCAACACCGGGCCCAATATTGCCCCGTTCAACGCCTGGGTGGTGTTGAAAGGCCTGGAAACGCTGGACTTGCGCATCATGCGCCAGAGCGAAAACGCGCTGAAAGTCGCCACGTTTCTTGAGGCCCGCGTGCCACGCGTGCTGTACCCCTATCTGCCAGCGCATCCCCAGCATGCGCTGGCGCTGAAGCAGATGAAGGCCGGCGGATCGATCCTGTCGATCGAACTCGACGGTGGCCGGGCCGAGGCACATGGCCTGCTCGATGCGCTGCAACTGGTGGATATTTCCAACAACATCGGCGATTCCCGGTCGCTGATGTGCCACCCGGCCTCCTCCACCCACCACGGCGTCGGCCCCGCCACCCGCGCCGACATGGGCGTGGGCGAAAACATGCTGCGGCTGAATGTGGGCCTGGAAGACCCGGACGATGTGATCGAGGATCTGGATCAGGCCTTGCGCGCGATCGGGTTGTAGGACTGGCCGGCATCCACCCAGTCAATCGGCTCCACCCGCCGCACCAGGAAAATCCACGCCAGCAGCCCCACCACGCCGATCACCGCAGCTGCAACAAACGCCAGGCTGAAGCTGCCGGTGCGGTCGATGATCATCCCGGTCAGGATCGGCGCGACAATGCCCGATGAACTGCCGATAGCATTTTGCACGCCGATCCATTTGCCCGCCGCGCGCGGGCCTGCCAGCGTCTGGCCGATTGCATAAAGATTGAACCCGCCAAGGCCATTGGCGATGGGAAAAATCAGCAGCGACGCGATCGCCACTTGCGCATTTCCCAGCGCACAGCCGAGCATAGAGCCGATGCCGATCACGCTGCCGGCGCAGACCATGGTCATCCGGACGCGCTGGGACGAAGCACCGGCGCGCATCCACACATCGGAAAGCCAGCCAAAGATCAACGCCAGACCCGCCGACAGCAGATAGACCAGCCCCGCCAGCGCGCCCATTTCCTGCAGCGAAAACCCCTGTACCTTGACCAGATAGAGCGGCAGCCAGCTGATCAGCAGGAACCACACATAGTTCCCCGCAAACGCCCCGATTGCAGCGCCCCACATCTGCCGTTTGCGCAACAGCACGCCGATACCAGGTTCGACCCAGGTGGTCGGTTCGGCCGCCGCAGCCGATGCATGGCGCGTGGCCAGCCACCACGGCACCAGCCACAGCAGCGACGCCGCACCAAACACGAAAAACAGCGGGCGCCAGCCCAGATGGGCGACAATCATGCTGCCCAGAAAGGTACCGGCCGCCGGCCCCAGATATATCCCCGCAATAATCGCGGCATTGGCAGAGCCAAGCTTTTCCGGCGGGATATGCTGCGCCAGCAGTTTGGAACTTGCCGGCATCCCTGCGCTTTCACCCAGCCCCAGCAGGACGCGCAGCAGCATCAGCATGGCAAAGCCGGTGGCAAAACCCGACAACACGGTCGCCAGCGACCAGATGCACAGCCCCAGCGCCAACGTGCGATAGGGATTGATCCGCGCAATCACCCAGGCGGCCAGAATGTGCCCGGGCGAATAGACCAGAAAAAACACCGACCCCAGCGCGCCGATCTGCGTGTTGGTCAGGCCCAGCTGGTCCTTGATCAGCGGGGCGGCAGTCGCCAGATTGCCGCGATCCAGATAATTGATGAACAGGCACAGCGCCAGCAGACCGACAATACCTCTCGACATGGCCCCCGACCGGTCGGGGGTTGGCTGTGTATCCGGCGTCATTGGCATCCCCGATCAGTTATGACTGTATCGGGATCAGACTTGCATGGGCGCCCGGGCGTGTCACGCGCAAACCTGTCGCGACGGCGGGTTGTGGCGTGGTGGCGACGGCAATTAAGCGAAGGGCTACTGTCCGATAATCAATCCGGCTTTGCCGCCGCTTCCAGCGCGACAATCCGCGCCTTCAGCGCCTCGATTTCTTCGCGCGCGGCGGCGGCCAGGTCCTTTACCGCGTCAAATTCTTCGCGGCTGACAAAATCCATTCCGCCAAACATTTCCTTTACGCGTTCGCGCGCGGTTTCGCCGGCTTCGCGGCCCATACCGGCCACGGTGCCGGCGGCGCTGTTGATCAGCTTGACAAAATCGGCAAGCAGCGGGTTTTCGCTTTGCATGGGCAGGGCCTTATGGCTGGTCGGTTGATAGCCACAACATGGGCGCGCCCGGCGCCCGCGACAAGGGGCCTTGCGGGCGCATCGCGCGCACGATCACAATTGCACGCGCACCGCCGCACCCGAACCATCGGCCCCATCGGCGCCAGGGTTCATCTGCAGAAATTGCAGATTGAGGAACGAGGCAAAGCACACCCACACCAGATAGGGCAGCAGCAGCGCCGCGGCCATGCGCCGCACGCGCCAGGCCAGCGCGATCGTCACCCCCAGCACCACGATCAGCGCGACAATGATGCTCAGCGCCAGGGTCATCCGGTGCATCGCGAAAAACACCGGGCTCCATGACAGGTTGATCGCCAGTTGCCCGGCAAAGGCCACGACCGCCAGCCACCGCCCGCGCGCGCCACGCGCCGCCACGATCAGCGCCAGCGCAATGCCCATCAGCACATACAAAATGCTCCACACGATCGGGAACACCACGGGCGGCGGATAGAGCGCCGGTTTGTCGAGCATCGCAAACCACGCGTTGTCGGGCACGCTGCCCGATGCGCGCGCCGACAGAAAGCCAAGGCCAAGGCACAAAGGCACGGTAAACAACGTCCAGCGCAGGATAACGGCGCGGAGTTGAGCGTTCGAAGCGAGCTGTTGCATGATCCCTGACATGTCGGCCGACCGCGCCACCGGGACAATTGTGCCCGTTACGCCAACCTGCGATTCGGCGCCGATATTGGCGGCGAAGGCCGGGCAAAGCAATATTGCACAATCTCCATTACCGTCACGTTGATAGACACGAAATCGACCACATTTGCACACCGTGATTGCCTTCAGAAGCTCCGTGACGAGGAGCAGCGCGAAGGCCGGGCTGGTTGCCCGGACGAGTGCTGGGACGCTGTCACGGGGCTTCTGAAGGCAACCCCTTCGGGGCGGGCCGCTTTTGGCCCATTGCTACGTCGATCGGTCTTGAAATATTGACATATTCCGGCGACCTCTCTCCTTGCACTGGGCCAAAATCGGCTCCGTCACGGTGTGCAAATGTGGTCGATTTCGGGTCCAGTACGGCAGAAATCAGAAATTCGATATTGCCTTCGGGGCCGGTGATCGGGCTTTCGACAATGCCGTCGACCTGCCAGCCCTCGCTGGTCAGCCAATCGCGCACAGCGTCGCACACGCGCGCATGCAATGCAGCGTCGCGCACCACCCCGCCCTTGCCCACTTCGCCGCGCCCCACTTCAAACTGCGGCTTGATCAGTGCCACCAGCCGGGTGGGCCGCGCCGCCAGCGCCAGCGGCACTTCCAGCACTTTGCGCAAGGCGATGAAGCTGGCGTCGCACACCACCCAGGTCGGTGCTGGAACATCGGCGCGGGCAATCATCGCCGGGGTCAGCACGCGCGCGCTGGTCTGTTCCATCACCGTCACGCGCGGGTCCTGCCGCAATTTCCACGCCAGCTGGTTGGTGCCCGAATCAATCGCAAACACATGCACCGCGCCGTGGTGCAACAGGACATCGGTAAAGCCGCCGGTGGAACTGCCAATATCCATTGCCACCACTCCGGTCGGATCGAGCCCGAAATGGTTCAGCGCATGCGCCAGCTTGATCCCGCCGCGCGACACCCAGGGATGATCGCGCCCGCGCACGGTGATCACCGCATCGGCCGCCACCGGCGCGCCCGCCTTGGTCAGCTTCACCTCTCCGCCATAGACCAGCCCGGCCAGGATCAGCGCCTGTGCGCGCGCGCGGCTTTCCACCAGGCCACGTTCGACCAGCGCCTGATCCAGCCGCAGCTTGCCGGGACGCGGGGCGCGAGGATGATCTTTGCGGGTTGGTGGTTCATTGCTTGAGCTCATCATCGGTCTCTTCCATACACAGGCCATGCAGATCAACCACGCGTTCCCGCTTTCCGCCTTGCAGACGCGCCCGCTGTGGCTGGCCTGCGGGGTCATGCTTGCGCTGTCCGGGTGCGACGGCATGGTGCCAAGGACGAGCGAGCCTGCGCCATCGCACCAGGCCACGACCGCCCTGCCCCAGCCACTGCCCCCGCGCGCACCGGTGGCGGTGGTGCCCCCGCCCCGCCCCGCACCACCGGCGCTGGCGCCCGCACCGGGGCAGGACTGGCGCGATCTGCCGCTGCCGCCGGGCGACTGGCTGTGGCAGCCGCACCCGACCGGCGATGAGGCGCGCTATGGCCTGCCGGGGGCAATGCCCGTGGCCGTGCTGCGCTGCGACCGTGCCACCGGCGTCATACGCATCGCGCTGCCCATCGATCCGGCCCAAACCGCCACGATGCCCGCCACGATGCCCACCGGCCTGCGCAGCGCAACCATTACCACATCAACCACCACTGGCGCGGTGGAGGCCGAGCCGCTGAGCATCGATGGCATGCCCACGCTGGCGATCACCCTGCCCGCAGGCCACCGCCTGTGGGATGCCATGGCGTTCAGCCGCGGGCGCGTGCGCATCACGATTGCCGGCACGGCACCAGTGGTGCTGCCGGCATGGTCGCAAATTGGGCGGGTGGTAGAGGATTGCCGGGGCTGAGGCGTAACCCAAAGACCGCGTCACCATATCAGGCGGAGCGAATGATTCTGACGCAAAATTAAATTTGTTCAAGTCTTGTTGTTCGTCGCGCAATGACTCATTTTGCCGTCAAGATTGCGGCGGGCAGCAGGCCCAAGGTGGTCCAGTCGATCGGGGCAATCCGCCACAGGTCGGCGAACTTGGCTCAACAACGCGAAAGGAGGTGATCCGATGTCTCATGGTTCAGCACAGAGGTCGGCAATCCGCAGCGCGAGGCATTATCGCTGATTTTCCGCAATCGCGATAAAGGCTTCGTGAGCGGCACTTCCGGCCGCTGACCATGCGAAGGGCCGCTTCCCCACGGGGAGGCGGCCCTTCACATTTGTTTCAATCACCTTGCGTTCTACGCAACAATCGTACAAAGCGACGCCTTCTTGGCGGAGATTCGCGGCCCCATCCCGGTTGCCCGCGAACGCGACCCGCATAGTGTGTTACGAAAAAGGACATTCCATGGCGTCGTCCGCCCAGGCCCCAGACGGGCTCGCCCGCTTCGCAAACGCGTTTGCCCAGATCCCCCACCCCGCCCCGATGGCCGCGGACGACCGCGCGCGCATTCTGGCCAACCCGGGGTTTGGCACGGCCTTTACCGACCACATGGTCGAAATCGATTTTGATGCCGACCGCGGCTGGCACGACCCGCGCGTGGTGCCCTATGGCCCGATCGCGCTCGATCCGGCAGCGGCCGTGCTGCACTATGCCCAGGAAATCTTTGAAGGTCTGAAGGCCTATCGGCTGGGCGACAATGCGGGTGAGAACGCGGGGGGCATCGCATTGTTCCGCCCGCAGGCCAACGCCGCGCGGTTCAACGCCTCTGCCCGGCGGCTGGCCATGCCCGAATTGCCGGCAGACCTGTTTGTCGAAGCGGTGCGGCAACAAGTGCTGGCCGACCGCGACTGGTTTCCGAATGTTGACGGCGGATCGCTGTATCTGCGCCCGTTCATGTTCGCATCCGAAGCGTTCCTGGGCGTGCGCCCGGCGCGCGCGTACAAATTTCTGGTGATCGCCAGCCCCGCCGGCAACTATTTCAAATCGGGCGCGCCGGCAGTGTCGATCTTTGTCAGCGATTACACCCGCGCCGCGCCCGGCGGTACCGGCGCGGCCAAATGCGGCGGCAATTACGCCGCCAGCCTGGTGCCCACGGCAGAGGCATTCGCGCGCGGGCATGATCAGGTGCTGTTCCTGGATGCGGCGGAACACCGCTGGATCGAGGAACTGGGCGGCATGAACCTGTTCTTCGTGATGGCCGACGGATCGATCGTTACCCCGCCGCTGGCCGGCACGATCCTGCCCGGCATCACCCGCGACAGCCTGATCACGCTGGCCCGCGAAGAAGGGCTGACCGTGCGTGAGGAACGCTATGCGCTGGACCAGTGGCGCGCCGATGCTGCCAGCGGCGCCCTGGTGGAAACCTTTGCCTGCGGCACCGCAGCGGTGGTGACCCCGGTGGGCAAAGTGGCCGACACCACCAGCGAATTCGTGATCGGCAGCGGCGGCCCGGGGCAATTGACCCAACGCCTGCGCCAGCGGCTGGTATCGATCCAGCGCAGCGAAGTGGCCGACACGCACGGCTGGGTGCACAGATTGACCTGAACGACTTGACGTGACCCGGTTGCCAATCCTGCTGCGCCATGGCATCGCCGCAAGCGTTTCAACGCGCGATTAAGCGTGTGCGGGAGTTTCGGGCAATGAGCATTTCGTTTGCGGGCAAAGTCGCAATTGTCACCGGCGCCGGCGGCGGCCTGGGCCGGGCCTATGCGCTGGAACTGGCGCGGCGCGGGGCCAAAGTGGTGGTCAACGATCTGGGCGCGGCGCGCGACGGCAGCGGCGCGTCGGACGCCGCCGCACTGGTGGTGGAGGAAATCCGCAGCGCAGGTGGCGAAGCGATCGCCGATGGCAGCTCGGTCACCGAATTCGAACAGATGCAGGCGATGGTGGCCAAGGCGAAAGCCGATTGGGGCGGCGTGCACGTGCTGATCAACAATGCCGGCATCCTGCGCGACAAAAGCTTTACCAAGATGGACCCCAGCGATTTCGATCTGGTGGTAAAGGTCCACCTGTCGGGATCGGCCAACGCGACCAAGGCGGTGTGGGACATGATGCGCGAACAAAATTATGGCCGCATCCTGATGACCGCATCATCCACCGGGCTGTTCGGCAATTTCGGCCAGGCCAACTATGGCGCGGCCAAGCTGGGCCTGGCCGGACTGACCAAGACGCTGTACCTGGAAGGCGCAAAATACAACGTGCGGGTCAACACGCTGGCGCCGGTGGCGGCCACGCGGATGACCGCCGACATTTTCCCCGAAGAGGCGTTCAAGCTGTTCGGCTCGGAAAACGTGGTGCCTGCCGCGCTCTATCTGGTGTCGGATGATGCGCCCAGCAACGCGATCGTCGGCGCGGGCGCCGGTGCGTACCACAGCGCGTTTGTCACCATGAACCCGCCGGTAATCCTGGCGCAGGAAGACCGCACGGTCGAAGGTTTTGCCGCCAACTGGGCGCGCATCAGCGACCGCACCGGCGATTTCGTGCCGCAATCGGGCACCGAACAAAGCCACGCCATCCTGGCCGCGATGCAGGCGGCGATGAAGGGCTGATCCCGCGCCAAAAGCCCCTCCCCTTCAGGGGAGGGGTTGGGGGTGGGGGCCATCCGCACGGCGCAGATCCATCCAGCATAGCGCACCCCCATCACGGGCACGTGCCCCGCACCGCCCCCGCCATCTGCATGTGCGTCACCAGCGCCGCCGCCTCTGCCGGGGCAATCTGCCGTACGCCGCCGCTGGCATCATCGATCAGCAGCGGCGCCGCGCAATCCCCCCGCGGCACCCGCCCGTCCGCGCCGGGCAGCACCACCAACAGGTGATGCGTTGCGTCGCGCCAGACCGCGCGCAGCACCGGCGTGGCTTTCGCCTGCATTTGCGATTGCGCGCCTTGCCCCGCGCGATGGCATCCGCCAACCAGCACCAGCAGCCCGATTGCAAGTGCCCGGCGTGTGGTCATCGCCATACGGGTGCGGACATCGGCATGGCTGTGGCAATAGTGCACGGCCGAAACGATGACAACCGAACGCCGATCGCGTGGATTGCATGCAGTGCTGTCCATCACAGCCATCGGGTTCGCAGGCACCACATTAACTTCCGTGTCAGAATAGCGTGGTATTTTCCGGCTGTGAATTTGGTTGTTGGAAAAATTGGAGCGGCCGACATGCTGCCATCCGAGCTCGATGCAATCCTGCGGCGCGAACTGTTGCCGGGTGAACAACTGTTGTGGAGTGCCAGGCCAAATCCGCGCAAGCTGCGCGCCGGCTTTTTCATGTGGCTGTTCGCCATTCCCTGGACGGCGTTCGCGCTGTTCTGGGAAGCGCTGGCCTTTCTGCCCTGGTATCCCGGCACCCATACGCCTGACACCATGAAATGGAGCTTCGGAATCGTGTTTCCGCTGTTCGGGCTGCCGTTTATCGCGGCAGGCCTGTGGATGCTGTGGATGCCGTTTGCGGCGCAGCGCGCGGCGGCGTCGACGGTCTATGGCCTGACCAACCGGCGCCTGCTGCGCATTGCCGCGGGGGCGAAACACCAGCGCGAAAGCGTGATGCTGTTTCAGATGGGGCCAATCGACGTGACCATCGACGCCGACGGCCACGGCACCCTGCGCATCCAGACCGGCACATCGATCGACAGCGACGGCGACCGGACAACCGCGCGTTTTGAGGTTGCCGGCGTTCCCGATGTGGCGCGGCTGGAACGGCTGCTGCTGGAACAGCGCACCAGGGTGCAGCACATCCAAACCGCGATCGGCTGAGCGGCTATTGCGGCGCCTGGGAATTGGGGCGTACCGCACCACAATGCCCGCAACGCGAAAGCCCCCGCTTGACGCGCCCTGCCGCAGGTGATGGAAACGCGCGTGTGACCGATAGCACCCCCCGCCCCGAATCGAACGCCGCCGCCAGGGCAGAGGCAGCAGCCACCCGCCGGCGCTGGATAACCTTTGGCGAAGTGCTGACCGTGATCGCGGTGATCATTTCCGCGCTGACGTTCTGGAGCAACTGGACCCAGCGCAACGCCGACCAGGCGCAAAAGACTGCGGAGGCCAACAAGGCCGCCGTGCACTCTGCCACGCTGGTGCTCACCGCCACAAATGCCGGCAAGCGTGAACTGGCCCTGAAACCGACGTCCAGCGTGCAATCGGTGCAGGACCAGCACATCGCCTTTCCCACCGCGCTCGGCGTGACCGCCGCGGATACCACGGGTGAACCCCGGATCGACGCCACCTGGTTTGAACACGCGCTGATCAAGGCGCGCGAGGCCGCGCACCTGCCCGACAACAGCCGTGGCGATGCGCAACTGCCAGTCGCGATCACCACCCGCTTTCTGGTCGATGGCGACGAACGCACCGATGTCGCGCTTTACGATGTCGGCTATAGCGTGTCGTCCGGCTTTCTCGGCAGCCACAGCGTCACCCTGCGCGGCGTTGCCCTGATCGCACGGGTGAAGGCCGACACCGCGCAAGCCAGGCTGGACGCGCGCTGGTCCAGAATATTGCCGCACAAGCAGAGCACGGTCGCGTCGAGTGGCGCCGACTGATGGGCTGGGGCCACGGTGCCGGGCTGATGCGTTAGAGCATTCGATGGGCGCGCAATTGAATTCCGGCGCACGGTGTGATATCCCATAGGATATGCCAAGAGTCGTTCTCGACACCGACGTGATCGTGTCAGCGCTGAGAAGCGCGGCTGGCGGTAGCAATGCAGTTTTGCGCGAGGCCGCACATGGACGCCTGACGTCCCTGGTGACGCCTGCGCTGTTTCTCGAATACGAGGCGGTGTTGAAGCGCCCGGAGCAGCGCCTCGCCCATGGTCTGGGATTGCGTGATATCGACCATTTCCTTGCCGCTTTAGCGAGCACCTGCGAAGCGGTGGACGTGAGTTTTCAGTGGCGACCGCAGCTGTCGGACCCGAATGACGAGATGGTGCTGGAGACGGCCGTCAATGGCCGCGCAGATGCGCTGGTCACGCACAATGTGCGGGACTTTGCCAAGGGCGCGGCAAGGTTCGGATTGCGCGTTTTGCGTCCCGGTGAATTGTTGAAGGAGTTACGGTCATGAGCAAGTCATCCTACCCGCTCAAGTTGCCGGCATCGGTCAAGGAAGCCGCTGCCCGGCTTGCCAAAGAAGACGGCGTATCGTTGAACCAGTGGATCGCAGTGGCCATCGCACAGAAGATCGGTGTGGTCGAAACTGCGTCGGATTTCCTCAAGCGCCGTGCCGGCGAAGCACGGCCCGGCGATATGTTGCCGTTTCTTGACAAAGCGAAGCGGGAAAAACCGCCAATTGGCGATGAACTTTAAGTCAGTTCAGACGTCAATCTTTACGAGGTGTTGTGGTAGCATCATATTTAATTCACATTTTCTTTAAAATTCAGCGCCTCCCTACTTCGTTTTTTAATTTCTAAAAGTGGTGCATTCAAAATTAATTGCACATCAAGTCCTCTGAACTCAAGGGGGTTTTGCACCATCACCGTAATTCCTGGCGCCGTAATTCCGCAATTAATCTCTACCCTCACCCCTCCACCACCTTCATCAACTTCCGCTCCAGCGGTGACAGCACCCCGCCCAGATCGTGCCCGCGTTTCAGCACTTGCCCCGCTTCGCCGTACAGCGCCCACATGCCCTGCCTTGTGCGCAGGGCGGGGTGTTTTTCGATGCGGGCGCTGGGGCGTTCGGCGGTGCGTTTGAACGCGCTGAAACTGGCGGCATCGCGGTCAAAGCTGATCGCGTAATCGCGCCACAGCCCGGCGGCGACCATGCGGCCATAGAGATCGAGAATGCGCATGAGTTCCGCGCGGTCAAAGGTTACCTGTGTGGGGGCCGCGCGTGTGAACGGCACCACCGTTGCACCGGTCGTGCCTGCCGAATCGTTGCCCGCCACCCCGGTCAGGACCGCGTCCGCCGCCGCGCGCGCTCGGGCGTGGGCTGATCACGGCGCTGCAGCGCCGCGATTTCGCCACGCAATTGCTCCAGTTCCGCCTCCAGCGCGTCGATGCGGGCATTGCCCGATGGCTCGCACGGTTCGCGGCAGGGGGTGCCATAGGGCAGGAATTCGCGCAGCCAGGTTTCTGCCGGCACCAGCGTCGATCGCGCCTTCAGCCCGATCATCGTTGCGCCTTCGGGCACATCGTCGGTCACCACCGCGTTGGCGCCCACCCGCGCGCGTTCTCCCACGGTGATCGGCCCCAGGATCTGCGCGCCCGAACCGATGATAACATTGTCGCACAACGTGGGGTGGCGTTTGCCGGCCACGCCGTTCGCGGGATTGGTGCCGCCCAGCGTGACGCATTGATAGATGGTGACATTGTTGCCGATTTCGGCGGTTTCGCCGATCACGGTAAAGCCATGGTCGATAAACAGATGGTGGCCAACTTTGGCCCCCGGATGGATATCGATCGCGGTCAGCAGCCGAGACACATGGTTGACCAGCCGGGCCAGAAAAAACAGCTCGGCCCGGAACAGCCGATGCGCCACGCGGTGAAACCCCAGCGCCCAGACCCCGGGATAGAGCAGCACTTCCGCGCGCGAACGCGGCGCCGGATCGCGCGCGCGCACCGAATCAAGATATGCAATCAGGCGGTCGAACATGCCCCAATCCCCCTGCGGCACCGGCCATGGCGGCGGCGCGCGGATACGATATGGTTATAGAAGCCGCGGTTGCCAATGGCCATGCCCGTAAACAGGGTCAGTCAGTGCATCGCGCGCCAGCGCCAGCGTCACCGGCGCCTTGCGTTCCAGCGACAACCGGTCCAGCGCGATCACCAGCGCCTCAGCCGCGGCATGGCTGCGTTCGATGCGTGGCACCAGCCAATCGAGCACCGGTTCACTCAAGCCCAGCCCGCGCCGCCGCGCCTGTTCACCGATCAACGCGCGCAACAGCGTATCATCGGGCGCCGCAATCATCAGCGGCAGCGCCGCGCCGAGGCGAGAGGCGAGATCGGGCAGCCCGATCCGCCACCCCGAATTCTGCCCCGGTGTCGCCAGCGGCACGCCCGCCACCAGCAGCAGCGCGCGGCCATCGGCCTGCGCGCGGTTCCAGCGGTGAAACAGATCAACTTCGTCCAGTCGGTCGGCATCATCGATCGCTTCGCCCGCCCCGCTGGCAGCAAACCAGCGCGCCAGCAGGCTTTTGCCCGAACGCGGCGGGCCGCTGAGCACGGCGGTGCGATAGGGCCAGGTCGGGCTGGCCTGCAATGCCGCGAACACCGGTTGCAGCGATGGCCCGCCGACAATCGCCTCTGCCCCGTCAGGCAATTCCAGCGGTAGCGCGATCTGCGACATCGGGGTGTGCGCGTCCGGCCCGGTCAACGCCGGATCATCAGCGCGCCAGACCCTTGCGTCACTTTCCACCCTTGCGCGCGCAGCGCCGCCGCCAGCGCTTCAAGATCGCCGCTATAGCCCACGCGCATTACCGATACCCCGCCCAGCGCCAGCGAACTGGGCACCGCCGATTGCACGCCCGGCACCCCGCGCAGCGCGGCTTGCGTCGCATCGACCGCGCCGGCATCGGGGCTGACAAACTGGATCTGATAGACCGTCGCCGCCGGGCCGGACCCGCTGGTGACCGCCACCCCGGGCACCGCGCTGCGCGCTGCGGCGGTCGGCGGGGGCAGTTTGTCGACAATGCTGGCGACCAGTTTCGGATCGATCTGCGGCCGGCTGTTGAGCGACGGATCGGGGTTGAGCTGACCGGCGGCCAGCGCCTGCGCATAGATACCATCGATCCGCCGCACCGCATCGGCCAGCATCGCCGGCACTTTGTCTTCACTCGGTGCGGTCAGTTCGAACGCGCCCAGGAAATGATTGTCGGGGCCATAGCGCGCGGCGAATGTGCCCTTGACCGGCCCGCCCGGCCATTGCCGTTCCAGCCGCGCGATCGGGATCAGCACGTCTTCTGCGCCATACTGGTCCAGAATCGTGCGCCACCAGTTGCGGCTGCGCCGGCCGACCTGCCCGGCATCGATCAGCAGGCCATCGGCGCCGCCGCCGCCGGGGCGCACATAATCGATCACGCTTTCCCCGGTGTGGAAATCGGCCCAGGCCTTTTGCCACGGCGTGCGCGTTTCAAACACGCTGGCCACCCCGCCCTGGTACAGCAGCGGGATCACCAGCAGCGGCGCGGACCGCGCGCCACCGCCCTGCAACCCCAGGTATCCCGCCATGCGTGCGCGATCAAACACCACGCCCAGCCGCGCGATATAGCGATGCGGGCCGATATCCTCGTGTTCCACCGCCACCGCCGACACCATGCCCGACAGCGTGCCGTCATCCAGCGCCGGGGCCGGGCCACCGCTACCGCGCTGCGCCCACAGCTTTTGCCAGGCCAGCCGGGTGGCGGTGTGCCAGCCGGCATTGCGCGCCTCATCCGCGCTGGCGCCGGTGGTGTTCACTTCGATTCCCGAAACTTCGAAATCGCCGGTGCTGGCGACCGGGGCGATGCCGCGATCGCCCTCGATCTGCGCCCACACAACCGCACCGCCGATGCCGAGCACCAGCAGCCCCGCCCCGACCCATGCGAGCCGGGAATGACGCGATTTTTTCGACCAAAGGCGCGATGCAGCCAAGCAAACTCCGACGCGGCGAACAGGCGCCACCAACAATGCCCATCAACAAGCGGACGGGTAACGCGCGCGCTTTTGCCCAAAGGCAAGTGGAAATCCAAGCGGGAACTGTTTGAGCATCGCGCAACTTGCGATAGGGGGTGCGGCCATGGCATCCGAAAACGACAATCCCGACCGTTACAGCTACGCCCGCGCCGGCGTGAACATCGCCGCCGGCAACGCGCTGGTAAAGGCGATCGGGCCGCTGGCGCGCGCCACCGCGCGCCCCGGCGCCGATGCCGAACTGGGCGGCTTTGGCGGGTTTTTCGATCTGCGTGCGGCGGGGTACAAAGACCCGTTGCTGGTCGCCGGCAACGATGGCGTGGGCACCAAGGTCAAACTGGCGATCGACCATGACCGCCACGACGCGATCGGCATCGATCTGGTGGCGATGTGCGTCAACGATCTGATCGTGCAGGGCGCAGAGCCGCTGTTTTTCCTGGACTATTTCGCCACGGGCAAATTGGACAACGGCGTGGCCGAACGCGTGATCGCCGGCATTGCCGAAGGCTGCCGCATGGCCGGATGCGCGCTGATCGGCGGCGAAACCGCCGAAATGCCGGGGATGTATGCGGCCGGCGATTATGATCTGGCCGGGTTTTGCGTGGGCGCGGTCGAACGCGGCGAACAGCTGACCGGCGACCGCGTCGCGGCCGGCGACGTGCTGATCGGGCTGGCATCGTCGGGGGTGCATTCCAACGGCTATTCACTGGTACGGCGGCTGGCGGCCGACAAAGGCTGGAGGCTGGACCGGCCCGCGCTGTTCGATATGGAACGGCTGCTGATCGACCACCTGATCGAACCGACTCGCATTTATGTGAAAACGCTGCTGCCGTTCATCCGCGCCGGGCGAATCCATGCCTGCGCGCATATCACCGGCGGCGGACTGCTGGAAAATGTGCCACGCGTGCTGCCCACCGGGCTGCATGCGCGGATCGATGCCGATGCGTGGGAACAGACCCCGCTGATGGCGTTTCTGCAGGCGCAGGGCCAGATCGAGCCGGGCGAAATGGCGCGCACGTTCAATTGCGGCGTGGGCATGGTGCTGGCAGTGGCGCCCGACGACGCCGCCGGGCTGGCCACCGATCTGGCCGCAGCGGGCGAAACGGTGTTTACGATTGGCATGATCGAGCCCGGCCCGCGCGGCTGCACCGTGACCGGCAGCGATGAAACCTGGGCAGCGCAAGGGCACTGGGAAGCCACGCACAATGCCTGAAAACGGGTCGGATGACCCGCGCACCCCGGTCGCGGTTTTCATTTCCGGCAGCGGGACCAACATGGCGGCACTGCTCTATGCCAGCCGCCTGCCCGATTGCCCCTACCGCATCGCGCTGGTGTTATCCAACAACCCCGCTGCCGGCGGCCTGGCCGTGGCCCGTGCCGAAGGCGTGGCGACCTTTGTCCTGCCGCACAAGGGCATGGCCCGCGCCGCGCACGATGCGGCGATGGAGGCCGCGGTGCTGAACGCCGGCGCCCAGGTGATCGCGCTGGCCGGCTATATGCGCATTCTCGATACCGGGTTTGTCAACCGCTGGCAGGGGCGGATGATCAACATACATCCCAGCCTGCTGCCCGCGCACAAAGGCCTGCACACCCATGCCCGCGCGATCGCGGGCGGCGACAGCCATGGCGGGTGCAGCGTGCATTTTGTCACGCCCGAACTGGATGACGGGGCGGTGCTGGGGCAGATTGCCGTGGCGATTGCCGCCGATGATACGCCCGAAGCACTGGGCGCGCGCGTGCTGTTTGCCGAACACCAGCTCTATGCCCGGTGTCTGGCCCGACTGGTACAGGGCATGGCCAACCCCGTTCCGGGCTGATGGCCGGGCACCGTACCACCCCGCTGGCGGCGATCACGCTACACAGCGCGCTGCAATCGCTGGCCGAAAACACCGGCGGGCTGTTCATGACCGCGTTTCTGGTGCGCCAGGGGGTGTCACAGCCGATGGCGTTGACCGCGTTTGCCGGGCTGGTGCTGACGCGATTTATCCTGCGCGCCGGCGTGCTGCCACTGGCGATCCGGCTGGGGCTGCGCCAGGTGCTGATGATCGGCATCGCGGTGCGCGCGCTGGGCTATGCGTTGCTGGGGTTTGTCCACCGTGTCGATGGCTGGATGCTGGCCTATGTGCTGGCGATGGGGCTGGGCAGCGTGCTCTATTGGACCGCGTGGCACGGGTATAACGCGGCGATCGCCAGCAGCGGATCACGCGGGCGGCAGGTCAGCCTGCAACAGGCGGCCACCGCCGTGGTGTCCATCGTCGCGCCGGTGATCGGCGGGGTGATCCATGATTCGCTGGGACCGGTCGCGGGCTTTGCGCTGATCGCGCTGATCCAGCTGGGCGCGGCGTGGCCCTTGCTGGCGGCACCCGATGCGCGGGTGGCGCCGCAGGCAGAGCTCAGCGCCGGCGTGGTGCGGTTTGCCCGCCCGATCTATTGCGCCGAAGGATTGCATTCGGGAGCGGTCAATGTGGTGTGGAACCTGGCGCTGTTCGTGTCGCTGGGCGAACGGTTTGGCGCGTTTGGCGGTGCGCTGGCGCTGGCCGGGGCCTGTGCCGCGGGCGCCAGCCTGATGGTCGGGCGGCGTGTCGATGCCGGGCACGGCCGGGCGATGGTGCCGCTGGCCTATGGCTGCGCCGGGCTGGCAGTGCTGGCCAAGGCGGCGGCGTGGCACCACCCGGTTGCGGCGGTGGCGGCCACAGCGCTGGGTGCGCTGGTCACCCCGATCACCCAGGTCGCGCTGCTGGCGCCGATGTATGCCATGGCGCGGCAATCGGCCTGCCCCTTGCGCTTTGCCATGGCGACCGAGGCGGGGTGGGACCTGGGCTGTGCCACGGCCTGTTTGCTGGCGGCAGTGGCGCTGGCGCTGGGGGCCAGCTTTACCGGGCCGATCCTGGCCGGGCTGGTGGGGGTGGCGACGGTCACACTGATGCTGGCCCGCTGGTACGCGCGGCAGCCGCGTACCGCTTAAATCTCGCTTTCGTCCACCACCGGGCGGCTTTCGCGGGTGGCGCGATAGCGCACGGTGGGGTCATTGGCATCCGCGGCGATGATCACGTGATCATCGTGCACCTCGGCCAGCGTGCCGACGAACGGCATGCCATCGAGGCTGCCGGTCACGCGATAGCTGACCACATCGCCGACCTTGAAGGTTTTTTCGTCGAAATTGAATTCAAACGGGCAATCGCCCCCGCCCATGCCGATCATGCCGCACATCCTTTCGACAACCGTTTACGCAACAAAAAGGGGGCCGCAAAGGCCCCCTTCGTGTGTCAGCGCCGAAGCGGCGATCAGCCAACGATTTCTGCGGGCTGAAAGAAATACGCGATTTCGATCGCGGCGTTTTCTTCCGAATCCGAACCATGCACGGTGTTGGCTTCGATCGATTCGGCAAAGAGCTTGCGGATCGTGCCAGCATCGGCGTTGGCCGGGTTGGTCGCGCCCATCACGTCGCGGTTGCGCTTTACGGCGTCTTCGCCTTCCAGCACTTGCACGACCACCGGGCCGGAAATCATGAATTCGACCAGATCGTTGAAAAACGGCCGTTCGCTGTGCACCGCATAAAAGCCTTCAGCCTGGGCACGGCTAAGGTGCAGCCGCTTTGACGCGACCACGCGCAGGCCCGCTTCTTCCAGCTTGGCAGTGACCGCACCGGTCAGGTTGCGGCGCGTCGCGTCGGGCTTGATGATCGAAAAGGTGCGGGTAACCGCCATGGTACAAATCCTTGTCTGTGCAATTGCGCATTGTGGTCAGCCGGAGCCGGCCCTTGGCCGCGCCCCTAGCCGGGAACGTGCTGCGCCGCAAGACTGGGCACGCTGACCGCTAAGGCCCCTCGCGCCACTTGCCGCCGTCCTGCCGCCAATAGCGCCGTTCCACGCCATCACGGTGCCCCAGCATGCGCCAGGTTCCGCGTGCATCGTCGATATGATCGGGCGCAAACAGCAAAAACATCCGCTCCATCCCCGCCACTTCGCGCCATTGGCCATCGGCCAGCGCGCAATAGCGCGCGCCATTGGCCGCCACCGGGTCAGACGCCAGCAGGATCGGCTGACGCGCATCGTGCTGCCCGCCGGCGAGGCCATGCGCCAGAAACGACGCGGGCGTGCGGGTCCACAATTCCTGGCTGATGCGTTCCAGGTGCTGCGCGTTGTCCGACACCACCAGCAGCCGTTCGCCCGCGCCCAGCGTGCTGCGCGCCAGCAGCGGCACCACCGCTTCGGCCGGATCGCGGGTCAGCTGATAGAAATCGACGCGCACTGTTTGCCCTCTTTGCATAAAAGCCCTCCCCCTCAGGGGGAGGGTTGGGTGGGGGTGTCCGGCGCCGCGGTGGCGCGCTGCCAATCCAGCGTCGGACACCCCTCCCCAACCCCTCCCCCGAGGGGAGGGGCTTTTTGTGCTATGCGCCCTTGCCCCGGCAGCGGTCGGAACAGTAGCGCACGTTGTCCCAGTCGCGTTCCCACTTCTTGCGCCAGGTGAACGGCAGGCCGCAGGCGGCGCAAAGCTTGCTTGGCAGGTCAGCCTTGCGCCGCATCTTGGGCATGATCAGCTTTCCAGCACGTCGCGCACATAGCGGTCGAGCAGGCGCACGCCGAACCCGGTTGCGCCCTTGTCATGCGTGGCGCCAGGCTTGTCGACCCACACCGTGCCGGCAATATCCAGATGTGCCCAGGCCACGCCATCGTCGATAAAGCGTTTGATGAACTGCGCCGCGGTGATCGAACCGCCAAATCGTGGCCCGACGTTTTTCATGTCGGCAATCGGGCTGTCGATCAGCTTGTCATAGGCCGATCCCAGCGGAAACCGCCACAGCTTGTCACCGCTGGCCTTGCCCGCCGCATCCAGCTGGCTGGCGAGCAGATCGTCGTTGGCGAACATGCCGGCATATTCGTGGCCCAGCGACACGATGATCGCGCCGGTCAGCGTGGCCAGATCGACGATCGTGGCAGGGGCATAGGTCTTTTGCACCCAGGTCAGCACATCGCACAGCACCAGCCGCCCTTCGGCATCGGTGTTGATCACCTCGATCGTCTGCCCCGACATCGATTTCACGACATCGCCCGGCCGCTGCGCATTGCCATCGGGCATGTTTTCAACGAGGCCGACCACGCCGATCACGTCCGCCTCTGCCTTACGCAGCGCGAGCGCCAGCAGCGCGCCTGCGACTGCGCCGGCGCCGCCCATGTCCCACTTCATGTCTTCCATGCCGCCGGCCGGCTTGATCGAAATGCCGCCGGTGTCAAAGGTCACGCCCTTGCCCACAAACGCGGTCGGGCGGCTGCCGGCGCGGCCTTTCCAGCGCAGCGCCAGCACGCGTGCTTCGCGCACAGAGCCCTGTGCCACGCCCAGCAGCGCGCCCATGCCCAGCGCCTCCAGATCGGCCTTGTCCAGCACCACCACATCGACCCCGGTGCCGGCAAACCGCGCGACACAGCGTTCGACAAAGCTTTCGGGGTAGATCACGTTGGCCGGTTCGGTCACCAATTCGCGCGTGAATTCGACGCCTTCGGCCAGCGCCGCTTCGGTCGTCCACAGCGCCTCTGTGCCCTCGGGTGCGGCGAAGGCGACGATCTTTGTCAGCGACACTTTCTGATCTTCGCTCAGCTTGGTCTTGTAGATATCATAGCGCCAGCTGCGCAGTCGCGCGCCCAGCAGCACCGCCACCGCCTCGGTCGCGGTCAACGCGGACCCGGCAAAATCGATCCCCAGCACGGTTTCGCCAGAGGTCAGGTATTTGGCCGCCACCGCGCCGCCGGCGCGTTCCAGCCCGGCCAGGCGGTCGCTGCCACTGGCGGAGCCAATCCCGACCAGCGCCATCCGCAACAGGCCGGATTCAGAAGCAACAAAACTTTCAAACACTTGCCCGGTCTTGCCGGCAAAGCGGCTGGCCGTCGCTGCCTCACGCAGGGGTTCGGCCAGATCGGCGGGCAAGGTGCCTTCGCCAACCAGACGGGCGACCAGGCGGGGGCGGGCATCACCGGAAACTGCGAACGCAATCGTCATCATGGCACTCCTGATCGGCCCTGGCGCCCAAACCGGGCAAACGGACCATAGCGGCGGACAGACCGCCAATTCTAGGGTTTGCAGTTAAGCCGCGCCGGTGCGATAGGCAAGCGCATGCGACCCCCGACGCGGCCCCCGCGCCACGCCTTTTTTCTGCGCCAGGCTGCGCGACGGCCCCACGTGCTGCTTGCCCTTGCGGGCATGACCGGCGTTGCGCCAATGTTTCAGGCCGCGCATGCCGCCACCGAGCTGCCCACCGGTGCCGCGATGGCCACGCCCGAATCGGCGCCGCCCCCCCCGCCCCCTGCCCTGGTGGCACCGCCAGCCACACCGGTTGCCGCGTCCGCCGATCCGGCCACCCCCGCCCAGACCGACGTGGTGCGCTTTGCCGCCGACAAGGTCGCCTATGACACCAACGGCGAAGTCGCCACCGCCAGCGGCAATGTGGTGATGCGGCGCGATGCGCGATCGCTGCGCGCCGATAGCGTGACCTGGAACCGCAAGACCGGGGCGATCGTGGCCAGCGGCAACATCCGCTTTGTCGATGAAGACGGCGATGTGCTGTACACCGACCACATCGATCTGACCGACGAATTCAAGGCCGGCGCCACCAACGATCTGTTGCTGGTGCTGCGCGAAGGCGGGCGGCTGGCCGCCAATTCCAGCGAACGCGACGACCACGGCCACGCGGTGCTGCATCAGGCGGTCTATAGCGGTTGCGACGTGACCGATGACGATGGTTGCCCCAAACGGCCCAGCTGGGAACTGACCGCGGTGCGTGTCACGTTCAACCCGGATACCCATAAAGTGCGCTATTACGGCGCCACCTTGCGCGTGTTCGGGATACCACTGCTGCCGCTGCCGGGGCTGGCGCATGCGTCGGACTTTCGCGCCGAAACCGGGCTGCTGATCCCCAGTTTCAGCCTGTCGTCGACCAACGGTGCGCAGATTACCAACACGTTCTACTGGCGGCTGGCCGACAACCGGGATCTGTCCGCCTCTGCCACAGTGTTTTCGCGGTCGCTGCCGATGCTGTCGGGCCATTACCGGCAATTGACCGACAAGGGCGCGTACCAGATCAGCGGGTATCTCACCCGCAGCCGCCAGACCAATGCCACCAATGGCTCGCTGGCGCCGGGCACCACCGGCGATTATGCGCTGCGCGGCTATCTGGAAAGCAATGGCCGGTTTCAGCTCGATGAAAACTGGAGCGTGTCGGGATCGTTGCGCTATGTCACCGACCGCACGTTCCTGCGCCGCTATGACCTGTCGACCGACACCCGGCTGCGATCCACCTTCAACCTCGAACACCAGGACCCGGACAGCTATTTCAGCTTTGCCGGGTGGGCGATTCAGGCGATCGGGGTCAAGGACAGCCCCAGCCAGCAGCCGTTTGCCCTGCCCAGCATCGATTATCGCCGCCGCATCGCCATGCCCGGGGTGGGCGGCAAGCTGGACCTGGAGGTCAACTCGCTGGCGCTGACCCGCACCGACCGGCAGGATACGCAGCGCGCGCTGGCCAAGGCCGAATGGAACCTGCACACGATCACGTCCGGCGGGCAGGAACTGACGCTGACAACGCTGCTGCGCGGGGATATCTATCACGCCAGCAACACCACGCTGGTGGCCAATCCGGTGTATCAGGGCACGTCCGGCTGGCAGGCGCGCGGCATTGCCACCGCCGCGGTGGACCTGAAATGGCCGCTGATCGGCACGCTATTTGGCGGCACGCAAGTGCTGACGCCAGAGGTGCAGATCGTCGCCACGCCGCATTTGCGCAATCTGGCCATCGCCAACGAAGATTCGCGCGCGGTCGAATTGGAAGACGGCAACATTTTCGCGCTCAACCGCTATCCCGGCTATGACCGGGTCGAAGACGGGGTGCGCGTGACCTATGGCCTGGACTGGCGGTTTACCCGGCCGGGCTGGCGCGCATCGATGACCATCGGCGAATCCTATCGCTTTTCCACGCAATCGGCGCTGGTGCCCGATGGCACCGGGCTGGCGGCAAAGTTTTCCGACATCGTCGGGCGCGCCGAAGTGCGGTTCCGCGATGTGGTACAGCTGACCGAACGGTTTCAGCTGGACAAGGATACGCTGCAGCTGCGCCGCAACGAATTTGACGCCACGATTGGCAGCCACCGTACTTATGCCGAAATCGGCTATATCGCGCTCAACCGCAGTATCCCGCTCAGTTACGAAGACCTCCAGGACAGCAAGGAATTGCGCGCATCGGGCCGCGTCGGATTTGCGAAATACTGGTCGCTGTTCGGTTCGGCGATCGTCAATCTGACCACCAAGGCCGACAATCCCATCTATGGCGGCAACGGGTTTGAACTGATCCGCCACCGGCTGGGGCTGGCCTATACCGACGGATGCCTGGACCTCGCAGTCACCTGGCGGCGCGACTATGTCACCACCGGTGACGCCGTTCGCGGCAGTTCGTTTGCGCTGACGCTGTCGCTGCGCAGCATCGGCACGCGTTAAAATTGGCGATCCTGACCCTCGCCACTTATCCGGTTTTTGGGCCTGCAACCTTCCCACGTGGGGGCAAAGGCGCTATCGCCCGTTTCACTCAGCCCCGGTTAAGCCGCAAATGGACACATTTGCGCGGACCAGTGCCATGCATTTCGTGCCCCGGCCGGGGTGCACCGAACAGGATTGATCGATTGCCATGATGTCTGCAATTCGCCTGCTGCCCGTGCCCCGTTCAACAACGTTGCGCGCGACGCTGACGTCGGGACTGTTGTTGGGGCTGCTGCTGGCCGGGGCGCCCGTCGCCTTTGCGCAGGAGGAAACGGTGGGGCCGGCATCGGTCACGCCGCCGGTTGCGGGCACCGACAGCGGGGGCAACCTGAACCTGCCGTCCAACCCCAAATTTTTTGGCAAGATGGACCCCAACCATCGCCACGCCACCGCCATCGTCAACAGCGAAATCATCACCGGCACCGACATTGACCAGCGGTTTGCGCTGTTTGCCAATGCCAACAACGGCAAGATCGGGCCGGAAGAACAGGAACGCCTGCGCGCGCAGGTCATGCGCAACCTGATCGATGAAACGCTGCAAATCCAGGAAGCCAAGGGCGCCGACATCGTCATCGACGAAGAAGAGGTCAACCAGCGCTTTGACTATGTTGCGCAGCAGAACATGGGCAAGGACCCGGCCGCGCTCGAAGCCTATCTGGCGCAGATCGGATCATCCTCCGCATCGCTGAAACGGCAGATCCGCGGCGAAATCGCGTGGCAGCGCCTGCTGCGCCGCAACGTGCAGCCGTTCATCAACGTGTCCGAATCCGAAGTGCGCGAAATGATGGACCGGCTGAAGGCGGCCAAGGGCACCGAGGAATTCCACCTTGGCGAAATCTATCTGTCGGCGACCGATGAAAACCGCGGCCAAGTGCTGGCCAATGCCGAAAAGATCGTTGACCAGCTGAAAAAGGGCGGCAGCTTTGTCGGCTATGCCCGCCAGTATTCAGAAGCGTCGACTGCTGCGGTCGGCGGCGATCTGGGCTGGATCCGGCTGGCACAGCTGCCTGCGCCGATCGCCACTGCCGCCGGCGGGATGGGCCCGGGCCAACTGGCCGGGCCGATCGAGGTGCCGGGCGGTTATTCGATCATCTATACCATCGACAAGCGCCAGGTGCTGACCGCCGATCCGCGTGACGCGATTCTCAGCCTGAAACAGATCTCGATCAGCTTTACCCCCGGCACTCCTGAAAAGGTCGCCGCCGCCAAGGCTGGCGATTTTGCCAAGATGGTCAAGGACATCCACGGTTGCGGCCAGGTTGATGCCGCCGCCGCCAAAATCGGCGCCAGCGTGGTCGGCAACGACCAGATCAAGGCGCGCGACCTGCCCGCGGCATTGCAGGATACCGTGCTGAAACTGGGCGTGGGCGAGGCCACCCCGCCGTTCGGATCGATCGAGGATGGCGTGCGCGTGCTGCTGCTGTGCGGCCGCGACGATCCCAAGGTCAACAACGGCCCCAGCTTTGAACAGATGCAGACCCAGATCGAGGATGACCGCGTCAACAAGCGCGCGCAGACTTATCTGCGCGATCTTCGCCGCGACGCGGTGATCGAATACAATTGAGGCCGTGATGGCCCGCGTGCCGATCGCCATCCGTTGGCCCCTCCCCTCAGCGGAGGGGTTGGGGAGGGGTGTCCGAGTTGGGCGATGATGCGCATCATTCAGACGTGGGACACCCCCACCCAACCCTCCCCCTGAGGGGGATGGCTCAAACGGTGCCGATCGCGCTCAGCATGGGCGACCCTGCGGGGGTCGGCCCGGAACTGGCAGTGACCGCAGCAGCGCAGACCGCATCGGCAGCCCTGCCGCCATTTGTCGCGGTCGGATCGCACCGGATTTTTGTCGCGGCGGCGCAGCGGCTGGGTGTTGCCATGCCGGTCATCGCCGTTGCCTCGGCAGCGGCGGCGCTGGCGCTCCATGGCAAGGCGCTGGCGGTGATCGACATCGGTGACGGTGATTACACGCCCGGCGTACCCGATGATGCCGGCGCCGCGCTGGCGCTGGCCAGCCTGGAGCGAGCAACCGCATTGACCCGGCAGGGCGCGACGTCGGCGCTGGTGACCGGCCCGATTGCCAAAAGCCGGCTGGCGCGCATCGGCTTTGATTATCCGGGGCAGACCGAATTTGTTGCCGCCGCCTGCGGAATCGCGCTCACCGATGCGGTGATGATGCTGGCCGGGCCGCATTTGCGCGTGGTGCCAATCACCGTGCATGTTGCGCTGGCCGACGTCCCGCGGCACCTGACCAGCGCGCTGATCCAAACCCGCGCCACCATCGCCGCGGCGGCGTTGCGGCGCGATTTCGGCATCGCCCACCCGCGGCTGGCAGTGGCGGGCCTGAACCCCCACGCCGGTGAAGATGGCCGCATGGGCGGCGAAGACGCCGCGATCATCGCGCCGGCGGTGGCCGCATTGCGCGCCGCCGGGATCGACGCGCGCGGGCCACTGCCGGCCGACACCCTGTTTCACGCCGCCGCGCGCGAAACCTATGACCTGGCGATCTGCATGTACCACGATCAGGCGCTGATCCCGATCAAGACGCTGGATTTCGACGAAGGGGTGAATGTGACGCTGGGGCTGCCGATCGTGCGCACCAGCCCCGACCATGGCACCGCGTTCGACATAGCCGGCACCGGCGCCGCGCGCCCTGGCGCGACGCTGGCCGCAATCCGCATGGCCGGACAATGCGCGGCGCGCCGGGCCGCCAATGTCTGACATTCCCGCGCCCGACCTTCCCCCCTTACGCGATGTCGTCAACCGCTATGGCCTGCTCGCGCAAAAATCGCTGGGCCAGAATTTCCTGTTCGACGAACAGTTGTTGACCCGGATCGCGGCTGTGCCCGGGCCCTTGCGTGGCGCAGCTGTGCTGGAGGTTGGCCCCGGCCCCGGCGGGCTGACCCGCGCATTGCTGCGTGCCGGCGCACAGGTCACCGCCATCGAAATGGACCGCCGCTGCCTGCCCGCGCTGGCCGATCTGGCCGAAGCATTTCCCGGCCAGTTGCGCGTGATCGAGGGCGACGCGGTCAAGATCGACCCCGCCACGCTGTTCGACACGCCATATCATGTCGTCGCCAACCTGCCCTACAACGTCGGCACCGGCCTGTTCACCGGCTGGCTGTCGGGCACAGCATGGCCACCGCGCTGGCAATCGCTGACGCTGATGTTCCAGCAGGAAGTGGCCAACCGCATCGTCGCCAAAACCGACAGCGACGGCTATGGCCGCCTGGCCATCCTGTCGCAATGGCGCGCCACCCCGCGCGTGGCCATCAAGGTCCACCGCAGCGCGTTTACCCCGCCGCCCAAAGTGATGTCGGCCATCGTCCACGTCATCCCCGCCGCCATGCCCGAAGGCGTCGCGCCGCGCACGCTGGAACGCGTGACCGAGGCGGCATTCGGCCAACGCCGCAAGATGCTGCGCCAATCGCTCAAAGGCCTGCCAGGCGCCCTGCCCGCGCTGGAATCGCTGGGGATCGACAGCGCCCGCCGCGCCGAAACACTGGATGTCGCGGATTTTGTGGCCATTGCGCGGGTGATGGGCGCGAAACCACCGGTGCAATCAGACACACTGCCCATCGCCCATCAGTAATGAAACCGACACTGCGCGATCTGCAACTGCTGATCCGGCGGGCCGCCTGTCACGCGATAGACCAGCCGGTCCTGCAGCGTGATGCGCCGTGACCAGCAGCCTTGCAGATCGCCTTGCAGCGGTTCAGGCTTGCCGGTGCCCTTGAACGGAGTGCGCTGGCATTCGCGGATCAGGTCGTTGACGCGTTGGAGGACATTCGGCGCCGTGGGCCTGCCAGTGCAGATAGTCATCCCACGCTGCCTCGGCAAAGACCAGTTTCATGGCTGGATCAGGTCGCGCGTGGCCCCTTTGCCCAGTTCCAATTCGCTGATGGCTGACATAAGCCGGTCGCGGTTGGCCCGGGTGGACAGCAGATGCAGTGATTCCTCCATCGCGTTCCATTCGGCCGGCGAAATCATCACCACCGATTCGGCTTTTTGACGGGAAATGACAACAGGCGCGCGGTCCGCCACCACACGGTCCATCACCTCTTTAAGGTGGGCGCGCGTATCCGAATAGCTGATGACGTCCATGACGATTATCCGACAAGGTCTTGTACAGATTTTGGTACAATATTTAAGGGATTTGCGTGTGCCCCGATTCCTGATCACGGTTCGCCTGGTACCCTGGGCCTCAATGTACGCTGCTGTCCTGTCCATCAGCCAGCCCGCGCTGGGCCAGACGGCCGCGCCCGCAATTCCGAAAACGGACATGCAGGGAATGGCCATGCCTGGCGTGCCGATGGCCGATGCACCCATGCCCGCCATGACCATGATGGATGGGGCACTGGGATCCTATACGATGATGCAGGACGCATCGGGCACCGCGTGGCAACCGGTGTCCACGCCGATGGATGGCGCGATGTGGGGGTCGGGGGGCTGGTCCGGCATGGTCCATGGCTATGCCAACCTGATCTATGATCACCAGTCCGGCCCGCGCGGGGGCGACAAGACCTTTAGCGAAAGCATGGTGATGGTCATGGCGCAACGCCACGCCGGGCCGGGCACGCTGACGCTGAAGGCCATGGCCTCGCTCGATCCGCTGATGGGCAACGATGGCTATCCGCTGTTGCTGCAAACCGGCGAAACTGCCGATGGGGTTAACCACCTGGTCGATCGCCAGCATCCGCACAACCTGCTGATGGAACTGGCGGGGACTTATGCCGTGCCGGTCGGCCAACAGTCGTCGCTGTTCATCTATCTGGGCTATCCGGGCGAACCGGCGCTGGGCCCGGCGACGTTCATGCACCGCTTTTCGGGCAAGGATAACCCCGCCGCGCCGATCAGCCACCATTGGCTGGATTCGACCCACATCACTTTTGGGGTGGCGACGGCCGGGTTTGTCCACGGTCCGGTCAAGGTCGAGGCGTCGGTATTCAATGGCCGCGAACCCGATCAGCACCGCTGGGGCTGGCAACCGCTGCGGCTCGATTCGTGGAGCGGGCGGATCACGCTGAACCCCGGCCGCGACTGGTCATTCCAGGTCAGCTATGGCCACTTGCACAGCCCCGAAGCGCTTAACCCGGCGGTCAACCAGAACCGCCTGACCGCGTCGGCCACCTACAACCATGCCTTTGCCGGCGGCAACTGGCAAACCACGCTGGCCTTTGGCCGCAATGACGATCGCCCCGGCACCGTGCTGAACGCCGTCCTGCTGGAATCCGCGGTGGCGCTGCGCCGGCTGACCGTGTTTGCCCGCGCCGAAACCGTGCAGAAGGATGATCTGGTGGAGGCGCCCAGCCCGCTCGCCGGGCGCGTGTTCCGCGTTGCCGCAACCACGCTGGGCGCGGTCTATGACGTGCCCGTCGCCCCGCACCTGCTGCTGGGGATCGGGGTCCAGGCGACGCTGAATGTCGTTCCAGCGCCGCTGAACGTTACGTATGGTTCCGCCACGCCCGGCGGGGTCATGCCATTCCTGCGCGTGAAAATCCGGTGAACGACTGGCACTCAGGTTTTCGTCGCTCGCCTTAATCCGGCGTCTGTTCCGCCCGGTAATGGTCCGCCTGGTGCTGCGGGGTGACCTTGTGGCTGTAACTGTCGCCGCGGATCGGCAGCATGCCCTTGTTCCAGGTGTCCCACACCGATTTCAGGTGTTTCAGCATGTCGGGGTTGCGCTCTGCCAGATTGGCGCGTTCGCGGGTGTCCACCACCACGTTGAACAGAAATTCATTGTCGTTGATTTTCAGGTATTTCCAGTCGCCTGACCGCACCGCGCGCTGGCGGTTGGCCTTGTACCGCCAGAACAGCGTGCGGTCATGGGGCGCGGCCTGCCCCAGCAGCGCTGGCAACAGGTTCATCCCGTCGCTGGGGTACGCCGGGTCGGGCGCGGCATCGATGGTGGCCAGCAAAGTGGGCAGCCAGTCCATTCCCGCCGCGACCTGCGTGCACACGCTGCCGGGGGAAATCCTGCCCGGCCACACCACCAGAGCGGGCACGCGGATGCCGCCTTCGAGCAGTTCGGTCTTTTGCCCGCTGAACGGCCAGGTTTTGGAAAAACGTTCGCCGCCATTGTCGCTGGTGAACACGATCACGGTGTTGTCGGCCTGGCCGGTGGCGGCCAGTGCGGCCGTCACCCGGCCGGCCTGTTCATCCAGCGCCGCCACGATTTTGGCATAAGTCGCCAGGCTGCCACCGTCGTAGTGGAAAATATCCTTCAGATCGCGCGACACCGCTTCATCGCCCGGGCCTTCCCACGGCCAGTGCGGCGCGGTGAAATGCAGCGACAGGAAAAACGGCACGTCGGGCGCGGCTTTTTCGATGTAATCGACCGCGCGGTCACCCAGCAAATGCGTGTAATAGCCGGTCTTGTGCACCGGCACGGTGCCTTCATACAGGTCCTCCGGCTCCTTTTCGCCGACTTTGCCCTTGTGCGTGAAATAGTCGACCGCGCCGCCGAAATTGCCGAAAAACACATCGTACCCGCTTTTGGTCGGGCCGAATTTGGGCAGCGAGCCCAGGTGCCATTTGCCGAACAGCGCGGTACGATAGCCGGCCTTGCGAAACAGCGAGGGCAAAGTCGGATGATCGGGTGGCAGGCCAAGCGTGTCGCTGGCCCCGGCGATCGGTTCCTCCAGCCCGCCGCGCAACCGGTACTGGTACCGCCCGGTGATGATCGCAAAGCGCGATGCCGAACACACCGCCGAATTGGCATAGGCCTGCGTCAGCCGTACGCCGCGTGCGGCCAGTTGATCGATATGCGGGGTGATGTAATCGGTCTGCCCGTAAACGCTCAGATCGCCATAGCCCATTTCATCGGCAATAATGAACACCACGTTCGGCCGTTTGCCCGCCGGCGCAGCACCGGCACGCCCGGCCCCGGCCGCCGCAACGCTGAACGAACCGATCCCCGCCAGAGTCTGGCGGCGCGAAAACGTGATTGACCCCATGGCATCCCCACCCGGCAACAGTGCTGCAAGTGGTCAACCCTAACGCCAATACCCGCCGCCACAACATTTTCGTGGCGGCGGGGGGTCGCGCCTATTTCACCGTGTTGGCCGCCACCATCGACTGCATGATTTCCTCGGTGATCGATTGCACCGCGCCGGGGGTGTGCGACAGGAAAATGGTGTTGGTCTTGTCGTTTTCGCCGATCGATTTCAGCGTGTCAAAATATTGCGTGACCAGCACCAGTTGCATCACATCGTGCGCGGTGGCGGTGCCCAGCGCCTTTTGGAACCCTTCGATCGAGGTGGACAGCCCTTCGATAATCGCGCGGCGCTGGTTGGCGATGCCCTGGCCCTGCAGCGCCTTGCTTTCCGCCTCTGCCTCGGCCTTTTTGACCACCAGGATCTTTTCCGCTTCACCGCGCGCGTTGGCGGCGACCTGTTCGCGTTGCGCGGCGTTGATGTCGTTCATCGCCGCCTTGACCTTCTGGTCAGGCACGATGTCGGTGACCAGCACGTTGACGATTTCATAGCCGAATGCGGCCATATCGACGTCCAGTTCCTGTTTCACCGCGGCGGCAATCGACGACTGGCTGGCAAACACTTCGTCCAGCGTCATGCCCGGCACATGCCCCAGCACGACCTGTTCGACATAGGACTGGATCTGCGCGACGGGGTCGGACAGGCTGTAATAGGCTTCAAAAATCTTTTCCGGCCGCACGCGCGTCTGTACCGAAATCGGGATGGTGACGAACACGTTGTCGCGCGTCTTGGTTTCCATGGTCAGCACGATCTGGTTGACCCGCAGGCTGACCCGCCCGTCCAGCCGGTCGATAAACGGTATTTTCCACCCCAGCCCCGGCGCTGCACAGCGCACATACTGGCCAAACCGGGTGATGATTGCCGCCTCTGCCGTTTTGACGGTGAAAAAGCTGCCGAACACCACGCTCAAGCCGAAAAACGCGACAATCGTCCCCAATGCCGAAAACACGATGTCCATGATGACCCCTGTAATTGTGCCAAAACGCGCAATTGATACCCGCCGTTTAACATGGAAATACGACCGAAAGCTGAAAGATTGGAGACTCCGCCAGATGTCCCGCCACCACCAAACTCTCCCCGGGGTTCACCTTCATCGCCCCATGCGCTAAGCGCGTGGGCATGAGCCTGCTTTCCCCCCTTGAACGCGACCTGATCGCCCTGATTGCCCCGGCGCCGATGCTGGAGCAGGTGTGCGCGTGGAGCGCGATCAACACCGGCACACGCAACCTGGACGGGCTGGCACGGCAGGCGGGCCTGCTGGCCGATGCCTTTGTGGCATTGCCCGGCGACGTGACACTGGAACAGGCCGCCCCGGTTGAGGCGGTCCTGCCCGACGGGCGCGTCACCGCCATCGCCCACGGGTGCCATCTGGTGCTGCGGGTCCGGCCCCGGGCCAACCGGCGCTTCCTGCTGACCGGGCATATGGACACGGTGTTTGCCGCCGATCATCCGTTTCAGGCCACGCGCTGGATCGACGATCACACGCTGAACGGCCCCGGCGTGGCCGACATGAAGGGCGGCATCGCGGTCATGCTGGCGGCGCTGACCGCGTTTGAAAATGGCCCGCACGCGGCGGGCGTGGGCTATGACGTGCTGATCAACGCGGATGAGGAGACCGGCAGCCTGTCATCAGCACCGCTGATTGCGCATCTGGCCAATGGCAAGGCGGCGGCGCTGACCTTTGAACCCTCCGCGCTGCCCGATGGCACCTTGGCGGGTGCCCGCGCGGGCAGCGGCAATTACAGCGTGGTGATCCACGGGCGGTCTGCACACGCCGGGCGCAACCCCGAAGACGGGCGCAACGCGATTGTCGCCGCCGCGCGGCTGGTCGTGGCCCTGGCCGAACTGGCGCACCCGGAATTGAGCGTGAATCCAGCGAAGATCGAAGGCGGATCGGCCAACAATGTCGTCCCCGATCTGGCCGTTGTGCGGTTCAACATCCGCCCGCGCGATGAACCCGCCGCCATCTGTTTCGGTCACGATCTGCGCAGCCTGCTGGCATGGATTGAAAGCGAATACGGCGTCACCACCCACGTCCACGGCGGCCTGTCGCGCCCGCCCAAACCGCTGACGCCTGACGCCGAACGCCTGTTCCATCTGGTGCGCGACTGCGGCGCGGCGCTGGGTCAGACCATCGCCTGGCAATCGAGCGGCGGGGTGTGCGATGGCAACAACATCGCCGCCTGCGGCGTACCGGTGGTGGATACCATGGGCGTGCGCGGCGGGGCGATCCATTCGGATCAGGAATTTTTGATCGTGCCGTCGCTGGCAGAGCGCGCGGCGCTGGCCGCGCTGGTGCTGCACCGCCTTTCCGGGGAAAACCAATGACCTTTCGCATCCGCGCCGCGCAGCCCGGCGATCTGCAACACCTGTACGACATGGCCAAGCTGACCGGCGGCGGGTTTACCAACCTGCCCCCTGATCGCCGTGCGCTGGGGGCCAAGCTCGATCGCGCCGCCGCCGCATTCGGCAATGGCGAAGACGGCGATCCACGCGCGGTCAAGGACGAACTGTTCGTGCTGGTGCTGGAGGATGCGACCACGGGCGAAGTGCGCGGCACCGCGCAGATATTTACCTGCGTCGGTCAGCAGATGCCATTTTATTCCTATCGCATCGCCACGCTGACCCAGCATTCAAAGGAACTGGGGCGTACGTTCCGCGCCGAATTGCTCAACCTCGTCACCGATCTGGAAGGGTCGAGCGAAGTCGGCGGACTGTTCCTGCACCCGGGTGAGCGCGCCGGCGGGCTGGGGCTGCTGCTGGCACGCAGCCGCTATCTGTTCATCGCCATGCACCGCGCGCGGTTTGCCGATCGCATCCTGGCCGAACTGCGCGGGATCATCGATGAACGCGCCGGGTCGCCGTTCTGGGATGGCGTCGCCGGGCGGTTTTTCGGCATGAGCTTTCAAGAGGCGGACTATTTCAACGCCATCAACGGCCACCAGTTCATTGCCGATCTGATGCCCAAACACCCGGTCTATGTGTCGATGCTGCCCGAAACCGCGCGGCAGGTGATCGGGCTGCCGCACCCCACCGGCCGCGCGGCGATGCGCATGCTGGAAGAGGAGGGCTTTCACGCCGAAGGCTATGTCGACATTTTCGATGGCGGCCCGACGATGACCGCGCGCACCGACCGCGTGCGATCGATCGAATCCGCGCGCGCCGCCACGATCGCCCATGTGCGCGCGCCGGATGGAACCGGGCCGCACGCCCGCGCGCTGATCGCCAGCGGCCGGCTGGGCGAGTTCCGCTGTACCTATGGCGAAATCGGCTTTGACGGCGATGGCGGGGCAGTGCTCGATCCGATCGCGGCGCAGGCGTTGGATGTGAGCACCGGTGATACCGTGTGGCATGTCGCGCGATAGGGATTGAGCTAAAATGGCACTGGTGGAAATCAATTTCGACGGGCTGGTCGGGCCGAGCCACAACTATGCGGGATTGAGCCTGGGCAACCTCGCCTCTGCCAGCCATGGCGGCGATGTGTCATACCCGCGCGGCGCGGCGCTGCAGGGGCTGGACAAGATGCGCCACAACCTGGGCCTGGGGCTGGTGCAGGGATTTTTTGCGCCGCTGCCGCGCCCCAATCACGGGTTTCTGACCGCGCTCGGCCTGGATCATGATGCAGCAACCCCCGGCCCCGGCGAAACGCGGCTGCGCGCCGCTGCGTGGTCGGCCAGCGCGATGTGGACCGCCAATGCCGCCACCGTATCGCCCGCGCCCGATACCGCCGATCATCGTTGCCACCTGACCGCCGCCAATCTGGTAACGATGCCGCACCGGTCGCAGGAATGGCCAGATACGGTGCGACAGCTGCGGCTGGCCTTTGCGGATGCGGCGCATTTTGCGGTGCATGACGCAGTACCGGCGTGTTTTGGCGATGAAGGCGCGGCCAACCATATGCGCATGGCGGCACGCCATGATGCGCCCGGGCTGGAACTGTTCGTCTATGGCCGCCCCGGCGGGCCGTTCCCCGCACGCCAGCATGAACAGGCCGGCCGCGCGGTGGCACGGTTGCACGGGCTGAACCCCGAAAAAGTGCTGTTTATCGAACAATCGGCCGAGGCGATTGCCGCAGGCGCATTTCACAACGACGTGGTTGCAGTGGCCAATGAACGCGTGCTGTTCACCCACGAACAGGCGTTCGCCGACCCCGATGGTACTTACGCCGCGATCCGCAGCCGCCTGCCCCAGGCGGAAATCGTGGAGGTCCCCGCCAGCGCGGTCAGCCTGGCCGACGCGATCCGGTCCTATCTGTTCAACGCCCAGCTGCTGACGCTGCCCGATGGCACGATGGGCCTGGTGATCCCGACCGAGGCCTG
This sequence comes from Novosphingobium sp., assembly GCF_040398825.1. Taxonomy (GTDB): domain Bacteria; phylum Pseudomonadota; class Alphaproteobacteria; order Sphingomonadales; family Sphingomonadaceae; genus Novosphingobium. Next base: position 44,011 of record NZ_JBBATI010000009.1, read on the forward strand.
GGCCATGCCCGCGGTGCGCGGCTGGCTGGATGCGATGCTGGCATCAAACGGCCCGATCCGCCACGTGTTGCCGGTCGATGTGCGGCAATCGATGGCCAATGGCGGCGGGCCGGCGTGCCTGCGCCTGCGGGTGGTGGCCGACCCGGCCACGGTCGATCCGCGTTTCCTGCTCGATTCCGCACGGATTGATCTGCTGGCCGGCGTGGTGGCGCAGCATTGGCCCGAACAGATCGACCCCGCCGATCTGGGACGCGACAGTCTGGCGCGGTCGGTCATGGCGGCACGCGGCGCGCTGCTCGATGCGGCGGACCTCGGCGTGCTGGTTTGATACAGGTTCGGGGAGTCGGGGGGGCTTACAGGTACCAGACCGTTACAGGATGGCACGTTTGCAAAACCGCCACTGGCACGATGCTTGCTGCGTAGCGGGGGCTGCGGCATAGTTGATGCCGATGCTTAACCGGAAACACACCATGATTCGCAAGATCGGCCGGCTGTTCGTGATCAAGAACCGGTTTGAGGCGTCGGCAATCATTTATGCGCTGGCGCTGGGTGGGGCGGAGCGTGGCAAGCACTATTTGGACACGTTTCCGGGCTTTGGCGGAAAGATGCTGTTTCTCGCCGCGATGGTCGCGGTGTTCATGGCCGGGTCCAAGATTCTGGACGCATTGAGCTATGAGCGGGTGCGTGCGGCCGATGCCATCACGGCTGCCGGCGCCGCAGACCGCAACCCCATCTGATCAGCGCACATCCTCATAATCATGGTGCGCCGGTTTGCCGCGCACCATGATCGACAGGTAATTGGCCAGATAGAGCCCGGCGATCCTGGCAAAGCCGTGGTGTTTCATCCGCCGGGCCGATGTCGGCATCACAAATTCGGGTGAAAACAGCACGGTGCCATGGCGGCGCGCGCGTTTGCCGATATCGACATCCTCACCATAAAACTCGATCGACGCGTCAAACCCGCCCATCTTGTCCAGCACGTCGCGGCGGATGGCAAAATTGCCCCCCACCATCAGATAACCGGTCAACTTGTACAACGGCTTGGCCGCAACGAACCAGCCGGTGGAGATGCGGTTCCATATCCCGGTCAGATCGTAAAAGCTGTAGGGGCCCGACAGGCAGGCCAGATCGGGCCGGGTGGAAAACTGGTGCGCGATCTGCTGGGCCCAGCCGGCGGGCGGGCGCGTATCGGCATCGACATAGGCCAGGATATCGCCGCTGGCGGCCCGATAGCCGCATTGCCGCGCGCGCGTGATGCCCTTGTGCGGTTCAAACACATAGGTCACCGCCGGATAGCGTTCGATCACCGCGCGGGTGCCATCGGTGCTGTTGTTGTCCACCACGATCACTTCGCAGACATGGTCCGCCACATGCGCCATCACCGCATCCAGGCACGCCGGCAGGCATTCCTCCTCGTTATACGCGGGGATGACCAGACTTATCCGTGGGGGGCTGTGCCGGGGTGTGGTGATGGTCGGTCCGTCTGGTTCGGTCATGGTGCCGCTGGTGCCGCAATAACACGGTTCTCGCCAGCGCCGATTTGTGCATTACCAATGATAAATGTCTCTGACCGGCGCGATCGGCAGCCCGATCGGCACGGCAGTTGGTGGGGCGTTTCTGTTGCCGGGTACGCCCCCAACCCCTGGAATCCCTTCTGTTGCCCGGTGGGCCCGACCGCGCTTAAGCATTGTAAGATCTGGCCGTTAAGCCGTCAGATTACGCCGCGAGAGCGAGTGCTACGTTATCGTTGGCACTTGTTGGTTTTGAGCCTTGAACGGGTTACTCAGCCCGGGCAAAAACAGCGCTTTTCAACACACGTCGATCCTAGTTCGGCCCCGTCATCTGTTCCGCCGCCACCCCCTTGAAAGAGGGCGCACGCGGAAAAGGTGGTGGAGCCGCCGGGTACCGCCCCCGGGTCCGCTGTGCCTATTGCACGCCGCAATTTATCACCATAGCCGGCACGAGGCCGGCAGGGATGCATATAGGGCGCGTTGCGGAAAAGGAAAGGGGGCAGACCGACCGGCCCGCCCCCCATCACTTTGCCAGTTCACAACCCGATGTTTCAGCTGCGCGATTTCAACGCATCGCGGATTTCGGTCAGCAGGTCGACTTCGCTTGGGCCCGGCGGCGGCGCAGGTGGTGCCACCACTTCGGGTTTGGCCATCGCGCGCGTGGCCAGCCGCACCATCAGGAAAATGACAAACGCCATCAGCACGAAATTGATGACGTTGGTGACGAACATGCCATAGCCAAACAGCGGCGCACCCGCCGCCTTCAGCGCGGCATAATCGGTCAACGATCCCTTGTAGGTCGCCGGAACCGCACCCAACAGGATGAACTTGTTGGCAAAATTGATCCCGCCGGTGGCCAGCGTCAGCACCGGCATGATCAGATCTTCGGTCAATGACGTGACGATCTTGCCAAATGCCGCGCCGATGATCACGCCGACGGCCAGGTCAAGAACGTTGCCTTTTTGAATAAAGGCTTTGAAATCATTCAACAATGCCATGCCCGGCCCTCTTCTTGGTTATCAATGTCTTTATGCCCGACTGATGCCACCACAACCCGCACGCGGCAAGGCCCCGCTGGCGACGAACAGCATACCATGATCGACGGACCACGCTTGAACCCGGATCAATGCTCGCTATCTCTACGCAGGAACGGTAGGTTGCGGTACCGCAGCCCCGGGATAAGGAAAGTCTGTGCTCATGGCCGCTCGTCTGTTCAGCCGTATTGTCCGCATTGCCGCGGTCGTCGCCGCTGCCGCGTCGCTGTCGGCGTGCGGGGTCAATTCGATCCCCACCGCCGAAGAAAACGCCAAGGCCAAATGGGCCGATGTGCAAAGCCAGTACCAGCGCCGGTCCGACCTGATTCCCAACCTGGTGGCCACGGTCAAAGGCTATGCCAAGCAGGAACAGGACACCCTGACCAAAGTGACCGAGGCGCGCGCAAGGGCCACCTCGATCCAGATTTCCGCCGACGATGTCACCAATCCCGAAAAGGTCGCCGCGTTTCAAAAGGCGCAGGGCGAACTGTCGCAAGGGCTGGGCCGCCTGCTTGCCACCACCGAGGCCTATCCCGATCTGAAATCCAACGAAAACTTTCTGGCGCTGCAAAGCCAGCTGGAAGGCACCGAAAACCGCATCGCCGTGGCCCGGCGCGATTACAACGAAGCGGTGCGCGGCTATAACGTGACCATCCGCACCTTTCCTGCGGTGATCGCGGCCAAAGTGATCTATGGCGCGAAGCCGATGGTGCCGTTTGCCGCCGCCGCCGGTGCCGAAGCCGCCCCCACCATCAGCTTTGACGGGCCGGCCGCCGCCGCCAAGCCTGACGCGAAGTGAACCGGGCGGCCATTCGCCCATCAACCGACCATTCTTCTACCCCCCTCCCCTTCAGGGGAGGGGCCGGGGGTGGGGCCTCTCAACTAAGCTCGGCGGGTGGTGATAGGCCCCACCCCAACCCCTCCCCTGAAGGGGAGGGGCTTTTTGTAATGCGCATGATTTGGCGCATGCTCACGCTGGTTGCCGCGATCATCGCCCTCAGCCTCACCCCGGCGCGGGCGGAGAGCTTTCCACCGCTGACCGGGCGGGTGGTCGATGATGCCCATATCCTGCAGCCCGGCGATGTCGCCGCGCTGAATACCAAACTGGCCGCGCTTGAGGCACAATCGCAGCGCCAGCTGGTGGTCGCCACGATCGCCGATCTGGGCGGCGAAGACATCGATACTTATGCCAACCACCTGTTTCGCACCTGGGGCATTGGCGACAAACAGCGTAACGACGGCGTGCTGCTGGTGGTCGCGCCCAAGGATCGCAAGGTGCGGATCGAGATCGGTTATGGCCTGGAAGGGATCATGACCGATGCGCTGTCGAGCGTGATCATCCGCCACGACATCGTGCCCAAATTCAAGGCCGGCGATTATCCCGGCGGGATCAACGCGGCGGTCGACAGCCTGATCACCCAGCTGCAGCTGCCCGATGACCAGGCACGCACCGTGGCGGCCGGCGCCAAGACACAACTGGCGCGCGAACGTGCCCCGCATTTTGATGCCGGCACGATCGTGTTCCTGGTTATTTTCCTGCTGTTCTTTGTCCTGCCGTTCCTGCGCCTGCTGGGCGGCGGTGGACGGCGGTATGGCGGCGGGGTGTGGATCATGCCGATGGGCGGATTTGGCGGCGGCGGTGGCGGTGGCGACTGGGGCGGCGGTGACGGCGGGTTTTCCGGCGGCGGCGGCAGTTCCGGTGGTGGCGGCGCCAGTGGCGATTGGTAGGATCGATTGACAGCAATGGCCGGCATGACCCCCAAACGTCCCGAACCGATCCTGTCGCCGGTTGGCAATGCCGCGGTCGCCGCGGCAGTCGCCGCCGTCGAGGCCCGCGCCAATGCAGAGGTTGTCACCGTGATCAGCCGGCGTGCCGATGATTATGGCGATGTGGCGCTGGCCTGGTCGGCGCTGGTTGCCGGTCTGGCGCTGCTGGCGATCAACCTGGCGCCCGGGTTCTATCTGCTGCTGGTCGATCGCGCGCTGGGGCTGTGGGCGCACAGCTGGACATTGCACGAAGTGCTGGGGCTGGCGCTGATCGCCGCCACGGTCAAATTTGCCGCGATGTGGCTGCTGCTGCAATGGCGCCCACTGCGGCTGGCGCTCACCCCGCGCCCGATCAAAACCGCCCGCGTGCGTGCGCGTGCACAGATCGCGTTCCGGCTGGCCGTGCAGGGGCGCACGCGCGGCGCGACCGGCGTGGTAATCTATCTGTCGATGGCCGAACGCCGCGCCGAAATCATCGCCGATGATGCGATCGCCAGCAAAGTTGCGCCAGAGGTGTGGGGCGATGCGATGCACGCCATGCTTGCCGAAATCCGCGACGGCAACATTGCCGGCGGGCTGGTCACCGGCGTGGACCAGGTCGGCGCGGTGCTGGCGGCGCATTTTCCGCGTACCGAAACAGCGGGCAACGAATTGCCCGACGGCGCCATCGAACTGTGAGACGATCATCACAATGAGCCTGGAAGACGAATACGCGCAACCCGAACAGGTCCACTGGCAGGGGCGCTTTATCGCCGCCAAAACCCGCGGCCGGTGGGAATATGTCGGCCGCACGCGCAACATCCGCGCGGCGGTGATCCTGGCGATCGACGATGGCCATGTCATCCTGGTCGAACAGTTTCGCGTGCCACTGGGCCGCCGCACGATCGAATTGCCGGCAGGCCTGGTCGGCGACCATGACGATGCCGCCGACGAAGACGCAATGACTGCTGCCACGCGCGAACTGGAAGAGGAAACCGGCTATCGCGCCGGGCAGATCACCGTGGTTGGCGAATTTTACTCCTCCCCCGGCATGGTGACAGAGGCGTTTACGCTGTTCCACGCCACCCGGCTGGAAAAGGTCGGCCAGGGCGGCGGGGTGGGTGATGAAGCGATCACCGTGCACCGCGTCGCGATCGATGCGATCGACGATTTCATCGCCGCAAAACGTGGCCAGGGCCTGGGTATCGACACAAGAATGTTGCTGTTTCTGGGCCCCCGCCTCATAACCGTTTAATCCAACGATTAAACGGTGCGGGAGAATGATGATGGCGGGCAGGGTTGCGGGAAAAAAGGCGCTGGTGACCGGCGCAGCCCAGGGGTTGGGCGCAGCCCATGCGCGCACGCTGGCACGCGAAGGCGCCACCGTGCTGCTGACCGATATCAATGCCGACAAGGTTGCCGCAGAGGCCGCCAGCATCAACGCCGAACTGGGCGCGGGCACCGCCTTTGCGCTGGTGCACGATGTGACCAGCCCCGATGACTGGGACCGGGCGATTGCCTTTGCCGCAGAACAGCTGGGCGGGCTGTCGGTGCTGGTCAACAATGCCGGCGTGGGCGTGCGCGGCAATATCGAAACCTGCACGCTGGAAGACTGGCGCCGCGGCTTTGCCATCAATGTCGACAGCGTGTTCCTGGGCTGCCAGAAAGCGCTGCCGATCATGAAGGACAACCAGCCCGGATCGATCATCAACATCAGCTCGATCGCCGGGCTGATCGCATCGGACACCATGCCCGGCTACAACGCCAGCAAGGCGGCGGTGTGGATGCTGTCAAAATCGGTCGCGCTCTATTGCGCCAAACGCGGGTGGAACATCCGCTGCAATTCGGTCCACCCGACCTTTGTCGATACCCCCATCCTGGATGGCATCGGCGCCAATTCGGGTCTGGGCAAAGAGGTGGTGATGGGCAAACTGGCACGCCAGATCCCGCTGGGCCGCGTCGGCGTTCCGCAGGAAATCGCCAATGGCGTGCTGTTCCTGGCCAGCGACGAATCCAGTTTCATGACCGCCGCCGAACTCAAACTGGATGGCGGCATTTCGGCGATGTGATGGCGGCGCATCCGGCCCCTCCGGCGGCGACAGATAAGCAGCGATCGCAAAAGACCCAAAATTGGGATCATCGTTGTTTGTGCGCGGGCTGGCAAAAATGGCCACAGGCAACCCTGCAGGGGGCGCAAATGACGTGGCCGCCGCACGCGCCATCATACCAACCGTCGACCAAACCTATTCAACCTATGGCGTGACCGCGCCCGCCCCACCCCGATCACAGGGCGGGGCGCGCAACGATCAGTAAACGATCACGCTGCGGATCGATTTGCCTGCGTGCATCAGTTCGAACGCGGTGTTGATCTCTTCCAGACCCATCACGTGGGTGATCATCGGGTCGATTTCGATCTTGCCGTTCATGTACCAGTCGACGATCTTGGGCACATCGGTGCGCCCCTTGGCGCCGCCGAACGCGGTGCCGCGCCAGTTGCGACCGGTCACCAGCTGGAACGGGCGGGTGGCGATTTCGCGGCCGGCCTCGGCCACGCCGATGATGATGCTGGTGCCCCAGCCGCGATGGCATGCCTCCAATGCGGTGCGCATCACTTCGGTATTGCCAGTCGCGTCAAAAGTGTAATCGGCGCCACCGTCAGTCAGTTCGACCACTTTCGCCACGGTTTCTTCGCGGCTGAGCCCCTTGGAATTGAGGAAGTGGGTCATCCCGAACTTGCGTCCCCATTCTTCGCGATCGGGGTTGATATCGACGCCGATGATCTTGCCCGCGCCGGCCAGCCGCGCGCCCTGGATCACGTTCAACCCGATCCCGCCCAGCCCGAACACCACGACGTTTTCACCGACCTGCACCTTGGCAGTGTTGACCACCGCGCCAACGCCGGTGGTGACGCCACAACCGATGTAGCAGCTTGACTGAAACGGTGCATCCTTGCGGATTTTGGCCAGCGCGATTTCGGGCAGCACGGTGAAGTTCGAAAAGGTCGAACAGCCCATGTAGTGAAAGATCGGCTGACCCTTGTAGGAAAAGCGCGTGGTGCCATCGGGCATCAGGCCCTTGCCCTGGGTGGCGCGGATCGCGGTGCACAAGTTGGTCTTGCCCGACAGGCACGATTTGCACTGGCGGCATTCGGGGGTGTAGAGCGGGATCACATGGTCACCGGGGACCACGCTGGTCACGCCCGCGCCAACCTCGCGCACGATGCCGGCGCCTTCGTGGCCCAGGATCGAGGGGAAGATGCCTTCGGAGTCCAGCCCGTCGAGCGTATAGGCATCGGTGTGACACACGCCGGTGGCCATGATTTCAACCAGCACTTCGCCGGCGCGCGGGCCCTCCAGATCAACTTCGACAATTTCGAGCGGCTTTTTGGCTTCGAATGCAACGGCAGCGCGGGTCTTCATGAAACGGTCCTTCCCCGAAAGGTCAAAATGCTGGCGGATGCATAGAGCGGGCGCGGCACAGAGGCAATCACCGCCAGACCCCCGCGCATTTTCTGATGACCCCATGCCGCATTGCTTATCATGCCACGCCGCGCCCGGGTGACTTGGCCTTCGGCGCGCGCTATCATCCACCGCTCAGGGAGATATCGGATGCAGGTAAACCGGCTCGATCACGTCAACATCATCACCGACCAGCTGGATGCAACGGCGCAATTCTATGCCGCGCTGCTGGGGCTGGAACGGCGCAATGGACCGCCGCCGCTGACCCCGGACAATGCGCAATGGATGCATGATGCCAATGGCCTGGCCATCCTGCATATCAATTCGGTCGATTGCCCGCGCACTTATGACCGCGCGGTCGCCCCCGGCGCCGAAACCGGCGCGATTCACCATGTCGCGCTGACGTGCACCGGCCACGCCGAACTGATCGCACGGATCGAGGCGATGGGCGGCACGTACCAGACCAACCGCGTCGATGCGATCGGGCTGACCCAGGTGTTCACCACCGATCCCAACAATGTCCTGCTGGAACTGAACTTTTTCGGCGATTGAGGGCTTTGCCGCCTCCTCCCCGGTTCAGGGGAGGAGGCGCAAAAGCTCAGTTCGATGCCACCGTCCTGGCTTCCAGCGCCTTGTCTTCATTGGCGCGGTGGACGATGTAGGCGCGGATGGCTTCGGCATCGGCGGCGGTCAGCGCGGATTTAAAGCTGACCATGCCCAGTGTGTGCAGCTGTCCGCCCAGCACGACCGCGCGCAGCGCCTCGGCCGAGGCGATCACGCCCGAATGGCGCAGATCGGGGTTGAGATCGCCTGATACCGCCGCGTCGCCATGGCACACGCTGCAATAGCGGCCGAAATGCGCAGCGCCCTGCGCCACCTGTTGCGGCGTGCCAAACGCCACTGGCGGGTCAAGCACCATCTTGGCCGGGGCCGGCGCGGCCGGCAACTGGCCACTGGCGCCCAGCTTGAACACCAGCAGGCGGCTGATATTGTGCGCCGCACCGCCCTTGTTGAACAGCACACCGGTGGCGATATCCCACACCCCGCCCCATCCGGCGAGCACGGCGACATACTGATCACCGTGGATGGAATAGGTCATCGGCGCGGCGATCACCCCGGTCTGGGTGGGGAACGACCACAGCTTTTCACCCTTGTCGGCGCTGTATGCCACGAAATGCCCCCCGGCATTGCCCTGGAACACCAGGTTGCCGGCGGTGGACAGCACGCCGCCATTCCACGGGCTGGGCTGATCGACCTTCCATGCCTGGCGCTGGTTGGCGACATCCCACGCGATCAGCGCGCCGGTGGTGGCGGCCTTTGCGCCTTCGCGCATCTGCACATTGGCGGGCATTGCGGTCGCGGCGCCATCCATCCCGGTCTGAAATCCGATGGCCGACGGTTTCCAGTCCTTGGCCGCCATATAGGGGAACCCGGCAAGGTTGGCGGGAATATACAGATACCCGGTCGCCTGGCTGTAGCTTTGCGGTTGCCAGCTATGCCCGCCGACCGCGCCCGGGGCGCTGATCCACGGTTTGCCGGTCTTGTCATAGCGCGCATCGGGGTTGAGCGCGGGGCGCCCGGTGACCGGATCGATCCCGGTGGTCCAGTTGACCGGTACGAACGGCTTGGCCGACAGGAACTTGCCAGTTTTCACGTCCAGCACATAGACATGCCCGTTTTTGGGCGCGTGGATGGCAACATGGCGCGATTGGCCATTGATCGGCACGTCGGCCACGGTGATCTGCGCGTCGGAATCAAAATCCCAGCGGTCTTCCGGGGTTTCCTGAAAATGCCAGGCATAGGCCCCGGTGTCGGCATTCACCGCCACCACCGACGAGGTATAGAGGTTGTCGCCTTTGCGACCCATCGGGCCGGGGTTCCACGGTTCGGCATTGCCGGTGCCGAACAGGATCAGGTTGGTTTTGGGATCATAAGTGATCGCATCCCACACCGTCCCGCCGCCACCGACGGTCCACCAGTTGCCCGCCCAGGTCTTGGCCGCACTGGCCATCGCCTTGTTTTCATAACCCTTTTTGGGATTGCCGGGAACAGTGTGGAATTTCCACGCCAGTTTGCCGGTGGCGGCGTCATAGGCGGCGAGATAGCCACGCGCGGCATATTCCGACCCGCCCTCACCGATCACCACCCGGCCTTTGACAATGCGCGGGGCGCCGGTGATGGTGTAATCATGCTGGTTGGGCACCGCCACGACCGACCAGGCGACTTTGCCAGTGGCGGCATTCAGCGCGACCAGCCGCCCATCCAGCGTGCCGACAAACACCCGGTTGCCATAGAGCGCAACGCCGCGGTTGACCGCATCGCAGCAGGCGCGCACCAGCGTTTCGCGCGGGACTTTGGGATCATAGGCCCACAGCAGCTTGCCATTGGTGGCGTCATAGGCCTTGACCATCGACCAGGCGGTCGAAACGTACAGCACGCCGTTGTGGACCAGCGGCGTTGCTTCCTGCCCGCGCGCGGTATCCAGATCGGCCGACCATGCCAGCCCCAGCCCGCTGACGTTGGCGGCATTGACTGCGCTCAGCGGCGAAAAGCGCTGCTCGCCATAGTCCCGGCCATAGCTGAGCCATTCTTCCGACGGGCTGGCGGCAATATCGGCGGCAGTAACCCCGGCCAGCGCCGCACTGCCACCCGGCTGCACGGTCGCGAGCGCCAACGCTGCGGTGGCCGCAACGCCCGCACCAAACCGGCCCATCACCGATTTGCGACCCGAAAAGACCCCACGATACAGATTGCCAGCCATGGCCTTCGACACCCTTGTGTTGGCGCCGGGCTGTGCCCCGGTCGCATTGTCCCAAGATTTGCGAATGACCCGGTCAAAAGACCAGCCCAACCACTTGTTAAGAGGTTGATTAAAGCGCCCGCCCCGGTTCGGCAAGAGGCGAAGGGGGCAACCCGCGCAGTTGCCCCCATGGACCGCGCCACGCCGGTTGCGACCGAGCGCGGCATGGTTAGTGTAACCGCGTGGCGTTAGAATGGGAGCGTGCGGGCATGTGCGATGATCTGACCGAATCCGAAAACTCGACTTTCCTTGGCCGGCTGGCGCTGGCCAATCCCGCGCTTGACCGCCGCCGGTTTGCTGCGCTGGGTGCCGGCGCGGCTACGCTGGCCGCGGTGCCGGGGTGCATCGCCAAAGTGGCTGACCAGTCCCCCGCCTTGCCCGTCAATGGCCGTGCGGTGACGGTGACCACCCCCGATGGCGTCACCGATGCCTGGTTTGTTGCGCCCACCAGCGGCAAACATCCAGGCGTGATCCTGTGGCCCGATATTGCCGGGCTGCGCGATGCGTACAAGACCATGGCGGCACGGCTGGCCGGCGCCGGCTATGCCGTGCTGGTGGTCAACCACTATTACCGCGGGGCAAAGGCGCCGGTGCTGGAATCGCTGGTCGCCTGGCGCACACCCGAAGGCCAGGCGAAGCTGAAACCGCTGATCGCCGGGATCACCCCGGCCGGAACCATGCGCGACGCGACGGCTTATGCCGCCTGGCTGGACCAGCAGGCAGGGGTGGATACCGCCCGCCGCATCGGCACGCTGGGGTTCTGCATGGGCGGGCCATACACTGTGCGCACCGCCGCAGCGGTGCCGGCGCGGATCGGCGCGGTGGCGTCGTTCCACGGCGGTGGGCTGGTCGATGCAGAGGCAGGCGCCGACAGCCCGCACCGCCTGCTGGGCAAGACCCGCGCGGCATTCCTGTTCGCCATCGCCCAGAACGACGATGCGCGCGATCCGGGGGACAAGGTCGCGCTGAAAGACGCCGCTGCCGCCGCCGGCCGCCCTGCGGAAATCGAGGTATACCCCGCCCAGCATGGCTGGTGCACGATCGACGCGCCGATCTATGACGAGGTCCAGGCCGAACGCGCCTACGCCCGCATGATCGCGCTGTTCACGGCCAATTTGTAAGCGGCCCCGAATTCCACTTTTTTGACCCTCCTCCTAAGGGGGAGGGTTGGGTGGGGTGTCCCACGCCGAAAGGAATCGCTGCAAATCAGGCGCCGGACACCCTTCCCCACCCCCTTCCCTGAGGGACGGGGCCTTAACGGGCGGTGCTATTTCACCACTTCGCCGCCCTTCATCACGTGGGCGACGTGTTCCAGCACGGTCACATCGGCCACCGGATCACCCGCCACCGCGATCATGTCGGCGTAATGGCCGGGTGACAGCGCGCCGACATCCTTGCTCCACCCCAGCATCTGGGCAGAAACCACCGTGGCGGCCTGGATCGCCTGCATCGGCGTCATGCCCCATTGCACCATGTATTTGAACTGGCGCGCGTTCAGCCCGTGGGGATAGACCCCGGCATCGGTGCCGAACGCCAGTTTGACCCCGGCGCGCACCGCTTTCCTGAACCCTTCGCGCTGGCCCTGCGTGGTTTCGGTATTTTTGCGCATGTAATCATCGGGATAATGGTCGCGGCGGCCGACCTCGTCGGTCCAGTCACCGTTATAGACATCCATGTCGAGGAACACGCCGTGCGCCTTGGCCATGGCGATGCCTTCGTCATCGATCAGGCTGGCATGTTCGATCCCGCGCACCCCGGCGCGGATCGCCGCCTTGATCCCGCCCGCACCATGCGCGTGTGCGGTCACCCATGATCCGCGCGCGTTGGCGACATCGACCGCCGCACGCATTTCTTCCTCGGTCAATTCCTGCTGTCCCGCGACCGTGCCGATGGCGAACACCGCGCCAGTGGCGATCAGCTTGATCGAATCCGCGCCGTGCTGGAACAGGTAATTGACCTTTTGCGTGACCTCTGACGCATTGGTGACCACGCCCACGCGCATGTCGGCGGGCACCTGCACATCGGGCGAAAACCCGGTCACTTCGCCGCCGCCGCCGGGTGACGTTATATAGGCGCCGACCGCCGCCATGCGCGGCCCGATGACATCGCCGCGGTTGATCGCATTGCGCAGTTCGACATCGCCAAACGCGCGGAAACAGCCGACATCGTGCACCGAGGTGAACCCGGCAAACAGCGTGGTGCGCGCATTGGCCGCGCCCACATAGGCGATCTCCATCGCCGAATGCAGCAACGGTTCCGCCGGGTTGTTGGTTTCACCCGGATCGGCCAGGTGCACATGCATGTCGATCAGCCCGGGCAGCACGGTATAGCCCGACCAGTCGACCACCGTCGCCCCCGCCGGCGCCGTGCCATCGGGCATGATCGCGGCAACCCGGCCGTCCACCACTCGCAACAGGCGCGCGGGCAGCACCGTGCCCGCTTCGGGATCGACCAGATGCCCGGCGCGCACATAGACGGTGGCGGCCTGCGCCGTACCGGCTGACAGGACCAAGGCTGCTGCGATCAGTGTGCGCATAGCGTTGTCATTTCCCCATTGTGAATTTTCACGCCCAGCGGGCAATGCGCGCGCAGCACTGCGCCCAATTGCACTGCTTCGTCATGGGCATCATCGATGGTCGGGTGCGCACGGTCAAACCAGCCGCCCCGTTCATGCCGCAGGCCATAGCCAATCGCGATATCGGCAAACTGGTCGGGCCGGGCATTGATGCGGTAATGCGCGCGCAGGGCCTGCCATTGCCCGGGGGCAAGATCGGGCGCGGCCCCAGCGGGCGCAGTGTCCCGGTGCGATGATAGCGCATGCCATGCGCCACTGGCCGCGCCATACGCACCGGGTGCCGGGTCCAGATCGACCACATCGCCCGCGGGTGGCGGATCGCCGATCGACAGGCGCCTTAAACGGTAGGTGACCGCGACCGGACGACCATCCGCGTTGCGCAGCACCAGGTCATAGACCAGATCAAACGTGTGCCGCCCATCGGGCAGCCGCCCCAGATCGCGCACAAACAGCGCGCCCGAAGGATTGTCGCCACTGCCACCGGGTGGCGGTGGCGGACGATGGCCGTCATGCCCAAACGCCGCGAACACCAACAACGCCGCCAGCGCCAATGCGCCCAGCACGACCAGCCAGCGCAGCGCCACCGTGGCGCGCGCAAATGTTTCGGGTACGGCCACCAGAAAATCGCGCAATGCCGCGCGGCGCGCCTTTTTGTCCTTGGTGCTCACCCTGCTCCCCGTCTGATCGGCCATGGCGCACCTTGGCAGAAATGTGCCGGTGCGGTCCATTGATTGTTGCATCGGCGCGGGGGGCGCCCGGCCCGCCACGCGCTGCCGATGCGGTGGCCATACGTCCTGACCCTGATGGCCTGTTCACCCGCATTAAGCCCGGCTTCGCCACAGTCCGGCGTTGCTTTGGCGAAAGACAGTGCTTTGAGCTATATCGGAAAAATTGTCGCGGACGGGTTGGCGGGCGACACCCTGGGTGGTGCCGATGCGATGGCCGCGGTGCGGGCCGATCTGTTGCGGCAGGCGCAGGCCGCCAGCGCGCTGGGATCACCGTTCGTGTGCGACGTGCTGGTGGCGGTGGCGCGGCAATTGTCGCACGCACCGCACCTGGCGCTGCGCCTGGCGACGTGGCCGGGTGACCGTGCCGCGGCGGCGCTGGCATTGCGCGTCAATGGCGCGCTGCATGCGCTGGCACGCAGCGGCACCGTGCCGTCGCTGGCAGCGATCTATGCGCAGCGCGGCGGCGATATCGATCGCGCGGTGGCCGATGCCTTTGCCGCCGCCGATGCGCTGCTGGCGCGCAGCATTGACCATCCGACCCAGACCAACGAAGTCGGCCGCAGCGGCGCGCTCTATGCCGGGCTGATGGCCGCGGCAGCGCCGTTTGGCCACAGCATCGAATTGCTGGAAGCGGGATCGAGCGCGGGGCTCAATCTCAACCTGGCGCGTTATGCCTATTGCCTGGGCGGCACAGCGGCGGGCGACCCGGCATCGCCCTTGCGGATTGCCCCGCACTGGCAGGGCCCGGCCCCGGCCCGCGTGCCATTGCAGATTGTCAGCGCACGCGGGGTCGATCTCGCGCCCATCGACGTGGCCGATCCCGCTGCTTGCGAACGCCTGCTGGGCTTTGTCTGGGCCGACCGCAGCGACCGCATGGCGCAATTGCAGGCCGCCATCGGCATCGCCCGGCTGAACCCGCCGGTCGTGGAATACGGTGATGCTGCCGACTGGATCGAAGCGCGGCTGGACGCGCCCCAGACCGCGGGCACAACCCGCGCGCTGATCCATTCGATGGTGCGCCAGTATCTGGACATCGCCACCCGGCTGCGCATCACCCGCGCGCTGGAACGTGCCGGTGCCCGCGCCGATGCACGCCGACCATTGATCCACCTGGCCTATGAATGGGATGTGGCGCGGCGCAATGTCGAACTGGTGGTGACGACCTGGCCGGGCGGCGAAACCCGCCTGCTGGCGCATCCCGATCCCTATGGCGACCGGGTGCACTGGTTCGGCTGAGTGCCGGGCCGATCACACGCCGACCGCGTGCCCCCCACACAGCGGGCAATGATCAGAATTCCGACCAGTCGTCATCCGCTGCCAGCGCGCTGGCCGTGGCCGTTTTGACCACCTTGCGCGGTGCGGGCGCGGTGGGCGTGGTGCGCAGTGGCAGGCGGGTTACGTCGTGACGACCGCTGCCCTGGTGGACCGGGTGACCGCCATCGCCGCTGACGCGGAATGCCGCGACCGCCCCGCCCAGTTTGCGCGCCTCGTCCGCCATCAGGTTGGTCGCGGCGGTGGTCTGTTCGACCATCGCGGCGTTTTGCGTGGTCGATTTGTCCATTTCGACGATCAGGCGATTGACCGCCTCCATCGCCTGCGACTGGCGCGCGGCCGTTTCGGCAATCGTTTCAATCGCGCCACTGACATGGCCGACGCGTTCGATGATACGTTCCAGCGAATGCCCGGTTTTGTCGACCAGTTCCACCCCTTGCGCGACATGGCCGGCGGCCGAGGTAATGCGCACCTTGATATCCTGCGCGGCGGCAGTGGCACGCTGGGCCAGCGCGCGCACTTCGCTGGCGACCACCGCAAAGCCGCGGCCGGCCTCACCCGCGCGCGCCGCTTCAACCCCGGCGTTGAGCGCCAGCAGATTGGTCTGAAACGCGATACCGTCGATCAGCGTGGTGATTTCGGCAATTTCGCGGCTGGCGGTATCGATCCCGTTCATCGCCTCGATCGCGCGGCGCACCACCCCACCGCCGGCCTCGGCCTCTGACCGGGCCTCGATCATGGCGCTGTTGGCGCGCGTCACTTGCGCGCTGCCGTCGCGCATCAATCCGCTGATCTCGTCGATCGACCGGGTTGAATTCGCCAGGTTGACCGCCTGCTGTTCGCTGCGGTTGGACAGATCGGTCACCGCGTCGCGGATCTCGCTCGAACTCGTCGCGATCGACCCGACGCCATCGCGCACCACCACCATGGCATCGCCCAGCTTTTCCATCGCGGCGTTGTAATCGACGCTGATGGCGGCAAATTCACGCGGCAATCCGTCCAGCCGGTGGCTGAGATCGGCTGATGACAGCCGGCGCAACGATTCGCCGATGGCGCGGACCGCAGTCTGCACATCGCGATCGGTTGCCACTTTGGCCTGCGCGGCATCGCGAAACACGCTGACCGCGCGCGCCATGTTGCCCAGTTCGTCTTCGCGATCGGCATCGGGCACGTGCACATCGTGGTTGCCGGCCGCCAGCTGTGACATCACCCCGGTCAGCGCCACGATCGGGTGGGCGATCGCCTGCCCCAGTTTGCGCGACAGGATCAGCGCCAGCCCGATCATCGCGATCCCGCCCAGCACCAGCGTGATCATCGCGGTGGTGATCGCGCTTTGCTGGCTGGCAGAATTGGTGGCGATCAGCTTGTCTTCGGCATCGCGCAAAGCGCGCAGCGACAGCACCGGGCGCGTGATCAGCACCGCCTTGCCGGCGGCGCGCATATCGGCCTCGGCCGCATCGCGCCCGTCCGATTTGACCCGTTCGATCAGGTGATCGCCCCAGTCGTGCCGCCAGGCCAGCGTATCGGCCCGCGCGCTGCGAAGCAGATCGCGCTTTTCCGGTTCGCTCAGCTGCGCTTCCAGCACTTGCGCAGTGCGGTCAAAATCGTCGCGCGCGTCGTAATAGGATTTGAGATAGCTTTCATCGCCGGTGACCAGGTACCCGCGCATTTGGCTGTTCTGGCGCAGCAGCGCGGATTCCAGCGTCAGCGCCTCGGCATGGATCTGCTGGCTGAGATTGTTGCGATCGATCGCCGACCGGATCATCAGGATATTCGCCAGGAACACCGCCATCATCACCGCAGCGGAGGCGATCACGAACACGAATGACAGGCCCAGCTTGCGCTGGATGTTGAGGGACCCAAGCATTCACGAATTCTCCGTATGATCTTCACGTGCGCCCCGCCCGCGCATCAGGTGCATGCGGGCCACCAACCGGCGCTGACCCCGCGATAGCGTGCCAGGGATTAACCATGCACGGCGGCGCGGTTACGCGCGGATACCAGCCGGCGGTTAACCACGCCGATGTTCCACCCGGTGTGCGGCGGCACCCGGGCCATCCCGATTGTGGCTTGTTTTGAAATGTTTGTGCCGGATTGGCAGGGCGTATCCGCCAGCTCGCCAGGCCGCGACAGGCGTGTCGCCAAGGCCGCCAACACATCGACGCGCGCCCGCGACCTGCGCGCCCTCCGCAATAACCCGGATGAGACACCTTTCGACCCGTTAAGCACACCCGACGCAAGGCCCGCAGCACTGGTTTCATCCAATGAAAGGTCACTTGTGAAGACACCGTTCACCATGCTCGCGCTGACGACCGCGCTCGTTCCGTTCAGCGCCTGGGCCGACAGCCCGGCGACCACAGCAGCCGAACAGCCGTCGGCCAAGGCCGCCGCGCCAGCCGAACAGCCGTCGGCCAAGGCCGCCGCGCCAGCCGAACAGCCGCCGGCCAAGGCCGCGTTCACCACCGGCGTCGCCAAAGGGCGCGACCTGCTGGACAGCGCCATTTCGGCCAGCACGCTGGATGAAGCGGACATTGCCAAGATCGGCACGCGTTCGATTGCCGATGTGATCGGCAACATCCCCGGCATCCGTGCCGAAACGTCGGGCACCGACGGGCTGACCGCGATCACCATTCGCGGATTGCCGCTGGCCGCCGACGGATCAAAATTTGTGCAGATCGAAGAAGACGGCCTGCCGGTGCTCGAATTCGGCGATATCCATTTCGGAACGGTCACCGCATTCCTGCGCACCGATCTTAGCCTGGCGCAAGTACAGGCCATCCGTGGCGGTTCGGCATCGACGTTTGCATCGAATTCGCCCGGCGGCGTGATCAACTTCATTTCGCACACCGGCGAGGTCGATGGCGGCCAGATCGAACTGTCATCGGGTATCGGCCATGCGCTGGGCCGCGTCGATTTCGACTATGGCGCAAAGCTTGACGATCATCTGCGCTTTAACCTGGGCGGTTTTTACCACCAGGGCGAAGGGCCGCGTGCGGTCGGTTATGACGCCTATCGCGGTGGCCAGATCAAGTTCAACATCACGCGCAGTTTCGACAACGGCTATATTCGGCTGTATTTCAAGGCGATGGACGACCGTGAGCCCAACTACAGCGCATTCCCGGTTGCCGTTTCGGGCACCAACGATGCGCCGCACTACAGCGCGCTGCCCGGTTTCGATGCGCGGCGCGACACGCTTTATTCGCGCAATGTCAGCAATTTCCTGTCGACCGATGAAAACAATCAGCCGCACAGCTACAACACCCGTGAAGGCAACCGCAGCATTGTCAAATCGGTGGGGCTGGAGGCGCAGTTCGATGTCGCCGGTTGGACGGTGACCGACCGGTTCCGCTATGCCGCGATGTCGGGCGCATACAATGAAATGCTCAGCCTGGGCGTGCTGCCGGCCGCCTATGCCGGGCCGCAGTTCGGTGGCCCCGGCGCCACGCTGTCCTATGGCACCGGGCCGCTGGCGGGCCAGGCGATTACCAATCCAGCCACGCTCGGTGGCAACGGCCTGGTCGCCTATAGCGCGATGAACCACGAAAACATCGACCGGCTGGACAATATGACCAACGATTTCCGCGCCAGCCGGGTCTGGAACGCGGGCGCGGGCAAACTGACCACCACTGCCGGTCTCTATGCCTCGTCACAGGACATCGGCATGACCTATATGTTCAACACCGTGCTGAGCGATGTGGCCGGCGGGGGCAATCTTGACCTGCTGGATGTGACCACCGCCACCGGGCTGAAAGTGTCGCAGGCCGGCACGCTGATCTACAGCGTGCCCGGCGCGCAATCGTATCACCGCATCTATGACGTGAATTTCCGCGTGATCGCCCCCTATGGTTCGTTCAATTACCAGTGGGACAAGCTGTCGGTGGGTGGCAGCCTGCGGTATGATGCCGGGCGGGTCAGCGGTGCGCTGTATGGCAGCGATCTGGGCGGTGGCCGCGTCGGCATGGCGCCGGTCGATCTGAATGGCGACGGGGCGATTTCCTATCCCGAAAGCCATGTTCCGGTGCTGCCGCTGGCGCAGCCGGGCACGGTTGGTTACAATTATCATTACTTGTCCTATTCGGTCGGCGCCAATTATCGCTTTCAGGACTCGTTTTCGGGTTTTGCGCGCTACAGCAAGGGCGGCCGCGCCAGCGCCGAGCGCGGCCTGTTTCCGCCGGGTGTCGATCCCGCCACGGGCGCGCTGAACGACCCGTCATCGGCGTTCGGCACGATCAAACAGGCCGAGGCCGGGGTAAAATACCGCGTCAACGGTCTGACCGTGTTCGTCACCGGGTTCTGGGCATCGACCACTGACAAGAATTCGCAGATCGGCGCCGATGCGACCGGCGCGACCGTGGTCATCCCGATCGACCGCAAATACAGCGCCAAGGGCGTGGAACTGGAAACGCTGGCGCAGCGCGGGGCGTTTAGTTTGCGCCTGGGCGCGACTTATACCGCGGCAAAGATCGACAGTGATGCGCACAGCGTCGCTTTCAACGGCCTGACACCGCGCCACGAACCCAAACTGTTCTTTACCGCCACACCGCAGTTTGAAAACAAGCTGTTGTCGGTCGGCGCCAACGTGATCGGCGTTTCCAGCAGCTATGCGCAGGACAACGATGTGCTGAAACAATCGGGCTATGTCATCGTCAACCCGTTTGTCGAACTGCGCCCGGCCAAACGCGTGTCGCTGCGGCTGAATGTCTACAACCTGTTCGACAAGCTGGCGGTGGTGTCGGTCGGATCGGCCGCCATTCCCGCCATCGGCGTGGTCAACGCGCAGGTGCTGAACGGTCGCACCATCAGCGGGGCGCTACGCCTCAGCTTTTGATCCGGCAAAGCAAACGATTTGACGGGCGCGGCGGCAAACTGCCGCGCCCGTTATCGTGTCAGGCCGATATCAGGCCGCTTGGGCCTTTTGCCCGGCGCGTTCCAGATTGATCGCCTCGGCCAGCAGGAACGCCAGTTCCAGCGATTGCGCGGCGTTCAGCCGGGGATCGCAATGCGTGTGATAACGATCGGCCAGGCCCGCCTCGCTGATCGCCACCGCGCCACCGGTGCATTCGGTCACATCGCGCCCGGTCATTTCGATATGGATGCCGCCGGCATGGGTGCCTTCGGCGCGGTGCACCGCGAAAAATCCTTCGACCTCTTTCAGGATGCGTTCGAACGGCCGCGTCTTGTACCCGTTGTCGGCCTTGATCACGTTGCCGTGCATCGGGTCGCACGACCACAGCACCGGATGGCCTTCGCGCGTGACCGCGCGCACCAGCGCGGGCAGCCCGGCCTCCACCTTGTCATAGCCGTACCGGCTGATCAGCGTGATGCGCCCGGCTTCACGGCCCGGATTCAGCGTATCGAGCAGTTTCAGCAGGACATCGGGCGCCAGGCTGGGGCCGCATTTGACCCCGATCGGATTGTCCACCCCGCGCAGGAATTCGACATGCGCAGACCCTTCAAACCGCGTGCGATCGCCGATCCACAGCATATGCGCGCTGGTATCGTACCACTTGCCGGTCAGCGAATCCTGCCGCGTCATCGCCTCTTCATACTGCAACAGCAGCGCTTCGTGGCTGGTGTAGAAACTGGTGCCCTGCAGCTGCGGTACGGTCGCGGGATTGACCCCGCAGGCCTGCATGAAATCCAGCGCTTCGCCGATGCGGTCGGCCATTTCGCCGAATTTGGCCGCCCACGGGCTTTTGCCGATATGGTCCAGCGTCCACTGGTGGACCTGGCGCAGATTGGCATAGCCGCCGGTCGCAAACGCCCGCAGCAGGTTCAGCGTCGCCGCCGCCTGGCTATAGGCGCGCAACATTCGGTCCGGATCGGGAATGCGCGATTCGGGCGTGAAATCCATGCCGTTGATGTTGTCGCCAAGGTAGCTGGGCAATTCCACATCGCCCTGCCGTTCCATCGGCGATGACCGCGGCTTGGCAAATTGCCCGGCCATGCGCCCGACCTTGATCACCGGCTGTTTGCTGGCAAAGGTCAGGATCACCGCCATCTGCAGCAGCACGCGAAACGTGTCGCGGATGTTGTTGGGATGGAATTCGGCAAAGCTTTCCGCGCAATCCCCGCCCTGGAGCAGAAAAGCGCGTCCCGCTGCTGCTTCGGCCAGATCAGCCTTCAGCGCGCGCGCTTCGCCGGCAAACACCAGCGGGGGAAAGCTGGTCAGCGTGGTTTCGACCGCCTGCAATTTGTCCGCATGCGGATAAACCGGCAGATGCCGTGCTTCGTGCCCGCGCCAGCTGTGCGCATTCCAGTTGCTTGCCACTGTACCCGTCCCTCAGGCGCAATGACCATGGCAATTTGCCCCGCCATCACGCGAAAACACCGATCGCGGCACGTGCTGCCGGACCACGAAGCGAACGCCGCCTGTGGGCGCGAAATAGGCATGGCCACGCGCAAATGCAAAGGACGGTTGCAAACAACCCGGTCTATCGCCCGGGTTGCGCCAAAAAATCAGCGCTTTTCAGGCACGACCTGCAGCTTCCACGTGGTGCCCGGGGTCAGGTAACGCCGCGCCAGATCCTGCATTGCGGCGGGCGTGGTCGATGCCGAATCGATCAGGATGCTGCGCAGATCATCCAGCTTGCGCGGTTCCGACGCGGCGCCCTGCAACTGATCGAGGTAAAACCCGTTGCCGGTGGACAGCCGGGTGATCCACTGTTTCATCGGTTCGGTCACGCGCGTGATCTCGTCCGCGCTGGGCGGCGCGGCGACCAGGTCGGCGGCAATCTTTTCCGCCGCGGCAAAAAACGCCGGCAGGTCGCCCGGGCGCAATTGCGTGGTGGCGGCGAAATAGCCCCCCGATGGCAGATCGAGCGGCCAGGCCGAGCTGACCTGCGGCGCATAACTCGCGCCGATGTGTTCGCGCATCACGTCAAACAGCCGGTTCTGGAACACTTGCGCCAACAGTTCCAGCTGACGCGATTCGCGCAAGCTGGCCCGCCCGCCGCCGGTCGGCCAGGCCACCACCGCCGCCGCCGCATCGGGATCGCCGCGATGGGTCAGTTCCAGCGGCACGGCATTGTGCGCGGGCAAATGTGGCGCCAGCATGCCGCCCGGCAGCGCCGTGCGTGGCGGCAATGCGCCAAAGCTGCGTTCCAGCGCGGCAATCGCGTCTTCACGTTTGAAATCACCGAACAGGTCCACTTCGACCGGGCCCTGTTGCAACAGTGGTTCCCACACCCGGCGGAAACCGGCGGGCGTGGCCTTGGCCAGTTCGGCCGGATTGGGCTGGGCAAAGCGGGGGTCACCATCACGCACCAGCCACGGCAGATCGCGCTGCAACACGCGCATCGGCGACCCGTTGGTGCTTTCATACCCCAGCCGCGCCGCCGCCAGCGCGCGGATCACCGGATGGTCATCCCAACGCGGCATCGCCAGTTTGGCCGCAAACAGATAGAGCTGGTCGGCCATGTCGGCCGGGCGGGTGTCGGCATAAAACCCGAACACCTTGTCACCGATATCGAAATCCAGGCTCAGCTTGCGCCCGGTGGCCAGCCGGTCCAGGTCTTCACGGCCATATCTGGCAAAGCCTGAATCCATCAGCGCCGCTTCTGCCAGCGGGGCATAGACCGCGTCCTTTGGGTCGATCGCGGCATAGCCTCCGCCAAACCGCACGCGTGCAATAATGCGGCCCGGTTCGGCATCGTTGGCCCACAACAGCACCTTTACACCGTTGGACAGCGTGATCCGTTCGATCCCGAGCAGCCCGGTGGGCGTCGCACTGACCACTGTGCCCGGGGTGCCGATCACCGGCAGATCGGCAAATTTGACCGAATTGGCGGCCAGCCGGCTGCCTGACGCGGCATTGACCGGTGCCTGCAGCGCCGCGCGCACATCGGCCGGGGTGCCGTCGCTGGCCCGCGGTGCGATCAGCACCGCGCGTTCGACCGTGCCCCAAAACAGCGCGCGGGTATGCGCCAGCACCGCCTGCGGGGTGAACAGCGGCACGGTCTGTTTGAAAATCTTGTAAACCGTATCGGGATTGGCGACGGTTTCGCGGATATCGACGGCCTGGACAATATCGTCGGCCAGTTTCGATCCGGCCTGGGTTTCCTGCGTTTCCACCGGCACTTTATAGCTGACATCGAATTCGGCCACTTCGCGGGCGATATCGGCCTTGCTGGGCGGGGTGGTCAGCGCATCCACGATCACCTCGCGCACATCGCGCACCGCGGTTTTCCAGTCATCGCCCAGCGGGGTGACGGTGATCAGCGTGGCATCGGCCGAACGGCTGATGCGGTTCTGATCGACCGACGCCGCCAGATAGCTGGCCGCACCGCGCGCGCGCGCCTCCAGCCGGCGGTTGATCAGCGCCAGCGCCAGCCGGTCGGTGATGTTGCCCTGGTTATAGACGATCGTATCGTTGATCTTGTGCCAGGGGCGCAGAATCGCCGCGTTGAACACGCGTGGCAGATCGGGCTCGACGATCACCGCGGTTTCACCAACCGGGAGCGTGTCGCAATGCGGGGATTGGCACTCATGTGGCGCCTGGGGCGTGCCAAAATCGGGCTGCGCCGGCTTTGGCCCGGCGCCCTGCCAATCGCCGAACCACTTGGTGATTTCGGTCACCAGCGTGGCCGCATCGGCATCACCCACCACCACGATCACGGTATTGTCGGGGCGGTACCATTTGTCGTGAAACGCCTTGACGCTGGCGGCAGTCGCGGCCTCCAGCGTGGGCACGGTGCCGATCGGTGAGCGGCTGGCCAGCGGCTGCCCGGCAAAGAACGCGGCACGTGTCGCTTCGATCACGCGCGCCTCTGGCCCGCGCCGTTCGCGCATTTCCGCCAGCACGATCGGGACCTCGGTGGCGACCCCCACCGGGGTGAAGATCGGCGCCGAAATCATCCCCGACAACAGCCGGAACGTTTCATCCAGCGTGGCCGGGGTCGCGCCGGGCAGATCGAGTTTGTACGCGGTCTGGGTCGGGCTGGTTTCGGCATTGGTGTCGCTGCCGAATGTCGCGCCCAGTTTCTGCCAGGTCGGGATTGCCTCGCCCGCCTTCAGGTACTTGGAATCGCGGAACGACAGATGTTCGATCAGGTGGGCATAGCCGCGCTGCGCATCGGTTTCATACAATGATCCGACGTCGGCGACGATGCGGATCGACACTTGCCCCGGCGGCACCCCGTTGTGCCGCACGGCATAGCGCAACCCGTTGGGCAGAATGCCGAAAGTCCACTGCGCGTCGTGCGGGACATCGGACCCGACATACAACCACGGCACTGGTGCCGCGGGTGCCGCGGGCGCCGCCCACGCCCCCGCCCCAAGGGGCAAAGCGGTGCCGATAACCAGGGAGACAACAAGACCGAAGCGCGCAAAGCGCCGACGCGAAGACATCATGCGTCAAGCTATAGCCCGCAGAAAAATGAAGGGCCAGTGAATAGCCGCGCCGGCAACGGGGGCATTGCCCGAACGCCGGGCGCCGCAACCGGTGACGATCAGTGCGCGGGCGGTGGCGGCGGTGTCGGTGCAGGCGCGGCGCCAGATTCGCTTTCGGCGCGTGCCTTGCGAAGCGCATCGACCTCTGCCGCCGATTTGGAATCGATCAGTTCGATCTGAAACACCAGGTCGGCATTGGCCGGTACCTGGTCGCCCGCGCCCGCCGGGCCATAGCCAAGCGCCGCCGGCAGGCACAGCCGCCACACGCTGCCGCGCGGCATCAACTGCAGACCTTCGGCAAAGCCCGGGATTACTGCCGAAAGGTTGAGCGGGGTGCTGCGGTTCTGGTCGAACACCCGGCCATTGGCCGCCAGATAGCCGATATAGCTGATCAGCACGAAATCACCCTTGCCCGGCATGGGCCCGGTACCGGTGCGCAGGGCCTCGGTCCCCAGCCCCGACGCAGTCTTTGCCGAACAGGTGCGCAGATCGGCCGCGACCACCGGCTGCAACGGCAGCGTGATGATCGCCGGATTGGCCGCCGCGGCTGGCGCCGGCATTGCCGGCTTCACCGGTGCCGCAACCGGCTTTGCCGCCCCGCGCCCGGGCGCTGCGGCCAGCGCAGGGGCGGCTGCGCACAGCAGCAGGGTGGCAACAGCAGGGGCGAATCGATGGCGGATGGTGATCATGGCGCTGCCGAATAGAGTTGCGCATGCACAAGCGCCAGCATGGATTCATGCAGGCGGCCCACAAAATCGCCACCGCGTGCGCAACCTTCGCCCCAAAACGCGCAACTTTCGCCAGCTCGGGACTGCTGTGCCCCTTGACCCCCGTGCCGCCTCATCCCAAAAGCAACAGATGTTCATAGAAACCGAAACCACGCCCAACCCGGCCACCCTGAAATTCATGCCTGGCGAAGTGGTCATGACCACCGGCACGCGCGAATTCACCTCGGCGGAGGAGGCCGTCGCTTCGCCCCTGGCAGAGGCGCTGTTTTCGCTGGGCGATGTTACCGGGGTGCTGTTCGGGCGCGAATTCGTGTCGGTCACCATCGCGTCGGGATCGGCGTGGAGCGATACCAAACCGCAAGTGCTGGCGGTGATGCTGGACCATTTCGTCACACAGACGCCGCTGTTCGCGGCCGGCGTTGCCGATTTCGCGGTCCCGGCCGATGATGCCGGCGACCTTGGCGATGATCCGGCCGATGCCGATATCATCGACCAGATCAAGGATCTGATCGAAACCCGCGTGCGGCCGGCGGTTGCCAACGACGGCGGTGACATCACCTATCACGGTTTTCGCGATGGCGTGGTTTATCTGCGCATGCAGGGCGCCTGCGCCGGTTGCCCGTCATCGACCGCCACGCTCAAACAGGGCATCGAATCGCTGTTGAAGCATTACGTGCCCGAAGTGAACGAAGTGCGCGCCGCGTAACCCGCGCCGATCAGCGACGCCAACCCAGCATCCTGCCCCCGCCCGGTCGGGGGCGTTTATCCCGGAATGCCGACACCATGACAGACGTATCCGCCGAAGCTTTGCCCGATGCCGCGCTCGATCAGGTGTTTCGCACCGCGCGCAGCTATAACGGCTATCTCGACCGGCCGGTCAGCGAAGAACAGTTGACCCGGATCTGGGACCTGATGAAAATGGGGCCGACATCGGCCAACCAGATGCCCGCGCGGCTGGTGTGGTGCACCAGCGCACACGCAAAGGAGCAACTGGCCGCGTCGACCAGCGGCACCAACGCGGAAAAAATTCTGGCCGCGCCGGTCAGCGTGATCATCGGCATGGACCTTGATTTCCATGAACAGCTGCCGTGGCTGTTTCCGCATGCCGACGCCAAAAGCTGGTTCGACGGCAACGATGCCCTGCGCGAATCCTCGGCCTTTCGCAATTCGACGTTGCAGGGCGCCTATTTTCTGATCGCCGCGCGCATGATCGGGCTCGATACCGGGCCGATGTCGGGGTTCAACCCCGCCGCGGTCGATGCGGCGTTTTTTGCCGAGACCCCGCGCGTGCGCACCAACTTCATTTCGACACTGGGCTATGGCGACCCGGCGACGATTTTCGGCCGCAGCCCGCGCCCCGACTTCGCCGTGTTCAACCGCATCGTCTGACGGACTGACCGGTGACGCGCATCCTGGTGATCGACAGCGCGACCGAGGCTTGTTCGGTCGCGCTGTTTGACGATGGCGCTGCCGATACCATGCTGGTGGCCGGCGAATGGGCCGAACTGGGCCGGGGCCACGCCGAACGTCTGGTGCCGATGATCGCCGGATTGCCCGCGTCCGGCCGCGCCGACCGGATCATGGTCAATCTGGGCCCGGGCAGCTTTACCGGTATCCGCGTCGGGCTGGCGGCGGCACGCGCGCTTGGGCTGGCCTGGGGCGTGCCGGTCGGCGGGTACGGTTGCCTGGATCTGGTGGCCGCGATGGCGCACGCCGCGCAACCCGGCCAGGCCATCGACGTGGTGATGTCGGGTGGCCACGGCGAATGGTTTTTCCAGCCCTTTGCGGCCACCGGCGCGGCCATCGCGGCGCTGGCATCGCTGTCGCCACCGGCGGTGCTGGCGCGCAGCGCGGCGGCCTGTGTCGCCGGCAGCCAGGCGCATGCGGTTGCCGCGCATACCGGGGCGCAGGCGCTGGACATCCGGCCCGATGCGCGGGCGTTTGCGCGGCTGGACCGCGCAGCGTGGTGCGACGATATCAGCCCGGTCTATGGCCGTGCGCCCGATGCAAAAGTGGCGGTTGCGCGCGCGCCAGTGGCAAAAACGGGGCGCGCGAAAACAGGGCCTGGCGCGCCCCGGGCCGCCTGACGCACAGCGGTGGCGGCCCCCCCGACAGACGACGTCGACCGGATCATGGCGGTCATGGAATGCGCATTTTCGCCCGAATACGGCGAAGCGTGGAACCGCCGCCAGGTCAGCGACACACTGGTGCTGACGGGCACGCATTATGCGCTGATCGCGCCCGATGGCTCCACCCGGCCGACCGGCAGCGACCCCGCCGCCGGGTTTGCATTGTCGCGTGGTGTGTTTGATGAAGAAGAGCTGCTGTTGTTCGCGATTGCCCCGCAATGGCGCAGACGCGGGCTGGGTCAGGCGCTTTTGGTTCATTTTATTGAATCCGCGCGCCAACGTGGCAAGAAACGGCTGTTTCTGGAAATGCGCCACAACAATCCTGCCGGGAAATTGTACTGCGCGCATGGATTTCGGCCAATTGGAATACGGCCTCGGTATTACTGCGCATTGAACGGCGATCGGATCGACGCGATAACGCAGGAATTGGTCTTGGCGTGAATCCTTGACGCCGTAGCCGAATTATGAAATTTTTGTGAAATTGATCGTTGCCAATGGACACAAGCATTGTGTCTGGCAATATCCGCCTTATATGACGCCCACCGCACAGCAGAGTCGATCTGCCTGATCGGCCCAAAAAGCCAGCAATTCAAACAATCTGGCCAAGACCAAAGACTGTAGCACCAACAGCAAGAAAGTCGGTTCGCAATGACTGAAACTGAAAACGATCTGCGTGAAACGCTGATCACCCTCACCTCCGATATCGTCGCTGCCCATGTCAGCAACAACAGCGTCGCCGTGGGCGACCTGGCCACGCTGATCAGCAACGTGTACGGCGCGCTGGCCGGCCTGAAGCCGGCGGAACCGCAGGCCGAACCGCTGCCAGAACCGGCGGTATCGATCCGTTCTTCGGTCAAGAACGACCACATCGTCTGTCTGGAAGATGGCAAAAAGCTGAAGATGCTGAAACGGCATCTGATGACACGCTATAACCTGACGCCGGACCAGTATCGGGCCCGCTGGAATCTGCCGGCTGACTATCCGATGGTTGCCCCGGCCTATGCCGAAAAGCGTCGTGAACTCGCCAAGAAAATCGGCCTGGGCCGCAAGCCTGCGCCCAAGCGTGGCCGCGCCAAAGCCGCGAGCTGAACCCGCGCCAGCCATGCTGGCCTGAACCGGCCGCATGATCCACCACCATTGGTCCGGGCATGGACTGATGGGCACCGGGTCATGCGGCCGTTTGCGTTATGGTGGGCGGCCTGACCACCCGCCAGTGCAGCCAAATATAACACCCTGCATATAACACCCTGCAAAACGATCCGTACCTGTTGCAGTCTGTGGCTGACGCCGTATCATGCGCGACCACAGCGCCATTTGCGGATCCATCGTGCACCAGCCCATCGACATCGAAGCCCTGTGTGCCGAACGCGGTTTGCGCATTACCGAACAGCGGCGGGTGATCGCGCGCGTGCTGTCCGACAGCGATGACCACCCCGACGTCGAAAAACTGCACGAACGCGCCGTGCTGCGCGACCCGCGCATCTCTATTGCCACGGTGTACCGCACGGTCCGCCTGTTCGAAGAAGCGGGCATCCTGGACCGCCATGATTTCGGCGATGGCCGCGCCCGCTATGAAGCCACGCCAGAGGCGCATCACGATCATCTGATCGATGTGGAAAGCGGCAAAGTCATCGAATTCGTTGACCCGGAGCTCGAAGCGTTGCAACGGCAGATCGCCGAGAAACTGGGGTATCGGCTGGTCGACCATCGGATGGAGCTGTATGGTGTCAAGCTTGGCCGAGAGGCTTAAACTGCGCCGCCGCAAGGTCGGGCCGGAACGCGGTGAGCCGATTACATGGATGGGGTGGCTGCGGATCGCGTTGCGCGGGCTGGGGCTGGGGCTGACGCTGCTGATCATTGTGCCGCTGCACTATGCCTATCGCGCGATTCATTACGGGTCACCGTTCCCAAAAATCTTTTTGCGGATTGCCTGCCGGCTGTGTGGCGCGCGATTGCGCATTCATGGCGTGCCGCTCAAACGCGATGTGTTTTATATTGCCAACCATCTGTCGTGGATAGATATTCTGGCGCTCGGCGGGGCCAGCGGTACGGCCTTTGTGGCCAAGGCGGAACTGGCAACCGCGCCGCTGGTCGGCTGGCTGGCGCGGATCAACCGCACCGTGTTCGTTTCGCGCGAAGACCGGCTGGGCGTGGCCGACCAGATCAACCGCCTGCGTGAAGCGCTGGCCGACAACTGGTCGGTGACGGTGTTCCCCGAAGGCACCACCACCGATGGCAAATCGCTGTTGCCGTTCAAAACCGCCATGCTGCGCGTGCTGGAACCGCCGCCGCCGGGCGTGCTGGTGCAACCGGTGGTGCTGCATTACGGCGGTGACATCGGCGAATGGATCGGCTGGATCGGCACCGAGGCCGGCGTCGACAATGCCAAACGCGTGCTGGCCCGGCGCGGGTCTTTCAAGCTGGAGGTGTTTTTCCTGGAACCCTTCGATCCACGCGATTTCGGCGGGCGCAAGGCGATCTCGGCCGAGGCGCGTGCGCGCATCCTGCCCGCGCTGGAGGCGCGGCTGGGTGAACCGGTGCGGCCGTTTGCGCATGCGGTTGGCCAGATCGGCTATGTCCCCCCCAAACAGGCGGCCTGATCCCCTTTCGCAATTGACCATTCTGGCGTAAGGGCAGCGGCTTATGCCCGCCCAGACACCCCCTCGCACCTTTCACGTCAAAAGCTTTGGCTGCCAGATGAACGTCTATGACGGCGAACGCATGGCAGAACTGCTGACGGCAGAGGGCATGACCGCGGTCGATGCCCGCGAAACCGCCGATCTGGTCGTGCTCAACACCTGCCACATCCGGGAAAAGGCCACTGAAAAGGTCTATTCGGATATCGGCCGGTTGCGGCGTGATGATGGCACCGTGCCGCTGATCGCGGTGGCGGGGTGCGTGGCCCAGGCCGAAGGCGCGGAAATCATGGCGCGCGCGCCATCGGTGCGCGTGGTGGTCGGCCCGCAGGCCTATCACCGCTTGCCCGAAATGGTCGCCGCCGCCACCAAAGGCAGCCGCGAAACCGCCACCGACATGCCGGCCGAGGCCAAATTCGCCGCGCTGCCGCAACGGCGCAAATCGGGTCCGACCGCGTTCCTGACCATCCAGGAAGGCTGCGACAAATTCTGCACCTATTGCGTGGTGCCCTATACGCGCGGCGCGGAAATTTCGCGGGCGTTTGTCGATCTGATCGAAGAGGCGCGCGCGCTGGTCGATGGCGGCGCGCGCGAAATCACGCTGCTGGGCCAGAATGTCAACGCGTGGACGGGCGAAGCGACGACCGGTCGCGCCATCGGCCTGGCCGGCCTGGCCGAGGCGCTGGCCACGATCCCCGATCTGGCGCGCATCCGTTACACTACCAGCCACCCCGCCGACATGGATGACGCGCTGATCGCCGCGCATGCCGACAATCCCAAACTGATGCCGTTTCTGCATCTGCCGGTCCAATCGGGCAGCGACCGCGTGCTGAAGGCGATGAACCGCAGCCACAGCGCCGATGGCTATCTGAAACTGATCGACCGGGTGCGCGCTGCGCGCCCCGATATCGCACTGTCGGGCGATTTCATCGTCGGCTTTCCGGGTGAGACCGAGGCCGAATTTGCCGATACGCTGGCGATCATCGACGCGGTTGGCTATGCGCAGGCGTACAGTTTCAAATATTCGGCGCGGCCGGGCACGCCAGCGGCGCTGATGGACGGGCATGTGCCGGCCACCGTGATGGAAGACCGACTGGCGCAAGTGCAAGACCGCATCAACCGCGATCAGCTGGCATTCAACCAGGCGTCAATCGGCCGGCGGTGCCAGGTGCTGGTCGAACGGCGCGGGCGGCAGCCCGGGCAATGGCTGGGCAAATCGCCCTGGCTGCAATCGGTGCATTTCAGCGACGAGGCCGCGATCGGCGATCTGGTCGAGGTTGACCTGATCAGCGCCGGTCCCAATTCGATCGCCGGGCAACGCGTCGGCTGAAATTGGGAAACACTACGCACCTCAGCGGGTGATCAAAGGAACTCGTCATTCCCGACGGGATCGGGAATCCAGCGAACATTGAATGCGTTAGCATTCCTGCCGCTAGGCAGATTGCCTACCGGCAAAGACGCTAACGCGTCTGATGCTCGCTGGATTCCCGATCCCGGTCGGGAATGACGAGTGAGTGCGCCCACGGCTGGTGCAAAACCATCATCATCCACCACAATTCGTGCACGCTGTCTTGCGCCTGACACACCGGGGGATAATCTAGGGCGATGCAAGCAAGGGAGACGCATGGCTCGTAAAATTCCCCGCGCCACGACAGAGGCGCATCGTGGTTCCCGCGGCGGACAGCGTGGCGACAGCGATTCGTTTGTTGAGCCCGCCGGCCATTATGGCGCCACCCACGAGGGCCTGCACCGCAACGAAGGCAACCGGCGCGCCCGCATCGAAATCGAATTTGACGAACAGACTGTGCTGGGCGCGCTGTTTGGCCAGTTTGATACCAATCTGGTGCAGATCGAAAACCGGCTGGGCGTGTATATTTCCGCACGCGGCAACCGCGCCGTGGTCGAAGGGCCCGAAGACACAGTGGCCCGCGCGCGCGATGTTCTGCGCGGCATGCACCAGCGGTTGCAATCCGGGCACGACATCGATGCCGGCGCCATCGACGCGCTGATCGCGATGTCGAACGAACCGACACTGGAAGGGATCATCACCGGCGCGCCGATGGAAAACCCGCCGATCCTGATCCGCACCCGGCGCAAGACCATCGCGCCGCGGTCAAAGACCCAGATCGACTATATGCGCGCGCTGGTGCGCGATGACGTGATCTTTGCACTGGGCCCGGCCGGTACCGGCAAGACCTATCTGGCGGTGGCACAAGCCGTGGCGCAGTTGATGAGCGGATCGGTGCAACGTTTGATCCTGTCGCGCCCGGCGGTCGAGGCGGGTGAGCGGCTGGGGTTTCTGCCCGGCGACATGAAGGAAAAGGTCGATCCCTATCTGCGCCCGCTCTACGATGCGCTGTATGATTGCATGCCGCCCGAACAGGTCGAACGCCGCATGACATCGGGCGAGATCGAGGTGGCGCCGATTGCGTTCATGCGCGGGCGTACTTTGGCCGATGCGTTCATCATCCTGGACGAGGCGCAGAATACCACGCCCGCGCAGATGAAGATGTTCCTCACCCGGTTTGGCCAGAACAGCCGCATGGTGGTGTGCGGAGACCCGCGCCAGGTCGATCTGCCCGGCGGGGTCGCCGCCAGCGGTCTGGCCGATGCGGTGCGCAGACTCGAAGGCGTGGATGGCATCGGCACCGTGCGGTTTGGGGTGGCCGATGTCGTGCGCCACCCGATCGTTGGCCGCATTGTCGAAGCCTACGAAGGCAAAGACGCCCAGGACGTGCCGTAATGACCGATGCGGGCGCGGCGCCCGATATCGATATCGATATCGATCCGGTGTGGGGTGATGCCACCGATTGGGAGGCGCTGGCCGCTGCCGCCGCCGCTGCCGCCGCCGCGGTCGCGCCCGAAATCGCGCATGCACACATGCTGGTCAGCCTGGTGCTGGCCGATGATGACGAAGTCCACGCGCTCAACCGCCAGTGGCGTGCCAAGGACAAGCCGACCAATGTGCTGTCTTTCCCGATGCTTGCGCGCGATGAAGTGCTGCGCGCAGGGTCGGTCGATGCCCCGGCGATGCTGGGCGACGTGATCCTGGCGCATGGCGTCTGCGCGCGCGAAGCTGCCGACAAGCATATTGCCGTTGCCGCCCATACCAGCCACCTGATCGTGCACGGTTTGCTGCACCTGGCCGGGTACGACCACGAAACCGGCGACACCGAGGCTGGCGAAATGGAAGCGCTGGAGCGGAAGGCGCTTGCACTTTTGGGCCTGCCCGACCCATATGCGTGACGGGGCGCATCAGGGTCGGCGATTGCGCCGGGCCTGACCCCCGTGACGAAGGAGACTATGCACGTGCCCGAGGGCAATGGGTCCGGCGGTGACAACCGTTCGGGCGAAAGCGACAGTAGTCACGCGCTATGGCGCATGGTGAAGGCCCTGTTTCGCGGGTCGGACCACGACCAGTCTTTGCGCGCCCAGATCGAAGAAGCGATCACGGAACACGAAGGCGACGGCGGCGGCATCACCGACCGTCAGGGCGATCTGGTGCCGCTGGAACGCCAGATGCTGCGCAATCTGCTGCATTTCAGCGAACACGATGCCGATGACGTGGCCATCCCGCGCGGCGAAATCGTCGCGGTGCCGGCGGGCGCCAGCTTTGCCGAACTGGTCGCGGCGTTTGCCGATCATGGCCACAGCCGCCTGCCGGTCTTTGGCGAATCGCTGGATGAAGTGGTGGGCATGGTCCATGTGAAGGACCTGTTCCCGATCGTCGCCAAAATGGCATTGGAGGGCGCGCCCGCGCCCGATGACTGGTCGCACCTGATGCGCCAGCCGCTGTTTGTGCCGCAGGCGCGCGGCGCGCTGGATGTGCTGGGCGACATGCGCACCAGCCGCACTCACCTGGCGATCGTCATCGACGAATATTCGGGCACCGACGGCATCATCACGTTTGAAGACCTGGTCGAGGAAATCGTCGGCGAGATCGAGGACGAACATGACGATGCGCCGGTCGACATGCTGCACCGCGTCGAACCCGGCCTGTGGGAGGCGGATGCCCGCGCCGAACTCGACGATATCGGCAAAAGGGTGGACCCCCGGCTTGCCATCGTCGATGAGGACGTTGATACGATCGGCGGATTGGCAGTGGTGCTGGCGGGCGAAGTGCCGCCGGTCGGCCGCGTGCTCGACCACGACAGCGGCTGGCGGATCGAAGTGACCGAGGGCGATGAACGCCGGTTGACGAAGGTGCGGCTGCACGCACCGGTGGCGGCGGGCCACGATCACGAATGACGTTGGTGAATGAAGGACGGACAATGACCACGGCGACCGGCAGCGACCGGGCGATTGATGAACGGGGCGCGCGATGATTCGCCGGTTACCCCCGCTGCGCTCGCTCGAAGCGTTTATCCGCGTGGTGCGCGCAGGGTCGGCCAAGACGGCGGCGGCCGAACTCGCGCTCAGCCCCTCTGCGCTGTCGCGGCGGCTGGGCGCGCTGGAGGAATTTGTCGGCAAACCGCTGTTTGAACGCAAACACCAGGCGCTGAAACTGACCGACGAGGGCCAGGTGCTGTACGATGCGGTGGCGCCGCTGATCGACGAAATGGCCGACCGCATCGATCGGCTGATCGACACGGGCAAGATCATGCGGCTGCGGCTGGGGGTATTGCCCTTGTTCGGCAGCCAGCGCCTGTTTCCGCGGCTGACTGAATTGCGCCGGCTGCACCCGCTGCTGCATATCGACATCGACAGCGGCCATGCGGCGGAAACCAAGCTGGGCGATACCATCGATGCCGCGATCGTGCTGTCCGAAGGGCCCGATGCCTCACTCCATTCGGTGCGGCTGGATCACAACCGCGTCTATGCCATCGCCAACCGCGAACTGGCCGCGCAACTGGGCGACCGGCCCGATATCGAAAAGCTGTCGAAGCAGACCTTTCTGATCCACAACGATCTGCCCGCCAGTTTCGAGGCGTGGAAGCGCACGTTGCATCTGGAAAGCCTGGAACCGGCGGCGGTCGACCATTTCGATTCGGGCCAGCTTATTCTTGAGGCGGCGGCACAGGGCCTGGGCGTGGCGATCATGCACGACGACCATTTCACCCGCAGCCACGATTCCCGGCTGGCGCGGATCTACGATATCGAGGTCGACAGCCCCTACAGCTATTGGTTCGTCTGCCGCCCGCGTGCGCTGCAATCGCGCCCGGTGCGCCTGTTCCACGACTGGATGATCAAGGCGGGTTTGTAAGACCCAACAAATTCCCGCTAAACCATTGATTATACAACAACTCCGCTCATCCTGAGCCTGTCGAAGGATGCGTGGGACGGTTGTCCAAGGGAATGCTGCCGGAGTGTTGGGCTGGCATTTGCGCGCATCCTTCGACAGGCTCAGGATGATCGGATGTATATGATATAATAGAAAAATATATCAGATTGAGGGATGTGGGAATCCGTCAGCCTGATCGAGATGGGGGAAGATCCACCCCAAATCACCGCAGGCGCCCCGATCCGATCAGCCGCGACAGCTCTTCGGGCAGCGGCAGATCGTGGTGCGGGCCGGGTGCCGGTTCCGCCGCGCCCATTTTGGTGGTCATTGGCAAAACGCCGGCCCAGACCGGAAAATCGGCTTCATCGGCATCGCCCGGCGGCGCGGCGCGATGCTTTACGCTGGCTTCGTCGATATCCATCCACAGCACGCTGGTGGCCTTCAATTCCTGCGCCGACATCGTGCGCAAAGTCTGCCAGCGACCGGGGAACAAATCATCCACCAGGTGGCGCAACGCGGCGGCGATATCATCGGGGTTGGTGATGATCTGCGCACGGCCAAACACCATCGCCGACCGGTAATTGACCGAATGGTTGAACGCCGACCGCGCCATGACATAGCCATCCATCAGGCTGACGGTCAGGCACACCCGCTGGCCCACCACCTGGCGCAGAAAACGGCTGGCGGCAGACCCGTGCCAATAGACGCGGTTGCCGTCGCGCCAGTGAATGGTGGGCGTCACATACGGTTCCCCATCAATGACATAGCCGACATGGCACAGCGGCGCGGCATCGAGCACGGCGTGCACGTCCGCCGCCGCATGGCTGCCGCGTTCATGCACGCGCCGGATGCGGCTGCGCTCGGTCACCGGAAAATCGGACATCATGCCTCCATCATACGCTGCCGTGGGTGCCACACCATGCAGCGAACCCGGCCCAATCGATCACACCGTCACCATCGCCCACCTGCGTCAGATCATCCGGCGCGGTCAACCATGCCCCGGTTTTCGGCGCGCGCGCATCGATCCAAAGCACCGGGCGCCCCCGTTCCAACGCCTGCACCATCGTGTGCCGGGTGCCGCCACGCCCGCCCGGGCTGACCCCGTCCCAAACCGCGACAACCGCAGCGCTGGCATCGATCACGATCGCCGCCGCCGCCGCTGCGTGATCGGCCACCAGCGCGTCCAGCGCCCCGGCGTTTGCACCGGTGCGCATCAGCGTTTCGGCCAAAGCATCGTCGTGATCGAACGCCCGGCAATGCGCCTGCGCTGCCAAATCCTGCATTGCGTGTGCCAGCGACGCGGTTTCGGGCGTCACCGCCTGCCGAACAAGCCAGGCCAGCCGTTGCGCCGGATCATCGATGTTCACCGCGATGTTGATGGCAATCCCGAACGGCAGTGGCGCGATCACCCGCCAGCCCCGCGCCACCGCCAGTTCCGCCGCCAGCATATCGGTACCCTGCGCCAGCGGCGATACCAATTGCGGGGTGGGCGGGCACGCCGCTTGCGCCACGTCCATGATCTGCCCCAGTGCTTGCGCTATCGCCACTCGGTTTGCGGCAAACGCCGCATTGGCCGCGCGATGCCCGGTAATCCCGAGCGTTAGCGCACGCCCCGAAATTGGCCAATCGTCCGACACCGCCCGCTCCACCACCACGGCACCGGCAATGCGCGCAGGCCTCGGTGGGGCGATAGCGCAACGCAGATGGTTTGTGAATCGGCCGCGCTGCGTTACAAGGGCGCGGCCCGGGGGGGTCATCGCGCTTGTCACCGCGCGCATGGGGTGCAAAGCCATCGTGTCCCGCGTGTCTTGCAAGCGGCGTGCACATATCCATCCTGTGAACGGCGCCGCACCGGCTGGCGCCGCCCTCCACAAAGGCCGCCCCCCATGCTGATCCGTGCCGGTTACGATATCGCCTTTACCTCCGACCAGGAGGTGCCGATGCTCGCCTGTCTGAGCGTGCATCCGTCGCGCAACAAGGACTTGCGCACCGCGCAGCGCATTTTCACCACGCCCGATCTGCCATTGTATGATTATGTCGACGGGTTCGGCAATGTCTGCACGCGGCTGACCATGCCGGCCGGCGGCGTGACGATATCCTGCGGCTTTGTGATAGAGGATGCGTTCCTGCCCGATCCGGTGGTGCCCGATGCGCGCGCCGTGCCGCTGGCGCAATTGCCCGATGATGTGATGATCTATTTGCTGGCCAGCCGCTATTGCGAAACCGACCGCCTGACCGAGGCTGCGTGGGGCCTGTTTGGCCACGTGCCGCCAGGCTGGGGGCTGGTGCAGACCATCGTCAGCTATGTCCACAACCACATCCGGTTCGATTACCAGACCGCGCGCCCGACCAAGACCGCATGGGATGTCTACCACGAACAAGTCGGCGTGTGCCGCGATTATGCGCATCTGGCGATCACGCTGTGCCGCTGCATGAACATCCCGGCGCGCTATTGCACCGGCTATATCGGCGATATGGACCTGCCCGCGGTGGTCGGCGCCATGGATTTTTCGGCCTGGTTCGAAGTGTGGCTGGATGGCGGCTGGTACGTGTTTGACGCCCGCCACAATTTCCCCCGCCGCGGCCGCGTGCTGATGGCCCGCGGGCGCGACGCCGCCGATGCCGCGCTGGTCACCAATTTCGGCCTGGTCACGCTGACCCGGTTTGACGTCTATTGCGACGAAGACCGGCTGGGCTGATGGCAAAAGGCCATCCCGCCACAATGGGCGGGATGGCCTGAACCTTGCTCGCTTGCGACCTACTTAAAGCCCCTCCCCTCAGGGGAGGGGTTGGGGAGGGGTGTCCCACGCCCGCAATGACGTGCGCTCTACCAACGTCGCACACCCCCACCCAACCCTCCCCCTGCAGGGGGAGGGCTTATCAGGCAGGGAGCGCGTCTCAGCCCGCGATGACGCTCGCCTTGTTGATCACGCCCGGCTTTGCTGGCGGTTCGCCCTTGGGCAGCGCGTCGATGTGTTCCATGCCGCTTTCGACTTCGCCCCACACGGTGTACTGCTTGTCCAGAAAGCGTGCATCGTCAAAGCAGATGAAGAACTGGCTGTTGGCCGAATTCGGGTTCTGCGTCCGCGCCATCGAACACACGCCGCGCACATGCGGCACATCGTTGAATTCAGCCTTCAGGTCGGGCTTTTTCGAACCGCCCATGCCGGTGCCATCGGGGCAGCCGCCCTGCGCCATGAAACCGGGGATCACGCGGTGAAACTTCACCCCGTCGTAAAATCCTTCGCCGGCCAGTTCCTTGATCCGTGCGACATGGCCCGGCGCCTTGTCATCGCGCAGGCGGATCACCACGTCACCCGAATCGAGCGACAGTACCAGTTTTTCTTCGGCCATATGCAAATCATCCTTTTGCGGTTTGCCGCCGATATAAGCGGTTTATGGCCATTGTCGACAGGCTGCCGCCCACAACCTGCGCCGATGGGCACCTTCCCTTTATGCCCTGCGCATTCTAGATCAGCGGCATGCCGCTCAACATGACCAAAGTCGCCTATGGCGCGCAATCGCTGGCCGAAGTGCACGGCTGGTTTGACCAGCGCGAGGGTGAGGCACGCCTGACCACGCGCAACCTGCCCCGCCGCCACGCCGAAATGATCGGCGGATCGGTCTACTGGATCCTGAAACACCAGCTGGTCGCCCGATCGGAAATCCGCGCCTTTGCCCCCGCCCCCGACGGCCGCACCGACATCGTGATCGACACCCGCCTGATCGACGTCCACCCCATCCCCCGCCGCGCCCACCAGGGCTGGCGCTACCTGGAAGAACCCGACGCCCCGCCCGATCTGGCAGCGGGCGAAAGCGCGGATGTGATGCCAGCCAACCTGGCGGGAGAGCTGGCGAAACTCGGGTTGGTTTGAGACGTGACAAGGCAATACCGCCCTTTACCGAATTAGCTTTTGCATACCGCCAGCTGTCGCACGGCTTTTATGATCGGCGCCCGCGTTTCGCTGCCGTGATCGCGTGCCGGTTTGGCCGAAGGCACCCGGATTGTAGCCCAATAGGCGCCGAGGCCGCGCCGACCATGTGCGGCATCTCCGCCAATCATGCCTGCGTGACCAACCAGGTACGACGCAATTTTCACGCCGCAGGCAAGGTTGAGGTGTGGGTCAAGCAAGCTCTTTTCGTCCGGAATATCACAGCCATAGGGATGCCTGTTGCTGACCGACAGCTGGAGCAAGCCAATGCTGTATTCTCCCTGATCAAGAGGGTGACCCTTGTGGTCCACGGGCTGCTCCCACATAAAGGCATTGGCGTTATTTCCCGCCTCCGGCTTGATGACCTGATAGAGCAACTCGCGCCAGAATACGGCGCGTTTCGCGGGGCTCGCCGTGCCATAAGGTGGGCAGAAGGCAGCAATGTCGTTCGGTATCGTGGAGTTAAGCGGATCTTCCGATTTGATCAATTGATCGAGGTCCTGCCGCACAGCTGGCCAGTTGATAGGTTTTTTCGCAGTGATGCCAAGGCATTGCTTGCCGAATGCATCGGCACGCTTGGTTTCATATCGCTGCGCAAGCGGAAGAGATCTTCTTTGTGCCAGCCATTGGTCGGTACAGCTTGGGGACTGCGCGCGTGCTGGAT
The DNA here is from genome assembly GCF_040398825.1 of Novosphingobium sp. Classification (GTDB taxonomy): domain Bacteria; phylum Pseudomonadota; class Alphaproteobacteria; order Sphingomonadales; family Sphingomonadaceae; genus Novosphingobium. The sequence goes on from NZ_JBBATI010000009.1 coordinate 83,835, forward strand.
AACTTGTCTCAGCCAACGAAAACAAGACAGATAGTGCAAGATAGAATGCTGATCTTGTCCACATACGGCTCTCCTGTGATTACCACTCGACTTCTGGATCGGTATTCGTGAGGCCCGATGCCAGCAAAGAGGATTTACGTCTCAAGCAGAGAGTATTCTTGAATTATGACAAATCCAGCGTCAATTGACGCCACATCCTGCAAAATGGCGCACGTCCACTAAAATCCGTGGCACAATGAAGACGATCTACATGACGCTTGTGCACAGCAGTGCACTGCGTGACCTCCATTCCTTCCCCATATATAGCGGTCCAAGGCTGGAAATTGCCGAAGTCGAGCGGGCACCGGCCGCGCGCAATGCGCCCGGCCGGTGCCCGCACGGGTTTCAGACCGCAGTCATCACACCAAAGCGTCGCGCTTCACTGTGATCACCTGCGAATAGGTGAACTCCTTCAGTCCTTCGACGCCATATTCCGCGCCAAAGCCCGACTGCTTGTGCCCGCCGAACGGTGCGAAGGGGGACAGGTGGAGGAATTCGTTGATCCACACGGTGCCGGTTTCCAGCTGTTCGGCGATGGCCACGCCGCGGTCGGTGTCTTTGGTCCACACTGCGCCGGCCAGGCCGTAATCGGAATTGTTGGCGCGGGCGATCACTTCGTCGTCGGTCGAAAACTTCATCAGCGGCATGACCGGGCCGAACTGTTCCTCGGCCACGATGCGCGCGTGTTCGGGCGGATTGTCGAGGATGGTGATCGGCACGTAATAGCCCGATCCCGACGGATCGACATCGCCGCCCACCAGGAATTTATAGCCATTGGTCTTGGCATCCTCGATCAGTTCGCACACACGGTCGAACTGTTTCTTGTTCTGGATCGGGCCGACGCCGGTGCCCTGGTTGGCGCCGTCGCCCACGGTGACCGTGCGGGCGACATCGGCGATGGCCGCGCTCATTTCGTCATAGATGTCTTCGTGGATATAGATGCGCTTGGCCGCCACGCAGATCTGCCCGGCGTTGGTAAAGCTGGACCAGAACAACTGTTCGGCCACCGTTTTTACATCGGCATCGGGCAGCACGATCGATGCGTCGTTGCCGCCCAGTTCCAGCGTGATACGCTTCAGATCCTTGCTGGCGCCTTCCATGATTTTTTTGCCGGTGGCGGTCGATCCGGTAAAGGTGATCTTGTCGATATCGGGGTGCGCGGTGATCAGAGGCCCCAGGCTGTCTTCGCCGGTGATGATGTTGACCACGCCGGCGGGCGCGATGTCCTTGATCAGTTCGGCAATGCGCAGCGTGGTCAGCGGCGTGAACGGCGACGGTTTCAGCACGATGGTGCAGCCCGACAGGATCGCTGGCGCGATTTTCTGCACCGCCATCAGCACGGGGAAGTTCCACGGCACAATCCCGCCGACCACGCCCACCGGCACGCGCCGGGTGCGGCTGAGGCGTTCAGGACTGTCTTCGTTGATGACCTCTTCCAGGCTGAGCGTCGATTGCGCGTTCATCATGGCCGATGCGGCGCCGATTTCGAACTGCGCCTGGGCGTGCGGTTTGCCCTGTTCGGTGGTGAGCAGGCGGTACAGCTCTTCAAAATGCGCCTCGATCACGCTGGCCATCGCCTGGATCACCTTGCGCCGGTCATCGACCGGGGTTTTCGACCAGGATTTGAACGCGCGCCGGGCGGCGGCCACCGCGCGGTCCAGTTCGGCCGCGCCGCACGCGGGCACCTGGCCCACGACCTGCTTGTTGGCGGGGTTCAGCACGTCCAGCGTGGCGGCGGTCGCCACCAGTTCACCGTCGATCAGATTGCGATAGAGTTCAGTCATCGTCTCTCTCCATGGGTCATGCGGGGTTTGCGGCGTTGTTCGCCTGCGGTTGATTGCGCCAATGCCGGTTTCATCGTCGCGGCGCGTGCTGCGCTGGCACCGATGATTGCGATACGGTATTACAGAATGCCGGGCTATTGCCAAGCGTCGCCATCACGCCGGCGCCGTCGTTTCGCGCGCCACCACCCGCCGCAGCGCATCGGCATAGGTCGCCGGGTCCTGCGCGCCGGGGATCAGGTATTTGCCGTTGATGATCATGGCGGGGACGCCGGAAATGTTCCAGTCCCACGCCTGCTGTTCACCGGCGGCGACGATCGCGTCGAGTTCGGGGTCGATCAGCGCAGCAGTTGCCGCAGCGCGGTCCAGACCGCATGCGACCGCGATGTCCGCCAGCACATTCAGGTCGCACACATTGCGGCGGGCCTGAAAATGCGCGTCGAACAGCGCGTGTTTCAGCCGCACCTGCACCGCCGGGCCGTGGTCGCGCAGCGCCCAGACCAGCAATCGGTGCGCGGCGCGGGTGTTCCACATCATCGCCGGGGGCGCATCGCCGGGGCCGGTGTAATCAAAGCTGTAACCGGCCTGTGCCCCGACCGCGTGCAGGCGTGTCCGGCCCTGTGCCGCTTCGTCTGCGCTGCGGCCATATTTGCGCATGATGTGCGCCCGCTGCTCCTCCCCCTCTGGCGGCATGTCGGGGTTCAATTCGAACGGGTGAAAGCGAATGGTGGCGGCCACTTCGCCGGTCAGCCCGGCCAGCGCGGTATCCAGCTGCCGCGCGCCGATCACGCACCACGGGCACATCACATCCGACCAGATGTCGATGGTGACGGGATGGGCAGACGCGGGCGCGCTCACTGGTTCAGCCACCATACCAGCAGGTGGTGCGCGATCGCGAAGGGCGGCGGCGCGTTGAACGTGGCATCATCGCGGCGCTGCATCGCCGCGACCACCTGATCGCGGGTAAACCAGCGCGCATCGTCCAGCTCGGTCTTGTCGATGGTTATTGTGTCATCGTCTGCCACCGCGTGGCAGGCAATCATCAGCGATGATGGAAACGGCCAGGGCTGGCTGGCGATATAGCGCACATCGCGCACCACCAGGCCGGCTTCCTCGGATATTTCGCGCGCGACCGCCTCTTCCACGGTTTCGCCCGGTTCAACGAACCCGGCGAGTGCGGAATAACTGCGCGGGGGGAAGCGTGGCTGGCGCCCCAGCAACAGCCGTCCGTCATGTTCGACGGTCATGATCGTGACCGGATCGACCCGCGGAAAATGTTCGGCCTTGCACGCAGGATTGGTGCAGGTGCGCTGCCACCCGCCCTTGCGCAATTCGGTGCCATGGCCACAGCGCGCGCAAAAGCGGTGCCGCGCATGCCAGTCCACCAGCGCCTTGGCCGCGCCATAGACCGCCAGATCGGCCGGGGCGAGCAGGCTCATCACCTGCCACAGCTGCGGATTGGGCGGCGCCACACTGCCCACCAGCGCGGGATCGACCGCCGCAAAACACGCGCGGCCATCGGGCGCCAGGCCCAGAAACACCAGTTCCGCCGCCGGATCGGCATCGGCCAGCGTGCCCCATTCCAGCCCGCCATCGGCCGCGATCACCGGCACCAGACCATCCAGCCGCAACAACCGCGCGCGCCAGTTGGTCAGCGCCGCCAGCTTTTCCGGATCGCCACGCACCGCATCGGCGCGGTCGATCACCGATCCGGAAAAGGCGATGGCGGGCGCGCTGAATCCTGATCCGGTCATGCTGCTGCCTTCATCCCCGCGCCCATCATGGCCGTGACATCGGCGCGCACCGCCAGCGGAAATTCGCTGCCGATCGGCAGCGCGCTCGACGGCATATATTGCACCCACAGCCCGGCGCGCAAACCGGCGCGATAATTGACAAAGCCGATGGTGCCCGCCGCGCCCGACCAGCCAAACGTGCCGGCCTCATCACCCAGCCCGACCCGGCCGCCCGCGCCAAACCCCGATGGGGCGGTATCCCAGGTCGATCCGCCGACGCCGGCGGGCAACAGGTTGCTGGTGCCCACGCGCACCGCACGTTCGGTCATCACCCGGGTCTTGCCCAGCAGGCCATAGCCCAGCAGCATCTGCAGGAACCGGTCGTAATCGCGTGGGCTTGTCACCAGCCCGGCCCCGCCAAACGGATAGGCGGGCGGATCAAGATAGATCGACGTTGCCGCCGGATCGATCGGCACCAATTTGCCATCCAGCAGTCCATAGTTGGTGGTCAGCCGCGCAGCATTGGCGGCCGCCACGCGAAAGCCCGAACTGGTCATGCCGCACGGCCCGAAAATGCGGTCCGCCACAAAGGCATCGAACGGTTGCCCGGCGACGACCTCGATCACGCGGCCCAGCAAGTCCAGCCCGACCGAATAGGACCACTTTGTGCCCGGTTCATAAACCAGTGGCATATCCGCCAGGCCATCGGCAAACGCGGCCAGGCTGGGCAGCGGATTGGGTGCGCTCAACCCCGGAATCTGTTTGTGGCTGACTTGCGCGGGCACCAGTCCGTGCGTCTCATACGCCGCCTTCAACGGGCCCTTTTGCGTGATGGTATAGCCCAGGCCGGCGGTGTGCGTCAGCAGGTGGCGCACGGTGATCGGGTTTTTGGCCGGCCGCACATCGGCGATCGACCCGTCGGGGGTGACCTGCACCTGCATTTTTGCATATTTGGGCAGGATATCGGCAATCGGCTGGTCCAGCCCCAGCCGGCCTTCATCAATCAGCATCATCGCCGCCATGCCGGTGATCGGCTTGGTCATCGAATAGGCACGATACAGGCTGTCGGCATCGACCACGCGCGGATCGCCCAACGACTGCACCCCGCGCGCGATCATCGCCACATTGTCACCCATGCCCAGATAGGCCAGCACCCCGGGCAGGCGCCCGGTATCGGCATAATCGTGCACCAGTTTGGCCACATGCGGCCACAGGCCCTCCGCATCGGGCGCGGCAAAGGCCATGCGCGGCAGCAGCCCCGCGCCGCCCGCCAGCAGCGCGCTGCCCAGGAAACCGCGCCGCGACAACGGTGCGCGCGCAAAGGAAGCGGTATCAGCAATCATTCCGGGCATTGGGACCCCCCAAAGTGTTTTTGTCGCGCGTTATCGCTACGCGTTGTGTTCACGTCTTATCGTTCCGCCAGCGCCAGCTGTGCTGCCTTGGCAAACACGGTTGGCAGCCCGGCCTGATCGATCTGGTCGATCGGCCAGAACGCGCCATCGGCATTCGCAGCCAATTGGTGCCCGAAATCATCGGCGGCGCAAAGCATCAATTGCAAATCGAGATCGAAATGGGTGAAGCTGTGCCGCACCACCCCGCCGCTGCGCCATTCCCCGGCAAACGGCGGTTGGCCATCGCCATCGGCGCGCGCGGCCCAGCCATCATCGGGCAGCGCGCGCATACCGCCCAGCATGCCTTTGCCCGGCCGGGTGACCAGCCACACCGCGCCATCGCGTTCGATCCACCAGGCATGCCCGGTGCGCTGCGGCTTTGGCGCTTTTGCGGCCTTTACCGGCAGCGTGGCGGCGATGCCTTGTGCATCGGCCAGACAGCCCGCGCGCAACGGGCACAACAGGCAGCGCGGATTGCGCGATGTGCAGATGGTGGCGCCCAGGTCCATCATGGCTTGCGCAAAATCGCCGGCGCGCGTGGCGGGCGTGATCGCCGCCGCACGTTCGCGAATCACCGGGCGTGCGCGCGGCAGCGGGTCGGTAATCGCGAACAGGCGCGCAACCACGCGTTCGACATTGGCATCGACCACCACCGCCGGCCGGCCAAACGCGATCGCCGCCACCGCCGCCGCGGTATAGGCGCCCAGCCCCGGCAGCGCGCGCAAGGCTTCCTCCGTATCCGGAAAGCCGCCCGCCTGCGCCACCACGCGCGCGCACGCGATCAGGTTGCGCGCGCGGCTGTAATAGCCCAGCCCCGCCCACGCCGCCATCACCGCTGCCTCATCCGCCGCGGCCAGATCGGCCACGGTGGGCCAGCGTTCGGTAAAGCGGGTGAAATAGGGTTTTACCGCCATGACCGTGGTCTGTTGCAGCATCACCTCTGACAACCACACGCGATAGGGATCGGGCGGGGGCGTTCCCGGCGGGCTGCGCCAGGGCAGCCCGCGCGCGTGGCCATCGTACCATTCCAGCAGGCGGCCGGCCACGGAACCCTGCGCAAAGGATGGGGATCGATCGGTCTGGGTGCTGGTCTGCATCGCCCGGCTATGGCATGGCTTTGCCCGTGATGGAACGTGACCCCAAAGGTGCCAAGCCAAAAGACGCCGCGCGCACTTATGAACGCGCGCGTGGCGGAGAGGCGCGCGTGATCGGCGATCTGATGCCAGCGGTCGGCCGCACCGCGTTTCGCCGCTTTGGCTTTGTGCAATCGAGCGTGGTGACGCGCTGGCCCGAAATTGTCGGGCCTGTGCATGCCCGCCATTGCCTGCCCGAATCGATCCGGTTTCCGGTGGGGGAAAAGGCCGAAGGGACGCTGCATCTGGTGGTCAGCCCGGCGCACGCGCCGATGATACAGCATGTCGTGCCCGAAATCATCGAACGCGTGAACCGGTTCTTTGGCTATCGCGCAGTCGCGCAAGTGCGCATGCGGCAAGGTGCGGTTCAGCCAGCCGGCGCTAGTGTCGCGCGCAACACCGCGGCCCCTGCAGGCGCGCCGCCATCGTTGAAACCGGTGCCGATCGAACTGGGCGACAGCCTGCGCGACATCGGCGATCCCGAATTGCGCACCGTGCTGGAATCGCTGGCGCGCAGTCTGGACCGGGTCAACAATGCGACCGAGGGCAAAGCCGGTGGCGGCACCGGGCCGGGCCGCCCGGCCAAAGTGCGATAGGGGTAAATGAGGAAATGCCGATGCCGAACATGCGTAACCGCCTGACCGCGTTGATTGCCGCCGGTGTGCTTGCCGTGGCGATGATCATGGGGATACCCGCCAGCCAGGCCCGCCCCGCCCCGCGTGTCACGCCCGCCGCCCACCCGACCGCATCGCCGGCGCAATCGGCCAAGACCCCCAACTGGAACGCGACCGTCACACGCACCCCGGATGAAGGCTATATGCTGGGCAACCCGGACGCGCCGCTCCACCTGGTAGCCTATCTTAGCTATACCTGCCCGCATTGCGCGGATTTTGAGGCGGAGGCCGATGCACAGCTGCGGCTGGGCATGATCGCGCCGGGCAAGGGCACGTATGAAATCCGCCCGTTCCTGCGCAACGGGCTGGATCTGGCGGCAGCGCTGCTGGCCGAATGCGGGGCAACGTCGAAATTTTTCGGCAACACCCAGGCGCTGCTGGCCGGGCAACGCACCTGGATGGCGCCGGTCGGCGCGCTGACAGAGGCGCAAAAGGGCCGCTGGGAAAGCCCCGATTTCGGCACCAAGATGCGCGCCATCGCATCCGACCTGCACCTGTATGACCTGATGGAACGCCGCGGCTATACCCGCGCCGAAATGGACCGCTGCCTGTCGGACAAGGCCAGGGCCGACCGCCTGGCCAAACGCACCGCCGCTGCCACGGAAAAGGATTTCATCAACGGCACCCCCGGTTTCCTGATCAACGGGGTGACGCTGACCGGCACTTATAGCTGGGAAGTGCTGAAACCGCAGATTGACGCGCGTCTGCGCTGATCACCCGCACTGACCACTACGCGTTGACCCGCCGCCTGCCCGATGCTTTACATCGCCGATATACCGACCGGAAAGCTGACAAAACCGATGACCCTGACCCGCCCCCTTCGTACCGCCGCGCTGACCGTTGCCATGCTGCCGATCGCGTTCGGTCTGACCGCCTGTGGCAAAAAGGCCGATACCGCGCCGGTCGCCGACACCGCGATTGCCAAAGTCGCCGCGCCGGCAGGCAAGCAATGGAGCGATGTGATCGTCGCCACGCCCGATGGGGGCTATCTGATGGGCAACCCCGATGCACCGCTGAAACTGGTGGAATATGGCGCGCTGTCGTGTTCGCACTGCGCGGCGTTCGCGACCGAGGGCTTTCCCAAACTGCGCGATGACTATGTGAATTCGGGCCGCGTCAGCTATGAACTGCGGTTCTATATGCTCAACCCGCTGGATGTGCCGTCGGTGCTGCTGGCCACCTGTGCCAATGCGCCCGAAACGGTGATCCCGATGGCCGAACAGTTCTGGGCGTGGCAGCCGACGATGTTCACCAATCTGAAGGCGGCGGGCGACAGCGCGATGCAGCAGATCCAGACGTTGCCCGCCAACCAGCGCCCGACCATGATCGCGCGGATCACCGGCATGAACGAATTCTTTGCCCAGCGCGGCATTGCCACCGGGCAGGGTTCAACCTGCCTGAACGATGTCGGCCGCGCCAGCGCGCTGGCCAGTGCCACCGACAAGGCGACGCGCGATTTCAACGTGACCGGCACCCCGGCGTTCATCCTGAACGGGCGCAATGTCGATGTGGCGTCATGGGACGGGCTGGAGCCCTTGTTGCAAAAGGCCGGCGCGCGGTAACCGGTATCGATAATACCGGCCGCGCGGCCGGTACCATGATCGCCAGCGTCGGGGGGACGCTTTGATGCAGTTCAAGCGGCTTCGACTGACCGGCTTCAAAAGCTTTGTCGAGCCCGCTGATCTGCGCATCGAACCCGGGCTGACCGGCATCGTCGGGCCCAACGGTTGCGGCAAATCCAACCTGCTGGAAGCGATCCGCTGGGTCATGGGCGAAGGGTCTGCCCGGGCCATGCGCGGCGGCGGCATGGACGACGTGATCTTTGCCGGCACCACCCGGCGCCCGGCGCGCGATTTTGCCGAAGTCACGCTGACCACCACGCGCGAACAGCCCGGCGCCCAACCTGGCACTGACGACGAAGACCTGGAAGTGGTGCGGCGGATCGAACGCGGCGCGGGCAGCGTCTATCGCCTGAATGGCCGCGATGTGCGCGCGCGCGATGTCGCGCTGGTGTTTGCCGATGCCGCCACCGGCGCACACAGCCCGGCGCTGGTCAGCCAGGGGCGCATTGCCGCGGTGATCGCCGCCAAACCCGCCGAACGCCGGATGATGCTGGAAGAGGCGGCCGGCATCGCCGGGCTGCATGTGCGCCGCCGCGATGCAGAGGCACGGTTGCGCGCGACCGAAACCAATCTGGGCCGGCTGGACGATCTGGTGGCCGGGCTGGACGCGCGGATCGGCACACTGCGCCGGCAGGCCCGCGCCGCCGAACGCTATACCGCGCTCAGCGCAGCGATCCGCGTGGCGGAGGCCATGCTGGTGTTCGCCCGCTGGCGCGATGCCGCGGCGGCGGCGGACGACGCGCGCGCCGCGCTGGCCAGTGCCGAGGCCGCCGTCACCACCGCACAAACCGCCGCGCAGACCGCACAGACCGCGCAGACCCAGGCCACCGCCGCGCTGAACACCGCGCGCGAAACGCTGTTTGACCGCCGCCAGGATGCGCAGGCGCACGCGCAGCGCATGACCGCATTGCTGGCGCAATTGTCGGCGGCCGAAGACCGCCTGAGCGATATCGACCGCCAGATCGCGCGCATTTCCGCCGACCGCGATGCGGCCGACCGCCTGTCGCGCGACGCGGCCGAAGCGCAAAGCCGGCTGGTGCGCGACATCGCCAGTGCCGAAGCCGCGCAAACCGCCGAAGACGACGCCCGCCCTGCATTGCGCGCCGCGCGCGACCGGGCAGAGGCCGACAGCCGCAATGCCGAACTCGCGCTGGCGACCGCCACCGCCGAACAGGCCGGGATCGATGCCGAATGGCGCGTGGCAGAGGCGGCCGTGACCGCCGCGCGCCAGCGCCAGGCCCGTGCCGACGCCGATGCCGCGCGCATTGCCGCACAGGCAGAGGCGCTGGCGCGTGAACCCGACCCCGCCGCGCGGCTGGGCGAGGCCGAAACGGCGCGCGCCACCGCCGCCGCCGCAGTGGCCTCGTCGCGCGAAACCCGCGCGCACCTGAATGCGCGGCGGGAATCTCTGACCGAGGCGCGCGATGCCGCCGCACAAAGCTTGGCCACCGCGCGCGCCGATCTGGCCGGGATAGAGCGTGAGGCAGAGGCGCTCTCGCGCGACCGCGCCGCGCGCGACCGGGCCACCACCCAGGCCGGGAAAGCCGCCACAGCCCTGTCGGCCACGCGCGTGGCGCCTGGCTATGAACGCGCGCTGGCGGCGGTGCTGGGCCGCGATGCGCAGGCGCCACTGGGGCCGCTGCCCGGCGCAACCGCAGAGGGCCGGTTCTGGACCGGCGCCACTGCCCCCGCGCCGCTGGCGGATGCGCTGGCGCACCATGTCACCGCCGCACCGGCCGAACTGGCCGCGCGGCTGGCGCTGGTGCGCGTGGCCGAGGCCGATTCCGGCCAGGTGCTGGCGCCGGGCGAATGGCTGGTCACCCACGGCGGACGCCTGCGCCGCTGGGACGGGTTTGTCGCTGCGGGCGAAGGCGCGGCGGAAGCGGCGGTGTTCGCGGCGGAAAACCGGCTGAGCGCGTTGCAGGCCCTGCTGCCCGAACGGCGCGAAGCAGCGTCCGACGCGATCGCCGCCGATGCGGCTGCACGCGCCGCACTGGCCACGGTGCAATCCGATCTGGCCACCTGTGAACGCACATTGGCCGCCGCCGGCGATGCCGAACGCGCCGCATTGCGCGCGCATGACGCGGCGCAGGCAGCGGCGTCGTTGCGTCAGACCCGCGCTGCTGATCTGGCCCGCAGCGCATCCGACCATGACCAGCAACGCGTGGCGGCCGGCGCCGATCTGGCCGAGGCGGAGCGGCGACGCAGTGCCCTGCCCGATCCCGCCGCCGGGCGCGCCGCGCTCGATGCCGCGCGCGCACGCAACCACACCGCGCGCACCACGCTGCAAACCGCAACCGCCGCACTGGCCGCCGCTGACCAGGCGATTGCGGTGGGGCGTGAACGGCTGGCCGCGCAGAAAAGCGATCTGCGCAACTGGCAGTCGCGCGCGGGCGATGCCGCGCGGCGGCTGGCCGACATGGTCACGCGGGGTGAAGAGCTGGCCGCCGAACGCGCGATCAACGCCGCCAAACCGGTCGCACTGGCCACCGAAATCGACGCCGGCAGCAGCTTGCGCGATTCGCTGGCCACCGAACTGAAACTGGCCGAAGCCACGCAGACAGCAGCCGAGGCGCAGGCGCAAGCCGCCGGACGCGCCTTTGCCAGTGCGACCGAGGCGCTGGCAGACGCGCGCGAAACCCGCGCCGGGCTGGCGGCACGGGTGCAGAACGAAGACCAGCGCCGGCAGGAAATGGCGGCCATCGCGGGTGAGCGGTTTCAGTGCCCGCCGCCGCTGCTGCCCGCGCGGCTGGGCTTTGACAGCGCCACCGTCGCCAGCGCCAGCGAAGTCAGCGCCGACCACGACCGGCTGATTGCCGATCGCGAACGGCTGGGCCCGGTCAACCTGGTCGCCGCCGACGATCTGGCCCAGGCCGAGGCCGATCATGCCACCACCATCCACGAACGCGCCGAATTGCTGGAGGCGGTCGGGCGCCTGCGCGGGTCGATCGGCGCGCTCAATCGCGAAGGGCGCGAACGTCTGCGCGCCGCATTCGAAGCGGTCGACGCGCATTTTCGCCGCCTGTTCAGCCGCTTGTTCGACGGGGGAGAAGCGCATCTGGCGCTGATCGACAGCGACGATCCGCTGGAGGCCGGCCTGGAAATCTTTGCCCAGCCGCCGGGCAAGAAATTGCAATCGCTGACGCTGCTGTCGGGCGGCGAACAGGCGCTGACCGCGGTGGCGCTGATTTTCGGGCTGTTCCTGACCAATCCTGCACCGATCTGCGTGCTGGACGAGGTCGATGCGCCGCTGGATGATGCCAATGTCGAACGGTTCTGCGACATGCTGGACGCGATGGTCGATGAAACCCGCACCCGCTATCTGATCGTGACGCACAACGCCGTAACGATGAGCCGGATGCACCGCCTGTTCGGCGTGACGATGGTTGAACGCGGTGTGTCGCGGCTGGTCAGCGTCGATCTGGGCGGGGCGGAACAATTGCTGGCCACCGCGCAATGACCCCGGCACCGCTGTCGCCAGCGCACCTCGCGGCCTATTGCGCGCGGATCGGATATGCCGGCGCGCTCAATCCCGATCTGGCCACACTGCGTGCGATCCACGCCGCGCATTGCGCCGCAATTCCGTTTGAAAACATCGATGTGCAACTGGGTCTGCCGCCGACGCTGGACCCTGAGGCCGCCTTTGCCAAGCTGGTTACGGCCGGGCGCGGTGGCTGGTGTTATGAACACAACGGCGTGCTGGGCCGGGCGCTGGCAGCGATCGGCTTTGCGGTCACGCGGCTGTGCGGCGGGGTGTTACGCGATGACAGCGGGTTGCCGGCGATGGGGTCGCATCTGGCGCTGCTGGTATCGCTGGACAGGCCCTGGCTGGTCGATGCGGGGTTTTCCAGCTGGCTGTCTTCACCATTGCCGCTGGAATCGGGGGCATGGTCGCAACCGCCCTGGACGGTTACGCTGTCCTCCGCCGATATTGGCGCCTGGACGCTGGCCGTCGATCTGGGATCGCGGGTGATGCAGTACCACTTTGCCGCCACCCCGGCGGATGAAGCCTTGCTGGCGCAAGTCTGCGCGTGGCAGGCCAGCAATCCGGCATCGCCTTTTGTGCAGAACCTGGTCGTGCAACGCCGCGCCGATGGCATCGATCTGGCTTTGCGCGGGCGCGTGCTGGTGGAAACCACGGTGGCGGGCGCGCACCAACGCCTGATTGCCGACGCCGATGATCTGGTCGCCGTGCTGCGCGACCGGTTCGTGCTGAACGTGCCGCATGCCGCGCAGATCTGGCCCACTGTGGCCGCGCGCCATGCCGCGCTGTTTCCCGATCAGGCGGTCGCGCCGACCACATAGCACGCCGCCGCCATCAGCAATCCGGCAAAGCGGTTGGCACGGAAACGCTGCAACGCGCCGTCGCCATCATCCGCATGCAGCGTTACCGCCTGCCACCCCAGATGCACCGCCACCGGCACCAGCGCGACCAGGGCCAGCGGTTCGGGCCGCACCAGCCAGATCGCCCCGCCCCAGCCGGCCAGCGCCAGCGCATAAAGCGCGATCACCCCGGCGCGCACGTGCCGCCCGAACGACAGCGCCGATGATCCGATCCCCACCAGCGCGTCATCCTCGCGGTCCTGGCAGGCATAGATCGTGTCATAGCCCATGCACCACGCCCAGCATCCGAAGTACAGCGGCGCCAGCGGCCACAGATTGTCAAATCCGGTCGCCTGCACATACCCGGTCGGCGCGCCCCAGGTGAACACCAGCCCCAGCCACGCCTGCGGCCAGCCGGTAATCCGTTTCATGAACGGATAGGCCGCGACCAGCCCCAGACTGCCCAGCGCGACGATCTGCGCCTGCCACCGCAATTGCAGCAGCACCACCAGGCCGACGGCGGCCAGCGCCATTATCCACAGCCACGCGGCGCGTTTCGACACCGCCCCGCTGGCAATCGGCCGCGCCGCCGTGCGCGCCACCCGCGCATCGATATCGGCATCGACAATGTCGTTGTACACACAGCCTGCGCCGCGCATGACCACCGCGCCCAGCAGCATCCACGCGCACACGCCCCATTGCGCCGTACCGCCGCCCAGAAACAGCCCCCACGCGCAAGGCCAGAACAGCAACCACCACCCGATCGGGCGATCGAAACGCGCCAGCAGTGCATAGTTGCGCACCCCCTGCGGCAGGCGCGCGACAAGGCCGCGATGCTGGCTGTCGGGAACGATTGTGGCGGCATCGGTCATGGCTTTCTCCTGCGCTGCACAAGGGCGTGAGGCAAGCATGATTGCCGTGAGCGGCACGTCATTCTAGACCCGCCCCATGACCGATCCCCAACCCACCAACGCCGCACCGACCCACCTGCCCGCAACACCCGCCTGGCCGCCCCGGTCGGCCCCACGTCTGTTTGTGCCCGGTCCGCTGGCCATGGGCGCGGGCGTGGCGGTGGACGGGCCGCAGGCGCATTATCTGGGCAAAGTGATGCGGCTTGGTCCCGGCGACGCGGTCATCCTGTGCGATGATCAGACCGGCGAATGGGTGGCCACAGTGGAAGCGGCGGGCAAGCGCGATCTGACGCTGCGGGTGGAGCGCCTGCTGCGGGTGCGGGAGGACGTGCCCGATCTGTGGCTGTGCGCGGCGCTGCTGAAAAAAGACCGGTTTGACCTGGTGCTGGAAAAGGCCTGCGAGCTTGGCGTGGCGGAAATTCATGCCGTGCTGACGCGGCGCTGCGTGGCAACCCACATCAACCCGGATCGCGTGCGCGCCACGCTGATCGAGGCGGCAGAGCAATGCGCGCGCACCGCGCTGCCGGTGGCGCACGCGCCAGTCACCCTGGCCGCGCTGCTGGCCGGCTGGCCCGCCGGGCGCGCGCTGTTCTTTGCCGATGAGGCCGGCGGCGCACCGGCGGCGGACAGCTTTGCCGGGCATGCCGGCCCGGCCGCGCTGCTGATCGGCCCAGAGGGCGGGTTTGACGATGCCGAACGCGCCGCGATCCGCGCGCACCCGTGCGCCGTGCCGATCACGCTGGGCCCGCGCGTGCTGCGCGGGGAAACCGCGGCGATTGCATCGATCGCGTTGTGGATGGGGATTGTCGGCGACTGGAAAGAATAGTTGTAGCGCGAAACCTATTCCATCTTTATCGGGTGCGGGCATGAGCACGCGGCAGGAATCCGACCATAACGAACCCCTGATCGAGGACCGCGAGGCCTTGATCGCCCCCATGCAAAAGGGCGAAAAGCCTCCCGAACGCTGGCGCATCGGCACCGAGCACGAAAAGTTCGTCTATCGCAAGGCCGACCACCGCGCGCCCGGCTATGACGAACCCGGCGGCATCCGCGATCTGCTGATGGGGCTGACCGAATTCGGCTGGGAACCGGTGATCGAGGGCGGCCATGTCATCGCGCTGTCGGGCGCCGACGGTGCGGTCAGCCTGGAACCGGCCGGACAGCTGGAACTGTCGGGCGCGCCGCTGGAAAACCTGCACCTGACGTGTGAGGAAACCGGGCGGCACCTGGCGCAAGTGAAAACCGTGGGCGACCGGCTGGGGCTGGGTTACCTCGGGCTGGGGCTGTGGCCAGACAAGACACGCGCCGACCTGCCGATCATGCCCAAGGGCCGTTATGCCATCATGCTGCGCCACATGCCGCGCGTGGGCAGCATGGGGCTGGACATGATGCTGCGCACCTGCACCATCCAGGTCAACCTCGACTATGCGAGCGAGGCCGACATGGTGAAGAAATTCCGCACCAGTCTGGCGCTGCAACCGCTGGCGACCGCGTTGTTTGCCAATTCACCGTTTCTGGAAGGCAAGCGCAACGGTTTTCTGTCGTACCGCAGCCACATCTGGTCCGACACCGATCCGCGCCGCACCGGCATGCTGCCATTCGTATTCGAAGACGGTTTCGGCTATGAACGCTATGTCGACTACATGCTCGATGTGCCGATGTATTTTGTCTATCGCGATGGCAAATATATCGATGCGGCAGGGCAATCGTTCCGCGATTTCCTGGATGGACGGCTGCCCGCACTGCCGGGCGAAAAGCCGCGTCCGTCCGACTGGACCGACCATATGTCGACCGCCTTTCCCGAAGTGCGGCTGAAATCGTTTCTGGAAATGCGCGGCGCCGATGGCGGTCCGTGGAGCCGCATTTGTGCGCTGCCCGCGTTCTGGGTAGGGTTGCTGTACGATCAGGGCGCGCTGGATGCAGCGTGGGACCTGGTCAAGGACTGGGACATGGCCGGACGCGAGCGCTTGCGCGAAGCAGTGCCGCGGCTGGGACTGAACGCACCACTGCCGGGTGGTGGCACGCTGCGCGATATTGCCGGCACGGTGCTGGGCATTGCGCGCGCCGGCCTGGCGTCGCGCGGGCGGCTGAACGCCGCTGGCGACAACGAAACCGGATACCTGATGCCGCTGGAAGAGGTGCTGTCGCGCGGAAAAACCTCGTCGGAACAGCTGTTGGACCTCTACAATGGCCCGTGGGCCGGTGATGTGTCGCGGATTTACGACCAATCGAGCTTTTGAAGGACGACACCATGATCCTGATCGCCGGAACATTTCGCCTGCCGCCCGAAAACCTGGCCGCCGCATTGCCGATGGCCGAACGCGTGGTCATGGCCACCCGCGCCGAGGATGGCTGCATCGCCTATAGCTATGCGCAGGACCTGTTTGACCCCGGCCTGATCCACGTCAGCGAAAAATGGCGCGACCGCGATGCGCTGACCGCACATTTCAAAAGCGCGCATATGCAGGCGTGGATTGCCGAACGCGGTGATCTGAACCTGTCGGAACGCGACATCCGCGTGTTTGAATCCGACGAGGGCGTCGCGGTCTGATTGCCGGATTACATTGAAAATAAATGATAAAGCCCCACCCCTGAAGGGGAGGGGGGAAGACGCGCGCTTATTGCGCGTCGGTGGTTTCAGCAACCTGGTGTGCGGCGCCAGCGCGATTCGCACGCCGCTGCAATATCCAGCGCCCCAGCGCGTTGAACCGCGCGGTGATCGGGCCGTAATCGCTCATCCACGCATGGTACGCGCGGTATTTGGCGTCGGCGGCCAGCAGATGCGCCTCCTCAGTGCGGGCGCGCCAGTAATAGACCGCGCTCAGCAGCGCGAGCGCGGCGGTGTTGCGCACCGCATCGACCGGTGAATGGGTGGTCACCAGAAACGGCAGCGTCTGCAACCACCAGAAACTGTTCTTGGCCAGATAGGCCGGGTGGCGCGTCCAGGCATAGGGCCCGTTGGTCAGCACACCGCGATAGGTGAGGTTGGAAAAGCGCAGGCCAAACGCCACCGTCGCCCAGGCATAGATCGCCGTCAGCCCCACCAGCAGCCCCGCCCACAGCCATTGCAGCGCCGGCAATCCCGCCAGCCACACCGACCAGTCGGCAGTGTTCTGGTGGTAATCGAGCAGCGGTACGGTGTTGAACGGCGGATAGCACAGCAGCGCCGACACCCACCCTGCCAGCAGCGGATTGGCGGTGCGGATATGCGCATCAAGCGGTTTGATCGTCAGCAGATAGCCGACCATCGCGATCTGCACATCAACCATGAACATGAAATCGATCATGACATTGCCGATGGTGACCGGGTTGCCGGCCAGGTGGATGAAATCGGCGCGCACCTCTTCCATGAAACCGATCGTGACAATCGACAGCATGAACGCGATGAAAAAGCCTTTGACCGCCCAGCTGCGCAGATGGTGCCAGACTTCGTCGGCATCCCAGGCTTCGCGCCCGATCAGCATCGCGCCAAAATGCCACGCGCCGTCGCGCGGGTTGATCAGCACCCGATCCAGCCAAAGCACATAGGGGATCGCGCCCAGGAACAGCAGCGGCGCCGCATTGGCAAACAAATCCATCGCAAACAGATAATTGCCGCGCCAGTACCAGCGCCCCAGGCCATAGATGAACGCGATCAGCGCCCAGGTCGCCCATAGCCCGGCCAGTTTGGTAATCGCGCCATCGACCACATCGCGCAAAGGACGCGGGTTGGCCCAGTCGATCCCGGTCGAGGGCCGCAGGTGGACTTTGTCGACCACCATCGACCAGGCCACCATCGGCACGCCCGACGCGATCAGCGCGGCCAGCGCCGCATATGGCCCGATCAGCGGCGCATGCGGCCCGGGCAGCGCCAACGCATCGCCGATCACGCCCCAATTGCGGCAAATCAGCAACCACGCCAGCAAACCGGCCAGTCCCGACAGCCCGACACCGGCGGAAACGTCGCTGGCGGGGCGGGCAGGCCGGGTGGCATCGGGTTCGGTTGATCGGGTCATCGCGCGTTGGTCATACCCGCCAATGCCCCAAGAAATGGTGAAGCGCCCGGGCAAAACCCGTGACCGATCAGAGTCCGCTGCGAAAGTCGCTTATAGGCGACTTTGTGCCACCCACCGGCCCGTGCCCCCGGCCCAGCCGCCCGGTTAAGGTACCCTGTGGGCAGTTGGGACGGGGGTGCGGGGTGGTGGGTGGCACTTTCAAAATAGACTCTCAGCGATAGGCGGTGATGCGGCCGCTGTTGTCCAGCACATACAACGTGTTGTTGGCCACCACCGGCGCCAGCGTAAACCCGGCATCGTTGTGGAACACCTTCGTCAATTTGCCATCTTCAACCGAAGCGACCGACAGGTTGCCCAGCGAACTCGCCAGCCACAGCCGGTTGCCCGCCAGCACCGGCCCGGTCCACAGGATCGCGCCCTCTTTCTTTTTCGGGTGCAGATAGCGCGGCAATTGCGACAGCCAGCGCACTTTGCCGGTGGTCTTGGTAATGCACAGCAGCTTGTCTTCGTCGGTCAGCGTAAAAATCCATTCGCCGGCGATGGCCGGGGTGGAAATGCCGGCCAGATTCAGTTCCCACACCCGCTGCCCGGTCACCAGTTCATAGGCCGCCATGCGCCCGCCCTGCCCCAGTGCATAGACCCGGCCATGGTCGATGATCGGATCGGCATCGATGTCGGTCAGCGTGGAGACAGAGGTGGCGATCGATGTGCGCGCCAGCGCATCGTTCCACAATTGCCGACCGTTTTCATAGCGATAGGCGACCAGTTCGCCCGATGAATAGCCCGCCACGATCGTGCCCTGGCCCACTGCCGGCACCGCCACCCCAAACACCCCGGTCTGCGCCAGCGACCCGGATTCGTTCCACTGCGTTTTGCCGGTGGCGATATCGAGCGCGGCAATCTGGTTGTCCTGCGTCACCACGAACACCGATCCATAACCGACCGTGGGCGATCCGCGCAGCGGCCCCAGCGGCTTTACCCGCCATTTGACCGTGCCCTTTTCGGCATCGACCGCCGCCACTTCGCCAAGGCCGGTGGTGACATAGACCACGCCATCGTCGTATGACGCACCGCCGCCAAACACCGCTGCGGTTTCAGACGAAATGTCAAAGCTTTGCGACCACAACGGTTTACCCGTGTCGGCGTTGAAGGCGTGCAGCATGCCCACCGTGTCAACCGCATAGAGCCGGCCGCCACCGATAACCGGCGCCGCCGCCAGCCGTCGCAGTGGCGATGACCCGGCAATTCGCGCCGTCCACAGCGCGCGGGGATGATCGCCCAGCGCCACATGGCCATAGGATTTCGATCCGGTGCCACCGCCCTGGCCCCAATCGGTGTTCACCTCGGGCGGGGGCAGCACCACCACCACGCTCGACAGGCCATCATCGACTTTGGTGCTGGCCTCTATCCGCGACAGGATCGGCACGCGATTGCCCAGCGTCGGCGTGGTTTTCACCTTGCTCCGGTGGCCGCTGCACGCACCCAGCGCCAGCGCCAGCGCGGCCAGCGCGGTTACCGCCAGGACGCGGCGCGGCATGCCGATCGGGGCCGGCGCAAACGTGCCCCGGGCATTGAGTGTTTCATGCGGCATCCGCGTTCCCGGCATAATCGTGTCCTGACCCATGGTTACAGGGTGCTGTGTGGTATCATTGGGCAAGCGCGGGTGCGCCGGCGGCCGACGGATCGGTCCCCGGATCAACCCCCAGTTGCATGGCAAGCTGGCGTGCGCGCCCGCGCAGCGATTCGGGCACCGTGGTATCCTTGGCCATGGCAGCAAACAGCGCGCCGGCCTCGGCCTTGTGCCCCAGCTTCATCTGCGCGACCGCAGTCAGTTCGCCCGCGCTGCCAAACCACGCGTTGCCGGGCACGGCCAGCGGTTTCAACCGGTCGATCACCGTTTGCGGTGGCAGCGTGTCGAACTGCGCGGCGACGGCGCGCACCGTGGCCAGATCGCGATAGGCCTGCGGCACATTGGCGTCGGCGGCCACGGCGGCAAAGATTTTCGCTGCTTCGGCCGGTTTTTTCTGATCAAGCGCGATTCCACCCTCGATCAGCCGGGCCGATCCGGCATAACCCTTGCCGCCGGTGGCCGCGATCTGCGCCAGGCTGGTCTGCGCCGGCGCCCAGCGGCCCGCCGCAACCTGGTCCAGCGCCACGGTCAACGCTTCGCCCGCTTGCCCGGCCTGCGCCGCGACATGCCCGTTCCACGCCATCCACCCGGCCAACCCGGCCAGTCCCAGCCCGATCGCGGCGCCGATCGGCAGGCCATAACGCCGGAACAGTTGCAGCGCGTCGTCTTCACGCAAGGCATCGTCGACTTCGCGCAGGAACACCTGTTCCTGCGCCGCGTTGCGTTCGGCAACACGGTTGGCGGGGGTCGGCGGCGACTTTGGAAACAGGGCCAAGGGATATGCTTTCGGGTCAGGCTATCAGAAATGGGCAATGCAAAGGATAACGCGGCGGTTTAGCGAAGCCTCGCACCTTTTCAACCTTAATGACGCACGGCGGGCCGGTTCATTGCTGACCCGAAACTATCGTTTCGGGAAGTCGGCACCGGCCCGCTCCCCCACCCGACCACCCAACGATAGTACCATATGGGTGGTC
>NZ_JBBATI010000010.1:0-102608 GCF_040398825.1 Novosphingobium sp.
AAACCCGTCCACCATGTCCCCGTACATGTGTTCGCCTTGACTCCGGTCTGTACAGTTAAGCCCGGGGCGACGCTTGGGGGCTAAGTTAGTGCGTATGGCACCGTGTCCCTTGGTGCGATGCACCCAAGGAACCTTCTTTTTTGCCACGGATATGCAACAATCTGTCGTCCATCGGTTGTTCATTTGTAAAAGGTATCTATCTTTGGCACACTATGGTTTGATCGAAGCAGCATGCCACGCGAATCCATTGCGTGAACCTGTTGTCAGTCAGACGCCGATGCAGGAATTTGGCATGCGGGAATTGGGCGAGTGATTGTAGAAATTATCATCCTGGCGATGATCGCCGTGTTCCTTGGCCTGCGGCTTTATGCCGTGCTGGGGCGCCGTCCTGAAGACAGCGACGAGCCGTTGCGTCGCCGGATCGAACAACCCGATCCACAGGCCAGCCCGCGCGGGCTGCCGGCAAAGCTGACCGAAAAGGCACCGATGCCGTCGCGCACCGCAGGCGCACCGGTCGAACCGGCCGGGTTCGATGCTGGGGCAGAGGCTGGAATCCGCGCGATCATTGCCGCCGATCGCCGGTTTGATGTCAGCCTGTTTCTGACCGGAGCCAAATCGGCCTATGGCATGGTGCTGGAAACGTTCTGGCGCGGGGACAAGGATGCGCTGGCGCAACTTTGCGAGCGCGCGGTCTATGAAAGTTTTGCGGCCGCGATCGATGAACGCAATGTGGCGGCGGAAACCATCGATGCCCGGCTGATCCGCATCAACGATGCCCGCATCGTTACCGCCAGCTATGCCGCGCCGGTGGCCACCATCGCGGTGCGGTTTGTCGCCGATATTGCCTCGGTCACGCGCAATGGTGAAGGCACGCTGGTCGCCGGATCGCTGAACGATGCGATCGAAAGCCACGATTTGTGGACCTTTACCCGCGATCTGACCTCACGCGACCCCGATTGGCAGCTCGACGAAACCGACCAGGGCTGAGGTCACGATGATCAGGCGTGCGGGCGCATGGCTGGCAGCGCTGGCGCTGCTGTCCGCCTGCGGACGAATCATTCCGCCGCCCGACCATGGCGCGCCGGTTCACACCCGCCCGCCGGTTACCGCCAATGCGCTTCAGGCCGGGGTGCGGCGTGGTCCACCCGTCTCATCGCTCGTGGCATCGGCGCCAGGCAGCCGGGCCGCATTAAGGGCCTTTGCCGCCAGTTGTGCACGGATGGCGCTGCGCGGCGATGCCAGCGGGTTGACCCTGCCGCAGGATTGGGCCGCACCGTGCCAGGCCGCCGCAGCCTGGCCACAGGACGATGCCGCGCGCTTTTTCGCAACTTGGTTCGAAACCGTCATGGTTGGCGCCGGCACGACCTATGTCACCGGCTATTACGAGCCCGAAATCGCCGGCGCGCGCAGCCACCTGCCAGGGTTTGACATCCCGGTCTATCGCCTGCCGCCCGATCTGGTGCGCGCCCGCCCGGGCGACGCAGTGCCCAACGCGGATGGCCGCGAACCGCTGGGCCGTTATGATGCCAACGGTATCTTCGTGCCGTATTGGGATCGCGCGCAGATCGAGGATGGTGCGCTGGCCGGCCAGGGCCTGGAAATCGCATGGGCGGCAGACCCGGCCGAGCTGTTCTTTTTGCAGGTGCAGGGTTCGGGCCGGTTGCGCGCGCCCGATGGCACGATCATGCGCATCGGCTATGCCGGCGAAAATGGCTGGGCCTATACCGGCATCGGCAGCCTGATGAGCGCATCGGCGCTGATCGGCACGGGGCCCGGGCAATATGCCGGATCGATGCAGGGCATCCTGCGCTATATCCGCGAAAACCCGGCGCAAGGCCGTGCGCTGATGCGCCAGAACCGCAGCTTCATCTTTTTCCGCGACACCACCGCGATTGCCGGCGATCCCAATACCGGCCCGGTCGGCGCGCTGTCGGTGCCGGTCACCCCGCGCGTGACGCTGGCGGCAGACCCGGCGTTTGTGCCGTTGGGCGCACCGGTGTTGCTGACCACCGACCGGGCCGAGGTCGCGGGGCTGTGGGTGACGCAGGATACCGGCGGCGCGATCAAAGGCGCCAACCGGTTCGACAGTTTCTGGGGCGCCGGGGCCGACGCGCGGCGGATTGCCGGCGGGATGAGCGCGCGCGGCACCGCGCTGGTGCTGGTGCCAAAGGGTACATTCGCCCGCCTGCCACACCGATGAGGCCGGCCCCGCGCGGATTGAGCGCCGATGAAACGGCGCTGTGGCGACGGGTCGCCGCGACAGTCACCCCGCTGCATCCGGTTGCAGCGCCGCCGCCATCAGTCGCGGCGCCACCCGCTGCCGCAGTGCCCGACCCATCCCCCGCACCCCCGGCCAAACGCGCGCGCGGGCGCGTGCCCCCGGCACCGGTACCGCCCGCCGCACCCCTACCTGCCAAGCGGGCGCTGACCAGCGACGGGCTGGATGGCAGTTGGGATCGCAAGCTGGCGCGCGGGGCGATCGTGCCCGATGTGACGATCGACCTGCACGGCATGAACCTGGACACCGCGCACGCCCGGCTGATCGGCGGCATCGCGCAGGCGCAGGCCATGGGCGCACGGGTAATCCTGCTGATCGCCGGCAAATCGCGCCCGCATGGCGATCATGACGCGCGCGGCGAACGACGCGGCGCGATCCGCGCAAAGCTGCTCGACTGGCTGGCGCACAGCGCGCACGCCGGGTCGATCGCGGCAGTACGCGGCGCCAGCCCGCGCCACGGCGGTGAAGGCGCGGTCTATATCGTGTTGCGAAAGGCGCGCTGATGCGGTCTGGCAATCACGAACAGCAGCGCAAGACACTGAAGAGAAGGCCCTCCCCCTCAGGGGGAGGGTTGGGTGGGGGTGTCCGAGGCCGCGATGGCGTGCGACATTTCGGGCGTCGCACACCCCTCCCCAACCCCTCCCCTGAGGGGAGGGGCTTTCAGGCGCGTCAAGCCAGCGCGGCCAGCGCGATGCGCCGGTAGATGCGGGTCAACACCGCCAGGTCGGCCAGGGCCACAGCCTCATCGGTCTTGTGCATCGTCGCGTTGGTCAGGCCGAATTCGATCACCGGGCAGACCGCGCGCAAAAAACGGGCGTCGGATGTGCCCCCGGTCGTGGACAGTTCGGGGGTCAGCCCGGTTTCGGCCGTGACCGCGTCAGCGACCAATGTCGAAAAGGCGCCGGGCAGCGTGATGAACGCCTCCCCCGAAATCACCGCGCGCACCGCCACCCGGTGGGCCGCCGCCAGCGCGGTGACGCGCGCAACCAGATCATCACCGCGCTGCAGATCGTTAAAGCGGATCGACAGCCGCGCTGTGGCTTGCGCCGGAATCAGGTTGGTGGCCGGGTTGCCGACGGTAATGTCGGTCACTTCCAGGTTGGACGGCTGAAACCACGCGCTGCCCTCATCCAGCGGCATGGCATCAAGCGCCCCCAGCAGCGCCACCAGCCGCGGGATGGGGTTGTCGGCCAGGTGCGGATAGGCGACATGCCCCTGCGCGCCATCGGCGGTCAGCCACATGTTGACCGAACCGCGCCGGCCGATCTTGACCATGTCGCCCAGCCGGTGGACCGATGTCGGTTCGCCCACCAGGCACAGATCGGGCACCAGCCCGGCATCGCGCAGGCGGGCGATAATTTCCACCGTGCCGAACCGCGCCGGACCTTCTTCATCACCGGTGATCAGGAAACTGATCGTGCCGGCATTGGCCGGGATCTGCGCCACGGCGGCCACCATCGCGGCGATCGCGCCCTTCATGTCCACCGCGCCGCGGCCATACAGCAGATCACCCCGCCGCGCCGCCACGAACGGCGCACTGGCCCAGCCGGCGCCCGGCGGCACGACATCGAGATGACCGGCAAAGGCAAAGTGCCGCGTGGCGGGCGGGCCCTGGCGCACCGCGATCAGGTTTTCCACCGGGCCATCGGGCGCTTCACCCGCAACAAAGCGCTGCACCGCAAACCCCAGCGGGGCGAGCATCGCCGCGAGTTCCGCAAACACCGCCCCGGTGGCGGGCGTCACGCTGTCACAACCGATCAACCGTTCGGTCAGCACCACCGGATCACAATCGACCGTCATGCCGCGCCCCCCGCACGTTCAAAGGCGGTGATACGCCAGGGTTCGGCCTGTGCCGCATTGTGCCATTCGCCGATCCACGCGTGTTCAGACAACGCCGCCACATAGCTTTGCGCAAAGCCGGGCAAGGCCACGGCATAAATGATCAGCCGCAATGCCACCGGGGCAAAGGCAATGTCAGCGGCACCGAACGCGCCAAACAGGAACGGACCACCCTGGCCATGGCGCGCGCGCGCCTCTGCCCACAGCGTCAGCACACGGTTGATATCGGCGGTGACCGCATCGTTCAGCGCAATCGGCGCCGGATCACGCCCCAGGTTCATCGGCAGTGCGCTGCGCAAAGCCGCAAAGCCGGCGTGCATTTCCGCCACCATCGCCCGCGCCAGCCCGGCGGCAGCAGGATCGCGCGGCCAGAACCGGTCACGCCCGACGCGGTCGGCCAGATAGTCCATGATCGCCAGGCTGTCCCACACCACGGCGTCATCATGCCACAGGATCGGGACTTTGCCCGCCGATGGCGCGATTTCGGGCATGGCCCGCCGCACGTCGGGCCAATCCGGCCCGTACAACGGCACGACCTCGGTGGTGAACGGCAGCCCCGACTGGCGACAGGCGAGCCAGCCGCGCAACGACCAGCTGGAATACCTGCGGTTGCCGATCACCAGTTTCATCACGCGGAAAATGCTCCTGCCGGTTCAGATCGCCGCGTCGTCCAGAATTGCGGCGCGCAGCGCGGCAATGCCGGTGTGCTTTTCGGCCGAAGTCACCAGCACGCCGGGATAGGCCGCGATGTGCTTGCGCGCCTCCACCTCGGTCGCGGCATGCACCGCAGCCAGTTCGTCGCTCCGCACTTTGTCGGATTTGGTCAGCACCAGGCGATAGCCGACGGCGGCCTCATCCAGCATCGCCATCATTTCCACATCGACGGGTTTGACCCCGTGACGCGAATCGATCAGCACCAGCGTGCGTTTCAGCACCACCCGCCCGCGCAGGAAATCGCGCACCAGCTTGCGCCAGGCCTCGGTCACTTTGGGTGGCGCCTTGGCAAAGCCATAGCCGGGCATGTCGACCAGCCGCAGCAGCGTCGGATCACCCACTTCAAACCAGTTCAATTCCTGCGTGCGGCCCGGCGTGACCGAGGCACGGGCGATCGATTTGCGCCCGGTCACCGCGTTCAGCAGCGACGATTTGCCGACGTTCGACCGGCCGGAAAAGGCGATTTCCGGCTGTTCCGGATCGGGCAGGAATTTGAGCGAAGGCGCCGATTTCAGAAATTCGACACGGCCGGAAAACAGCGCGCGCGCGCGTTCCTCCAGCGCCATCAGCCGCAGGCCTTCGGCGTCGGGGCCGGTGGCGCTCAAGTCAGGTCTTCCGTCTTGGAGATCCCGGTGGTGGACGACTTGCGTTCCCGCTTCACCTGCCGGTCGATGTCGGTCTGGTCCTTGGTCGCCTGTGCCTTCAGCGTGGGGTGGCGGCTGTACAAAAACCGCTGCTGCGCGATCGTCAGCAGGTTTGACGTGGTCCAGTACAGCAACAGCCCCGATGCAAACGTCGACATCACGAACATCATCATCCACGGCATGATCGCCATGATCTGCTGTTGCGACGGGTCCATCGCGGCGGGCTGCAGTTTGAACTGCAACCACATCGTCGTGCCCAGCAGGATCGCCAGCACGCCGATCGCCAGGAACCCGGGCGGGGTGAACGGCAGCAGCCCGAACAGGTTGAGCACATGGCTGGGATCGGGTGCAGACAGATCGCGAATCCACCACACAAATGGCTGGTGACGCATTTCGATGGTCAGCACCAGCACCTTGTACAGCGCGAAAAACACCGGAATCTGCAGGAACATCGGCAGGCAGCCGGCCAGCGGGTTGACCCCTTCGGCCTTGTACAGCGCCATCACTTCCTGTTGGGCGCGCGGCTTGTCATCCTTGTAGCGTTCCTGGATCGCCTTCATCTTCGGCTGGATCGCGCGCATGGCGGCCATCGACGCGAACTGCCGCTGTGCCACCGGGAACATCATCCCGCGCACGATCAGCGTCAGCAGGATGATCGCCACGCCAAAATTCTTCACGGTGTGGAACAGCGTGTCGAGCAGCCAGAAAATCGGCTTTTCAAACCAGCGGAACCAGCCCCAGTCGATCGCCAGCGAAAAATTGGGGATGCCTTGCGCTTCATAGGCTTCGAGCAGGCTGTTTTCCTTCGCTCCGGCAAACAGTCGCAGCGATTGCGTGGCGGTCGCGCCGCCGGCGACCGTGACCGGATCATAAACCAGATCGGCGCGGTACAGGCCATTGCCCAGTGCGCGATAGCTGCCGGTGGGATGCGTGCCCGCATCGGGCACCATAGCCGACAGCCAATAGATGTCGGTAAACCCGATCCAGTTGGCGCGGCCGGCCGGGACGATCTGGCCTGCGGTGGTCACGTCCTTATAATGGCTGGCGAAATTGACGGTGCCGTCAAACGCACCGATCGGGCCCGAATGGATCTGCCAGGTATCGAGGCTGGCGGTGCGTTCGGTGCGGTTGATCAGCGCGAACGGCCGCACCACGACCGCGCCGGTCCCGGCGTTGGTCACGCTTTGGGTTGCGGTCAGCATATAATCGGCATCGACGGCATAACGGATGGCAAAAGTCTGCCCGGTGGGGTTGGTCCAGCGCAAGGTGACCGGTGTGGCCGGGGTCAGCCGACGCCCGTCCGCCTGCCACAGCGTATTGCCGCCGGGCGTCTGCACGCCATTTTCGCCCACCCAGCCCGCTTGCGCAAAATACTGCGCAGGCGTGCCGGCGGGGGAAAACATCCGCACCGGCGCGCTGTTGGCATCGGCGGTTTCGCGATGGCGGTTGAGCGTGACATCATCGATCAGCGCGCCGACAAGGTTGATCGAGCCCTTGATGCCCGGCGCGTCGATCGCCACGCGTGTGGGTGCGGCCAGCGCGGCTTTCAGATCCTGCGCTTCGACTTTCTGGTCGGCGTCGGATTGCAGACCGCCTTCGCGGGTCGGCTTGGCAGGGGTGGCGTCGGTACCGGCAGGCGCGGGCGTTCCGGCCGTTGTGCCACCGGGAACCGCCGGTGTCGCCAAGGGACGGGCACCACCGCCGGCAGCAGCGGCCACCGCCGGTTTTTGCCCCATATGCGGATAGACGTAACGCAGGCCCGTGTCCCAGCCGATCAGGATGATCCCCATCAGGACCACCGCCAGGATCATGTTGCGCTGATTTTCCACTCTGCCTCGCGTCAATTGGTGTCAGGGGCCGGCTCCGTCGCACCGATCAGGGGTGAACCTGGCGCGGGCGCATGGGGCCGGTACAAAAAAGTGTCATTCCAAACAGGGGCATCACGGCACCGGATCGTAGCCGCTGCCCCCCCATGGATGGCAGCGCAATAGCCGCTTCATCGTCAGCCAACCACCCCTTATCGCACCGTGGCGTTCAAGCGCCTCGATCGCATAGGCCGAGCATGTCGGCAGGTAGCGACAGGTGGGCGGGGTCACCGCCGATGGGCCGATCTGCCAGGCCCGGACCAGCAGGACCAAGCCCCGTTGCAGGAGTTTGGGCCGGGTCATCGCCGTTTGCCCGCACCAGGCGGACGCGGGCGGCGCGGCGGATCGCCCTTGCCCGCGGCAACCCGCGCCAGCGCCGCTTCGAGTTCGCCACGCAGCGCGGCAAAATCGCGTTCGATCCCGCCTTCGCGCCCGATCAGCACGTGGTCCGCGCCCGGCATGCCGCGGGTGGGCAGAATATCGCGCAGCAGCGCGCGAAACCGCCGCTTCATGCGGTTGCGGCACACCGCATTGCCGATCTTGCGCGTAACCGTAACGCCAAACCGCACGCGATCGACGCCCTGCACATCGGGCCGCACCAACAGCACAAATCCGGGCCTGGCGACCCGGATTCCGTGGTTTGCAGCAACAAAATCGGATCGGTTGCGGATGATGGCCACACGCATGGTTATCGGCGCAGGCGCAATCGCTGGCGGATCAACCTGTGATCCAGGCACCGGGCCCGATTCGGCCGGTTCAGCCCCGGCCGACATCAGCGTGCCCGCGTTGCCGGGTACGGCGTTCAGGCCGACAGTTTCTTGCGGCCGCGTGCACGGCGTGCGCGCAGGATGTTTCGACCACCGACAGTCGCCATGCGGGCGCGAAAGCCGTGACGGCGGGCGCGGACAAGGTTGCTGGGCTGAAAGGTGCGCTTCATGTCAAAATGCTCTTATTGTTCGAATGGGCCGGGACACGATAGGAACAGGCGCGACAGAGAATCTGTCTGGCCAGCACGCACACGCTCGGGAATCAGGCCGTGGCCGATACGCAAACCGGGCGGTTGCGTCAAGGTCGCAGAGTCAGGGGCATAAACCCTGCGATTGCGGCCACCCCCCGAAACCAACCCAAAAAAAGCCCG
The DNA here is from genome assembly GCF_040398825.1 of Novosphingobium sp. Classification (GTDB taxonomy): domain Bacteria; phylum Pseudomonadota; class Alphaproteobacteria; order Sphingomonadales; family Sphingomonadaceae; genus Novosphingobium. The sequence goes on from NZ_JBBATI010000010.1 coordinate 8,479, forward strand.
GCCGTTGCCGGCCGGGCGGAAAGTTTTGGGAGAGGATGCCTGAAAGGCAGGATCGGTATGCGCCGCACACCAAAATTGTGCAAATGCGAAATCGGCCATTCCGATTGCGTTTTTTGCATCCATACCGATCCCTGACACCGATGTCGGCACACGTTTGCAAAGCAGCTTATCCGTCATTTTCCCGGTTTGATGAAACGCATCGCAAACCGGTCGGTATGGCCGCGTATGGCGGGGTCAAACACCTCTGCCGTGTGGGGGTCGTCTTCGCGGTGCAGCACGCTGCTTTCTTCGTCCAGCACGAAACCTGCGCGGGCAAAATCGCTGCGCACCCGGGCCGGATCGATGCGGTGAAATTTGTCAGCGGTTTCGCGTGGATCACCGGGATTGGCGGCATGGTCGATCACGATCACCCGCCCGCCCGGGCGCAGCGCGGCAAACCAGTTGCGCAGGACGGCATCCACATCGCGCACCGGATAATGGTATTTGTCCGACGACCAATAGAGATCGTGATAATCCAGGTGGGTGAAAATTTCATCGAGGCAGGCCGGAGCCAGCGCCTCTGCCCCACCGCTTACGAAAAACGGGCGCACGTTCTGGTGGCGCTTCAGCAGCGGTTGCCATTTGGCTGTCTCGTAATTGGCGGCGATGCCCACAGCATAGACCACCCCATGCGGGCCGACGGCATCGGCCAGCAATTCGCTGTAATACCCGGCGCCCGCGCCCCAATCGGCCACGGCATCACCGCGCCGCAAATGGCTGAAGGCCAGCATCGCATCGGGCTTGCGCCCGGCATCAAGCGCGCGATTGTCGGCGCTGCGCCCCGCATCCGCAATCGCGCCGGCGATCTGCGCGGCCGAGACCGGGGCGTGATCGTCATGCGCCGCAGAGCCATGATGGCCATGCGCAACAGCTGTAACCGGGGCAAGCGCGATCAGCGCGGCGAGGGCGATGGATGACGCCGCAAAAAGCGCAACACGATGTCTGGATGGCATGGCATGTTCCCGATGACTGGCGCGACCCGTTCGCGCGACATGCCAACATCGCCGCGCCACGCGACCGGCGTCAACCGCGAATCGCCAGCCCCCGCATCAATGCATCAGAAACAGTGGCACTTCCGACCGGTCGAGCAGCGCGCGCGACACCCCGCCCAGCAGCAATTCGCGCAAGCGGCTTTTGCCGAACAGCCCCATCACGATCAGCCCGGCGCCGTGGTCGCGCGCAAAATCGGCGATCGTCGCGGCAATCGTGCCATGGCGTTCGGCCTCGTGACATTCGGCGTGGATGTCGTGGCGCGACAGATAGCTGGCGGCGGCAGCGGCGGGGTAATCGTCGCCCTTTTCGCGCACCGTCAACAGATGCACCGAACTGGCCATCCGCAACAGCGGCAGCGCGGCGCGCAGGGCGGTCGCACCTTCGTGTCCGCCATCCCACGCCACCACCACCGGGCGGTCAAACGCCAGCAACGGCGCACCCATTGGCACCGCCAGCACCGGCACCCGCACACCCAGGCCGATTTCCTCCAGCGCGGGATCATCCAGGCTGGTGACGATCAGATCGGTATAGCGCGATGCGCTGGCGACGCCTTCGATGCGGCCTTCGTCCACCACCACGACATCGAACGCGACATCCTGCGGGGCCAGCCGGGCATCCAGGTCGCTGGCCAGCTTTTCATCGGCAACGCGCACCTGGTTCATCACTTCGGCAGACAGCGCGGCACCGCCAAACGGTTCCCACAACGCCATTTCGGCAAACGGCGTCGCGATCTGAAAGGTCACATGGCCTTCCACCACGCGGGCCAGCGCCAGCGCGGTTTCAACGCGGTCATCAAGTGATCCGGAATTGTCGACAGGGCATAGAATGGAGCGCATGGGGATCGTCCTTGTTCAAGTGTGCATCGGTGTGCCCCCCGAGCCTTGAATCAACCATGATCCAGATCAATTTCGCAACCATTCACCACTTGCCCCGATTAAGCGAGCGTTTAAGGGCTGGGGCGCGAAATAGACAGGGGTGCACTGATGACTGCGCAACGCCGGTTCGAAGCGGTGATTTTCGATTTTGGCGGAGTGATCACCTCGTCGCCGTTCGAAGCGTTCAACCGGCTGGAGTCCGACCGTGGCCTGCCGCGCGACTTTGTGCGGCGGGTCAACACGATCAACCCTGACAGCAATGCCTGGGCGCGGTTTGAACGCGCCGAGATCGATGCTGCGCAGTTTGACCGCCTGTTCGCGGCCGAGGCACAGGCGCTGGGCCATGCGCTGGATGGCGCGGCGGTGCTGGCCGTGCTGGCGGGCGCAGTGCGGCCGGCGATGGTCGCCGCGCTCGATGCCTTGCACACCGCCGGCTATCGGCTGGGCTGCATCACCAACAACGTGCCCACCGGCCATGGCGCGGGGATGGCCCGCAGCAGCGACCATGCCGACGCAATCGAAGCGATCTTTGCGCGATTCGAACACGTGATCGAAAGTTCGAAAGTCGCGCTGCGCAAGCCCGATCCGCGCATCTACACCATGATGTGTGACCGGCTGGGGGTCGCACCCGCGGCCTGTATCTATCTGGATGACCTGGGCATCAATTGCAAACCGGCGGCGGCGCTGGGCATGCACGCGATCAAGGTCACCAGCGGCGCACAGGCGTTGGCCGATCTGTCGGCGGCGCTGGGCCTGGCCCTGCCCGCCTGATTGGGGGCACGTGATTCGCGGCCGGCCATGCCGGGTGAATGATCAATCGCACGCCATCACCACACAGCCTTGCGTTTTGGGGATTGATCAATCGGCACAAGCTTGCAATCGGGTTGCTGCGACGCCTGGCACCGGCCCGCCGCACAACGGAGTGAACGATGGCCAACAAGCTTTATCCCGACGCCGCGGCCGCGCTTGACGGATTGCTGCGTGACGGGCTGCTGATTGCCTGCGGCGGGTTCGGCCTGTGCGGTGTGCCCGAACGCCTGCTGGATGCCGTGTGCGAATCCGGGGTGAAGGACCTGACCTTTGCATCCAACAACGCCGGGATCGACAACGAAGGTATCGGCAAGCTGTTGCGCACGCATCAGGTCAAAAAAATGATGGCGTCCTATGTCGGCGGGAACAAGGAATTCGAACGGCAGTATCTGTCGGGTGAGCTGGAACTGGAATTCTGCCCGCAGGGCACCCTGGCCGAACGGATGCGCGCTGGCGGCGCTGGCATTCCGGGGTTTTACACCAAGACGGGCGTCGGCACGCTGGTGGCCGAGGGCAAGGAAGTGAAAACCTTCGACGGGCAGGAATACATCCTCGAACGCGGCATCTTTGCCGATCTGGCGCTGGTCAAGGCGTGGAAAGCCGACGCGAGTGGCAATGTGGTGTTCCGCAAGACTGCGCGCAATTTCAACGTGCCGGCGGCGCAATGCGGCAAGGTCTGCGTGGTCGAGGTTGAAGAGATCGTGCCCACCGGCAGCCTTGATCCCGATGCCATCCACCTGCCCGGCGTCTATGTGCAGCGCCTGATCGTGGGCGCGCCCTATGACAAGCAGATCGAATTTCGCACGACGCGCAGCCGGGAGATTGCATGATGGGCCAGGAAACCAAAGGCTGGACCCGCGACGAAATGGCCGCACGCGCGGCGCGCGAATTGCAGGATGGGTTCTATGTCAATCTGGGCATCGGCATCCCGACGCTGGTGGCCAATCATATCCCCGCCGGGATCGAGGTAACGCTGCAATCGGAAAACGGCATGCTGGGGATCGGGCCGTTCCCTTATGATGACGAGGTTGATGCCGATCTGATCAATGCCGGCAAACAGACCATCAGCGAACTGCCGCAATCGTCCTATTTCGACAGCGCCGCCAGCTTTGCCATGATCCGCGGCGGGCACATCGACCTGACCGTGCTGGGCGCGATGGAAGTGGCCGAAAACGGCGACATCGCCAACTGGATGGTGCCCGGCAAGATGATCAAGGGCATGGGCGGGGCGATGGACCTGGTCGCCGGGGTCAAAAAGATCATCGTGGTGATGGAACATTGCGCCAAGGATGGCAGCGCCAAGTTCATCCCCGCCTGCACTTTGCCGCTGACCGGCCGCAATGTGGTGGACATGATCGTGACCGACCTGGCGGTGTTCAGCCGGCCTGACCATGCCAGCCCGTTCCGCCTGGTCGAATGCGCGCCCGGGGTCAGTGCCGACGAAGTGGCGGCAAAGACCACGGCGCATTACGTGGTGTGACCCAGGTGATCACGCTGATCACCGCCAACCGCAACTATTCCAGCTGGTCACTGCGCCCGTGGGTGCTGCTGCGCGGGCTGGGCATCGCGTTTGAAGACCGCATCGAACCGTTTACAAAGCCGTCCAACTGGCAGGAATTCCGCGCCTTTTCGCCAACCGGCCAGGTGCCTGCGCTGATCGATGGCGATGTGCAACTGTGGGATTCGCTCGGCATCACGATGTATCTGGCCGACCGTCACCCCGGGGTATGGCCGCAGGACCCGGCCGCCCGCGCCTATGCACAATGCGTGGTGGCGGAAATGCATGGCGGGTTTTCGGCCCTGCGCAACCAATGCACGATGAATGTCGGCGTGCGCGCACGGCTGCCAGACATCGGTGCCGATCTGGCGCGCGACATTGCCCGGATCGGGGAAATTTTCGAACAGGGCCTTGGCCGGTTTGGTGGACCCTGGCTGGCGGGGCCGGACTTTACCGCGGCAGACGCGTTCTATGCGCCGGTGGCGTTCCGCATCCGCACGTATGGTCTCGATGTGGGCCCGCGCGGGCAGCAATGGGTGGAAACGATGCTGGCGCACCCGGCGATGCGCGAATGGGAAACCGCCGCGCTGGCCGAAACGTGGCGCGAAGCCGGGCATGAGGAAGATCTGGCGCGTTGCGGCGCGGTAATCGCCGATTATCGCAGTTTGTAATTGGTCGCGCTTTTGCGCAACCCAGACCGCCCGCCCCGCCGCCCCACCCGACCACCACAGCATGATGGTATCATTGGTGGTCGGGTGGGGCGGCGGGGCGGGCGGTCTGACTGCACGTCAGTGCAGCCAAGCATCACGCCGCGTTGTTCAGGTATTGTGATGCAACCAGCCAGCCTTTGAACGGGCGCAGCGATCCCAGGCAGCCCACCGCCAGGATCGGCGCCGATACCAGCGCGTGGACCCACCACGGCGGATCGAACGCGACCTGCACCCACACCACGACAAAGATCAGCGGAAATGCGGTCAGGCACAGCGCAAAGAACGCCGGGCCATCGTCGGCATGGGCAAATTTGTAATCCAGACCGCAGGCCGGGCAGCGCGCGACCAGTTTCAGCCAGCCGTTGAACATCGATGCCTTGCCGCATTCGGGGCACAGCCCGTGCCAGCCGGCGTGGACAATGCGCCGCAGCTTGGCATTATCGAACAAACCCATGACGCATCCATCCCGGTCAACCGCACCGCCCCGCTAAAGCACCGCTGCGCCTGCGCGGCAAGCCATCCGAACAGGCGTTCGACTTGGGCGGGTTTGCCGTGTAAACACTGGGCGGGGGAGCTTCATGACCGATACGACCATGCCCATCGGGCCCATATCGCGCTGGACGCGCGCCGCGCTGCTGGCATTTTACCGGCGCCAGGGCTGGCGGGCAGAGGGCACCGCGCCGCCCGATGGGCGCTATGTCATCATCGCCGCGCCGCACACGTCGAACTGGGATTTTGTCTATTTCCTGGGGCTGACGCAGGAATTGGGCATCGATGCGCATTTCATGGCCAAAGACAGCCTGTTTCGCTGGCCGATGGGCGGGTTCATGCGCGATATGGGCGGAATTTCGGTCAACCGGTCGGGCCGCCACGACATGGTGCGCGCGATGGTCGATGAATTTGCGCGCCGCGACCGGTTTGCACTGACCATCGCACCCGAAGGCACGCGCAGCCGGGTGCAATCCTGGCGCACCGGGTTTTACCACATCGCACTGGCGGCGCAGGTGCCGATGGTGGTGGGATTCATGGATTATGGCCGGCGTACCGGCGGGCTGGGCCCGGCAATCATGCCGACCGGCGATTACCGCGCCGATATGATGCAAGTGGCCGAACTGTACCGCCACGTCACCCCGCGCCACCCCGATCGCGGCATCCGCGATTTTGCCGCGATGATCGATGGGCAGTAACGCGCCTGATTGCTATGAACGCGCGCTGGGCTTGGCGGCCACCCTCCTGCTGGCGCTCGTCGCCGTCGCGGTGCTGCGCGGTCACGCACATTGGGCGCTGGTGCCTGTGGTGGTGTGGGTCCATCTGACCGCGATGATCGTGGTGCTGGCGCTAACCCCGGTGCTGTTGTGGCAACGGCGCGGCACGCGCAGGCATCGCGTGCTGGGTTGGATCTGGGCCATGGGCATGGTGACCAGCGCGGCCGACAGCCTGCTGGTGCGCACCTTGCGATCCGGACAGTTCAGCCCGATCCATCTGTTGTCGCTGCTGGTGCTGTTTGCGGTGCCGCTGGCGGTGTTCAATGCGCGACGGCATGCCGTGGCAAAACATCGCCGCACGATTCGGGCACTGGTGACCGGCGCGCTGCTGATCGCCGGATTTTTTACGTTTCCGTTCGGGCGGCTGTTGGGGCGCTGGTTGCTGGGGTAATGGCTGGCGGCATGATCCGATATTCTTCGACCGGGTGGCCATCGCGCAAGTGTTCGACCGCGATCCGTTCCAGCACCGCGGGGCTGCACGAATGGTACCACACGCCCTCGGGATAGACGACTGCGACCGGCCCCGCGACACACACGCGCAAACACCCCGCCTTGGTCCGCAGCACGCCTGCCGATCCGCCAAGCCCCAGTTCGCCCAGCCGCTTTTTGAGGAACGACCAGCTTTCCTGGCCCTGCTTGCGCGGGGCGCACTTGTCCTTGTCGGGATCGACGCACAGGAAAATGTGCCGACGCGGCGCGAATCCGCCCAGCTTTTCGACGACTTGCACCGCCTCTGCGATGTCTTTCGGGGTGTGGGTCATTGCAGCATCCAGGGCGCCAGCGCTGCCAGCATGTCGGCGCCCAGCGGCACCGGTTGATCATCGACGGTGACCACCATTACCGACCGGGCGGTGGCCACGGCGCGGTCGTTCTGCATCAACAATTGGTGCAGTGTCCAGCTGGTGCGGCCGGTGGCAACCGGCGCCGCCAGACAGACCAGCGGATCGGGAAAATGCGCCTGCGCCAGATAGTTGATTTCGATCGCAGCAACCACAAAGCGCCGCCCGCCAGGGCTGCGGTCGGGTTTCAGCCCGGCGCCCATGGCAAAGCGCACCCGCGCATCTTCGATCATCGCGGCCATCGCCACGTTGTTGATATGATCGTTGGGATCGAGATCGGCAAAGCGCGAGGTAATTTCGATCCGGTGGCGATAGCGCGCGGGATCGAGCAGTTCCGGTGTTGGTCGGGCCACGTTGCTAAGTGCCAATCAGGCTTTTTTGTGGAGGATCCGGGCGATTTCGGCGGCGACCATCCGCTCCACCATGCCCGGCAGATGCTGATCCAGCCATTCCGCCAGCATCGGCCGCAACAGATCGCGCGCCAACCCTTCGAGCGAGGTTTCCCCCGACCGCACGATTTGTGGTCGCGCGCCCGGCTGCGACAGCATCGCCAGCGCTGCCAGCGAATCGCGCATCGCGGTGGCAGTCGCCTCGTTCAGCAAAGCGCCTTCGCCGTCATCATCGTCGGGTTCGGCATGGCGCTGGCCACGCGTTGACTGCGCAGGCGGTGTGCGATCATCGCCCAGCATTTCGGCCGCGCTGTCACCCAGATCGAGCACATCGCCGGCGCGGGCACGCGCGGTGGCATCGCTGCGGACGCTGTTCGGGCGGGCGTCATCGCGCCGCGCCGCATCGACGCGGTTGTCGCGCGCGATCACCTTTTTGATCGACGCCAGAATCTCTTCGACCGAAGGTTCGCCAGCCTGCCGCATGTTCCGTTCCATTGCCCCCGCCGCATTGCGCGAATCAGTCGCCGCCCGACGGCTTATCACGGCAGCGGTAATGACGGAACCGTGGCATCCTGTGCCGGCGTGGTGCGGGTGGAGGTGGAGGTGCGTACCGGTTCGGGATCGCGGTGCCAGTCCGACATGTCGCGCGCGACATGGTCATAGTGCACTTGCGGATCGTAAAGCGCGGCGCCCAGTTCGTCATCCAGCGCCAGATCGCGCGACTGTGCCTTGCCCATGGCGGCCAGCAGGTTGAACCCGGCGACATAGGCGTTGCGGCGCGCGGTTTCCAGATTGACCTGCGCGTTGACCAGTTCCTGTTCCGCATCCAGGATGTTCAGGATGGTGCGGTTGCCCACGGTGTTTTCCGCGCGCACGCCCTCCAGGCTGAGCGCGGCGGCCGCGACTGCGGTCTGGTTCAGCCCGATTGCGTCATTGGCCGAGCGGTATGCGGCAAAATCGGCGCGCACGGTGGCGATCACTTCGCGTTCTACCGAAATTTCGTGTTCGTCGGCGGCGCCTTCGCGTGCCTGCGCTGCGCGGATCTGCGCGCTGGGCAAACCGCCCTGATAAAACGGGATGGTGGCCTGCAGCCCGATCTGCGCCGATCCGGTGTGCGGCAGGCTGCCGGTCAGCCCAGAGCTTTGCGGCAGGGTGCCCAGATAGTTGGTATAGGCGGTCGACCCGACCACCGACACGGTCGGCAGGCGGGTGGCATCGGCGGTCTTGATGTCATAGCCGGCAGCCTTGGTCGACAGCCGTGCCGCGATCAGATCGGGATTGGCATCGAGCGCGATCTGCACCGCATCGTCGGGCGCATGCGGCAATCCGGCCAGCGGCGGCGGCGGATCAAGCTGGTCGGGCGCGTGGCCGACCACCTGTATATAACGTTCGCGCGCACCGATCAGGTTGGATTCAGAGGTGCGCAAGGTGGCGCGACCCTGCGCCAGCCGCGAATTCGACTGCGCCACATCGGTGCGCGTGACATCACCGATTTCAAAGCGGTCGCTGGTCGCCTTCAGGTTGATTTCCAGCACCGCGACATTCTTGCGGTTGAGCGCGACGATCGCGGCATCCAGCGTGACATCGAGATAGGCGGTCACCACACTGGAAAACACCGATGTTTCGGTGCTGCGCAAGGTGGCCGCGCCTTCGGCCACGCGGGTGCGCGCCGCGCTGATCGCGCTGCGGGTGCCGCCACCGGCATAGAGCGGCGCGTTGAACGAGGTGGTCGCCTGAAACGTATCGGTGGGATAGAAATCGAACGCGCCATAGGCCTGCTTTTCCAGCGTGTGCGCGTAATTGACCGATCCCTGCAGGCTGGGCAGCGCCCGCGCCCGCGCGATCGGCACATTTTCGTCGGTCGCGCGCTGGGTTGCCCGGGCAGAGGCCAGATCGGGATTGTTGCGATAGGCGGCAACCAGTGCTTCGCGCAGGGTTTCCGCCCGCGCTGGCAGGGCCGCAAGCGCCAGCGGCGCCGCCATTATCAGCGCCGCAACTGCCGGCAACCGGCGGTGGCGCGCGCACCGTCCCACATCAGGCATCGAAATCAGAAGCTCCAGCTTTTCTTGGCGGCAAAGGCCGGCAGCGCGGCAAAATCCGCCTCTGCCAGCATGGTCAGCACCAGATCACCCAGCACGCGGCGCCCGGTGGCCAGCCGCATCACGCCGCGTTCAACCAGTCCGGTCACCACGCGGCCATGGTCGGCCAGCACGGCCACCAGCGCCGGCGGTGCCACCGCAATCGCACCGTCGATCAGCACCAGCGAATAGGGCGATGCAAAGCCCCAGTCCGCATCGGGCGCGGCCACGGAAACCTTGGCCCCCAGCTGCGCCACCAGCGCCGCCAGATAAGTACCGGGCTGCCCGATCACCAGCACGTGATCGGCAGGCGAAACCTCTGCCACGGTCAGCATCTGGCCATGCGTCAGCGCGGGCGCCAGCACGGTGCCATCGCCCAACGGCACGGCACGGTCCATATAGGCAATCGCGCGCGCGCCTGCGGGCACGAAATCTTCGCGCGCGACGCTGGCAAAGGCCGCCAGTATCGCCGGGTCATTAACCCCGCTGACGCGCAACTGGCTGTCGATCATTGCCCGGCGCGCGGTTGCATGCCCGACGCGTTCTTTCACCAAGGTCATCACGTCCCTCGTTGCCATACTGTCCACCGGCGCCCGTGGCGCGGGGCTGCCCCCAGGCAGTGTCGCCGAACCTCTAGATTATCGCCATGCCTGCGCCAAGTTATTTGCATGTCGTCCGTCGAGGGGTAAGGGCGTTGGTCGAAGGGTCTGACTCGAAGCGTTCGAACGGGCGCGTTTCGCGGTCGACACCGGCCCGCTCCCCCCGGTGAAAGGTGCAGATTCCATGGCAGAAATGGTGACAATCCGCGAAGCTGATCTGATCGACAGCGTGGCCGACGCGTTGCAGTACATCAGCTTTTTCCACCCGATGGATTACATCCGCGCGCTGAGCGTGGCCTATGACGCCGAACAGGGCCCCGCAGCCAAGGACGCAATCGCCCAGATCCTGACCAACAGCCGGATGTGCGCAGAGGGCCATCGCCCGATCTGCCAGGACACCGGCATCGTCAACGTGTTCATCGCCTGGGGCCAGAATTGCCGGCTGGACAGCGATCTCAGCCTGCAGGACGTGGTCGATGAAGGCGTGCGCCGCGCCTATCTCAACCCCGACAACAAGCTGCGCGGATCGATCCTGGCCGACCCCGCGTTCACCCGCCGCAACACCCGCGACAACACCCCGTGCGTGCTGCATGTCGATATGGTGCCGGGCAGTACCATCAGCGTCGATGTCGCGGCCAAGGGCGGCGGCAGCGAAAACAAATCCAAATTCAAGATGATGAACCCCAGCGATTCGATCGTCGACTGGGTGGTGGAAATGCTGCCGCAGATGGGCGCGGGCTGGTGCCCGCCCGGCATGCTGGGCATCGGCATTGGCGGCACCGCCGAACATTGCATGCTGCTGGCCAAAAAAGCGCTGATGGAACCGATCGACATGGCGCAGCTGAAACAGCGCGGGGCGCAGACCGATATCGAGGCCCTGCGCATCGAAATCTATGATCGGGTCAACGCGCTGGGCATTGGCGCGCAAGGGCTGGGCGGGCTTTCCACCATCCTGGATGTCAAGATCATGGATGCGCCTTGCCATGCCGCGGGCAAGCCGGTGGCGATGATCCCCAATTGCGCCGCCACGCGCCACGCGCATTTCGTGCTCGACGGAACGGGGCCCAGCTTTCTGGAAGCGCCAAAGCTGGATGAATGGCCGGATGTCCACTGGACGCCCGATGCCGCGGCCAAGCGCGTCGATCTGGACACGCTGACCGCCGCCGATGTGCAGGGGTGGAAACAGGGCGACCGCCTGCTGCTGAATGGCCGCATGCTGACCGGGCGCGACGCGGCGCACAAACGCATCCAGGACATGCTGGCCCGGGGTGAGCCGCTGCCGGTCGATTTCAAGGGCCGGGTGATCTATTATGTCGGCCCGGTCGATCCGGTGCGCGACGAAGTCGTCGGCCCGGCCGGGCCGACCACGGCGACCCGCATGGACAAGTTCATGGACATGATGCTGGGCCAGGGCCTGCTGGCCTGCGTGGGCAAGGCGGAACGCGGCGCGGCGGCGACGCAGGCGATTGCCGAACACAAATCGGCCTATCTGATGGCGGTCGGCGGCGCGGCCTATCTGGTTGCGCGCGCGATCAAGCAATCGCGCGTGGTCGGGTTTGCAGACCTGGGCATGGAGGCGATCTATGAATTCACGGTCGAAGACATGCCGGTGACCGTGGCCGTCGACAGCGCCGGGCAGAATGTGCACCAGCTGGCCCCGCTGGTGTGGCGCAAAAAGATTGCGGACGAGGGGCTGTTGCCGGTTTGACGCGCCGCTTTACGGAACCACCACCGGGATTGTCGGCAGCGTTTTCGCGCGCCGGGCGAATTTTTGATCGAACGTGACAAAGTCGCTGCACTGGCGCGATCGCGCCAGATGCAGCGCGTCGGCGAAATCGAGACCCTGGCTCAACCAGTCGAGTGCAATCGCCACCAGAGCCGGGTCTTCAACCGTCACACCGGGCAGCCCGGCCAGCGCGCGCAGTGCGGCAACGATCTGGTCCGGCTGAAAACCGTATCCCGCACGCAGCACCCATTCCGCTTCGAGCAGAACCGTGACCCCGATGTAAATATCCCCGGTTTCAAACACCTGGCGGGCGGCCAGCGCCTGTTCGGCATGGTCTGCGGTCAGCAACCGCACGACCACATTGGTATCAATCGCGCGCACGCCGGCGGCCCTCATCGGCAATCACGGCGTTCATCGCGTCAATCGTCAGCGCCGGGCCGGTTGGCCGCAGCGAACCGAACACCGCCGCCATGCCTGTGGCGGCAAACACCGGCGCGGATTTCAACAGCACGCCTGCCGGCGTTTGTTCAACGATCAGCTTTGTCCCCGGCGCCCAGTGCAGTTGATCGCGGATCGCCTTGGGCAGGATGACCTGGCCCTTGGTTGACACGGTTGTGGTAACCCGTCCGGCCATCGCGCGCTCCCGTGGTAAGAACAGGTAAGATATCGCAACGGGTGCCATCGTGCAATGGATTTGCGCCCGCGTCGTGATGGCTGCGCAATGGAACCGGGTTCGACCAACGACGCATGCGAACCGACTGCCGCACTGGCGCAAGGCGTGGTTTTCAGCATAGACCGGCGGTGATGGCAGATACGTTCTACGATACACCCGAAACCGCGGTCCCGCACGTGCCCGCGCGGCAAGTGCTGGGGTCGGCGGTGGCGTTGTGGCTGTGCTATTTCGTGCTGATCACGATGCGCGCGCTGGTGGTGGAGCTGGGCGAATTCAGCGATCTGTTGTGGCGCCGCGCGCTGGTCACGCTGGCCGGGATTGTCGTGACGATGCTGGCCTGGCCGCTGTTGCGGCGGTTTGACGGGCGGCCGACGGTGGTGCGGCTGACGGCGGCGCTGGTGATCATGCTGCCCGCTGCGCTGGCGCTGGCAGCGGTCAACCAGGCCGCGTTTGCCCCGGTAGAGGCGCAGATGATTGCGCGCCTGACCAACCAGGCCACCACCGCATCGTCGCCCACAGCGCCTGCGCCGCCCACGCCGCCACGCCCATCGGTGCGCGTGCGCCACGATCTGTCGGGCAACATGCTGATCGACATTGACGAGCCGGATGCGTCGGCCAGTGGGGCCGGCGGCCAGGGCAGTGCCCAAAGCCTGCCAACGCTGACGGCCAATGCCATCACGCTGATCCAGAACCCGGTCGAACACGAAGGGCTGTGGCGCCAGCTGACCGATGTCGCGCTGGGGCGCTATTTTCTGCTGATTGCCTGGGCCGCGCTCTATCTGGCGCTGGGCAATGCCGAAATGGTGCGCGCCGCCGAACGGCGTGAAGGCGAATACCGCCGCGCGGCAAAGGCGGCCGAGCTGCGATCGCTGCGCTATCAGGTCAATCCGCATTTCCTGTTCAACACGCTCAATTCGCTGTCGGCGCTGGTGATGACCGGGCGCGAACAGGCCGCCGAACGCATGATCCAGACGATGTCGAGCTTTTACCGCCACAGCCTGGCCGCCGACCCCAGCGCCGATGTGCCGCTGGCCGATGAAATCGCGCTGCAACGCCATTATCTGGATATTGAGGCGGTGCGCTTTCCCGACCGGTTGAAAACCGTGCTGCTGGTGCCCGATGATCTGGCACAGGCGCCCGTGCCGGGCATGATCCTGCAGCCGCTGGTCGAAAATTCGATCAAATATGCGGTGGCCGCCACCACCCGTGCGGTGACCATTACCATCACCGCGCATAGCCAGGATGACACGCTGGTGCTGACCGTCGCTGATGACGGCCCGGGCAAGACCGGCACCGAGACCGGCACCGGCATTGGCCTGGCCAATGTGCGCAGCCGGCTGGCCGCGCGGTTTGGCCACCATGCCGCGGTGATCAGTGGCCCGCTGCCCCAGGGCGGCTATGCCACCACACTGACCCTGCCCCTGCCGCTATCCCAGCCATAAGCCATTTGCGACCGGACCCGACCATGCAACCAGCGACCACCGACCCCGATCACGCCCCTGCCCGAGCGTTGCGCACGCTGATCGTCGATGATGAACCGCTGGCGATCGAACGCCTGCAGATTCTGGCGGCACGCATCGCGTCGCTGCAGGTGGTTGGCACCGCCAGCGACGGCGCGCAGGCCTTGCGGCTGGCCAGCGCACTCGCGCCCGATCTGTTGCTGCTGGACATGACCATGCCAGAGGCGGATGGCCTGACCGTGGCGCGCCAGCTGATGATGCAGCCCACGCGCCCGGCAGTGATTTTCGTGACCGCGCACGACCAGTTCGCGGTCGAAGCGTTCGATTGCGATGCGGTCGATTACGTGTTGAAACCCGTGGCTGAAGACCGGCTGGCGCGCGCGGTCGAACGCGCGATCGCCCGCCGCGCCAGCGCCGCCGCAGAGCGCGACACCACCCGGCCCGCCAGCGCCGCGCCGAGCAACTGGATCGAAGAATTCTGGGTGCCGCACCGCAGCGAGCTGATCCGGCTGGCGGCGGGCGATATCGACCGCATCGATGCCGAACGCGATTATGTGCGGTTGCATGTCGGGCAGCGGTCCTATCTGCTGCTGCACACCATCCAGGGCCTGGAGGACCGGCTTGATCCCGATCGCTTCATCCGCCTGCACAGGTCAACCATCATCCGCCGCGACCGGATCACCGGGCTACGCCACGACGGGCTGGGGGTATGGTCGGTGGAACTGGCCAATGGCACCAGCCTGCGCATCGGCCGCACCTACCTGCCCGGCGCAAAGGCGATGGCCGGGCGTTAACGCAGCTGCAGCCGGAACCGGGCGAGCAGCACAAACGCAACCGCCGATCCGCCGCTCATCACCAGCGCAACCATCGGCAGACCCAGCTGCGCCTTGAACAGATAGCCGGCCAGGATGGGTGACAGCGCGCCGCCGAACCTCCCCAGGCTGAGCGCAAATCCGGTGCCGGTGGCGCGGACATGGGTGGGGAACCCGGCGGCAAAGCTGGCGTAAAACCCGACGATGGCGGCATTGGCGAACACCATGCCCAGCGATGCGGCGATCGACCACACCAACAGCGTGGTGGTCTGATCATGCAGCCCGAACAGCGTGATTCCGGCCACCGAACCCACCAGCGCCGCCAGCATCGGGCGTTTGATGCCAAAGCGGTGCATGAACACACCAAACAGCGCGCCGCCGATCGCACCGCCGATATTGGCCGCGGTCAGCACGCCCGCCGCCTCACTGGGCGAATGGCCCAGGTCGGCAATGATCTTGGGCGCCCATTTCAGAATGAAATAAAAGCTGATGGCGTGAAAGAAATACCCGAGCGTCAGCATCGTGGTCGTGCCGATCAGCCCCGGTTTCAGGATGTCGAGCACGCTGGCCCTGGCCTGTTCGGGCGCGTGCGGCGCCAGCGCATCCAGTTGCGGCAGGCGAAACCGCGTCAGGATGCGGTTGATTGCTGCCAGCGCGCCGGCCGGCCGCTTCTGATCCAGAAACGCCGGGGTTTCGGGTATGAACAGCACCACCAGCGGGATAAATGCGGCTGATACCACTGCCCCCAGATTGAACACCGCGCGCCAGCTTTGGCCGTGGAGCAATTGCTGCACGATCAGCCCGCCGACCGTCCCGCCCACTGGATAGCCGATCACCATGATCGCCATGGCCAGGCTGCGGTGTTTCAGGTTGGACAGTTCGGCCGCCAGCGCGTTGAGCGCGGCCAGCATGCCACCAATGCCAAACCCGGTCACCAGCCGCCACAGCGACAGGTTTTGCGGGCTGGTGGCGGTGGTGGCCATGGCCATGCCCAGCGTCATGATGCACAGGCACAGCAATGTCGTGCGCCGCCGCCCGGCGATATCGGCCAGCCCGCCCAACAGCAGCGATCCGCCGACCATGCCCCACAATTCCATCGACAGCACGATGCCCAGCGCTTCGCGGCTGACATGCCATTCCTTGGCAATGCCCGGCGCCGCAAACGCGCTGGCCAGCACGTCAAAGCCATCAAGCGCATTCAGCCCGATGGTGATCACCACCGCCACCCATTGCAGCGGATGCATGCGGCCGTGTTCGATAATGGAGCGCGCGGTCGTCACGGGAAATCCCTTTTGGATAAGGCAGTCGGGCGCATCAGGGCGCGATCAGCACCTTGCAGTCGGTGGTGCGCGCACGCAACGCTTCAAAACGCGCGGGCGTGTCGTCCAGCGTGATCGTGCCGGTCACCAGCAGGCGCGGTTCAACCACCCCGGCATCCAGCACATCGAGCGCGGCCTGGTATTCGCCAATCGTGAAAAAGGCCGAGGTGATCAGCCGCACTTCTTTCGACAGCATGGCAAAGCTGTTGAAGGTATCGGGCTGCGTGCACAGCCCCAGCAGCAGAATCGTACCGCGATTGCGCACCTGTTGCACCGCCTGCGCAATCAGCCCGGGGCGCCCGACGCATTCGAACACGATGTCGGCCGGCCGGCCCAGCCCGCGCAAGGCAGCCCCGACCGGATCGGCCGGATCGACCACAAACCCGGTGGCGCCCATCGCCAGCGCACGCTCTTCCTGATGGGCGGCCACATCCTGAATCACCACTGTGGCCGCGCCCATCCGCTGCGCCCAGAATGCCACGGCCAGCCCGATCGGCCCGGCACCCAGCACCAGCACCGTATCACCCGCGCGCAATCCGGACAGATTGACCCCGTGCAGCGCCACCGCCAGCGGTTCGATGATCGCGCCATCGGCCAGGCTGATTGATGAGGGCAGGCGGATGCACTGGTTCGGGCGGGTGACGGCGTATTCGGCGTATCCCCCGCCCTGCAGCCCGAACTGGTCACACCACGCGACCTCACCCGCCAGACACGATGCGCATGTGCCACAGGATTTCAGCGGGATGACCGACACCAGATCACCCAGCGCCGCGCCCGTTGTGCCCTGGCCCAGCGCGACCACTTCGCCGGCAAATTCATGGCCGAGCACGTCGCCCGCACGTTTGCCATAGGCCGCGTCTTCGGTCATGTGCAGGTCCGACCCGCAGATGCCGCAACGGCCGACCCGCACCACCAGTTCGCCGGGCATAGGCACGGGATCGGGCACGGTTTCGACCGCCAGGGGCTGGTGGAGCCCCTGCATCACCGCCGCCTTCACCGGAAATTGCCGAGCTGCACACCGCCGTCGATGACCACATGCGCACCCGTCATGAAACTGGACGCATCGGATGCCAGCAGCAGCGCCAGCGGCTTGATCTGGCCGGTCTGCGCCATCGCGCCCAGCGGGATGGTCTTGTCAAACGCCGCCTTGGCCAGCGGGTTTTTCTTCACCCAGCCGTCGCCGATATTGGTGACGAACGGCCCCGGCGCGATCGCGTTGACGCGGATGCGGTATTCGGCCAGTTCCAGCGCGACATGGCGCACCATGTGCAGCACGCCCGCCTTTGCCGGCATATAGGCCATGCCCACGATCGGTTCGTTGATGATGCCGGCGTTGGATGCGGTGGCGATGATCGATCCGGGCTTGCCCCCTGCCTTCATCACCCGTGCGGCTTCGCGCAGGGTGTTGAAAATGCCGGTCAGGTTGATTGCCATCGACCCGTCCCAATCGTGTTCGGCATCCAGCGTGTCAATCTGGCCATTTTCGTTGCGAAACCCGCCCGGGTTCCAGAACCCTGGCCCCGGGTCCAGCCCGGCATTGGCAAAACAGATGTCCAGCCCGCCACAAGCGATGACATGGTCATCGAACACGCGCCGCATTTGCGCGCGGTCGCGCACATCCAGCACTGCCGCGCGCGCCTTGCCGCCATCGGCGTTGATCCGCGCCGCTTCGCGTTCCACGCCAGCGGCATCGACATCGGTCAGCGTCACCGTCGCGCCGGCCTCGGCCATTGCCTCGGCATAGGCCAGGCCGATACCCGATGCGGCCCCGGTAACCAGCGCGGAACGCCCGGCAATGGCAAATTGGTCAAGCGTGGTCATGGTCGGTTTCCTGATTTGGACCGGCGCGTTCGGCGGCAATCATCTTGCGCAACTGGCGCCGGGCGCGGATGCCGCCGCCATCACCATCGATCACCAGCGGGCGCAGATCCCAGAAATCCTGGCCCGCCATCAGCCGGTGCGCATCGCGGATCAGCGGCATGTCTTCGTGTTCAAACGCGTATTCCAGCGCGCCGCGCATGGCCGCCGAAAATTCCGCATCACCCACCGCAAAATCGCGGCCGGTCGCCCACAGGTAATGCGTGGTGCCGGCGGTTTCGGGGGTAAACGCGTGGAGCGAGGGCATGTTGCCCAACTGGTCGAACGGCGTGCCCGGTTCGCCGGTGCGAAAATCGAACGACAGCGTGGCCGGTGCATGCCACACCACATGGCCGTCAAACGCCTGTTTGCGCCCCGTTGTCCCCAGGATCGCCGAAATCCCTTCGGACAGGTAATCATCGGGCTGCGCATAGTGGGCGTGGACGGTTTCACCCTCCTGCCAGAACCGCCGCGCGCCTTCGGTAAAGGCGCTGGCGACCAGCGCGGGATGCACGAAATTGGCGTGGCTGAGATCGAGGATGTTGTCGGTATAGAGCTCGTAATGCCCCTCTGCACAGGTGCTGCCCCGCACCACATCCCAGCGCGGGTCGGCCAGCCAGGCGAAATCGGGGATCAGATCGGTATTGGCGCGCGCCGCATCGCCCATCCATATCCACAGCAGCGCATGGCGTTCGACCAGTGGATAAACCGGCACCGCCACATTTGGCACTGCGCCGCCCGGGTGCGGGTTGAACGCGCATTTGCCATCGCTGCCAAAACGCAACCCGTGATAGGGGCATTGCAGCGCACCATCGACCACCACGCCATCACCCAGCGGGGCAAAGCGATGCGGACAGCGGCCGCCGATCGCGTGCGCGACGCCATCGGCATCGCGATAGAGCGCCACCGGCTGTTCCAGAAACACCCTGGCTTGCGGCTTATCCGTCAGCCCATCGGCCCAGCCGGCAGCATACCACGCGTTGCGCAAATAGGCGCCGGGCTGTCCGTCCAGACGCGGCGTAGTCATCGCTCCGCCACCTTAAAGGTACAGCGCCGGGTTGATCGGCAGATTGTTGGCGTGGCAATAGGTTTCATAGTGGTTGATGAACCACCACACATCCAGCGTTTCGACATGGTTGCCGTGTTCGTCAAAGAACTCGTTGGCGCCCTGCATGTGGAACAGCGCCTTCATCCCGCCCGGATCATCGGTGACCAGCGTATGCGCGGTGCCCGGGGTTTCGGTGATGAATTCGCCCGCTTTGCACACCCAGTCGTATTCCAGATAGCGAAAGCTGCCTTCCAGGCCGATCGCCCACACTTTGCCGCGATGCTTATGCGTGCCGATCACTCCGGGGCCCTTGATCCACAGGATGTTGACATAGACGTTTTCGCGCACGTCAAACGCCAGGTGGCGGATCGCGGCGTTGTCGCCAAACGGCACCCACGGGCTTTCGGCTTCGCTGCCGCCGACATACGTGCCCTCAATGCCCAGGCGTTTGATGGTCGCATCATACAATTCGGGAACAGCGACAATCTTGTAGGCGCCGGATGGGGGTGCGGTCATCGACATCGATGGGCGTCCTTCAGATATACAGCTTGGGGTTCAGCGGGATGCCGTGCGCCTTGCAGTGCGTTTCATAGTGGTTGATGAACCACCACACGTCGGTGGTTTCGACGAAATTGGCGTTTTCGTCATAAAATTCGATCGGGCCCTGCATCCATCCGAACAGCTTTACGCCATCGGGATGATCGGTGACCAGCGTGTGGGCCTCCCCCGGGACCTCAAGGATCAGCCCGCCTGGTGAGGCGACCCAGTCGTATTCCAGGTATTTCACGCTGCCTTCCAGGCAGACCATCATGATCGTGCCGCGATGCAGGTGCGTGCCGATCACGCCCGGTTGCTTGATCCACAGGATGTTGGAAAAGATCCCCTGCCGCACGTCGAACGCCAGATGCTTGATCGCGGCGTTGTCGCCAAACGGCACCCACGGGCTGTCAACATCCGACTGCGCATCGATATAGCGGCCGCCAGGGCTGAGCCGGGCGACGAGTTCACGGTGGGCAAACGGCACATCGACAATCGCCGCCTTGCTGGACGGCGGCGCGGTCATCACGGTCATGGCAGAGGTCCTTATCGGATCAAAGTATCGACATAGTCGGCGCCGATGCCATTGCTGGCATAGTGCGCGCGCGCGGCGGCGATGTAGTCAAACACATCATAGTGCCCGACGGTGTTGCCCTGATCATCCAGCCACATCAGCGGACCCGACACGACGAAGAACACCTTCATCGGTTCCGGGCTGTCATAACAGACCAGCGTGTGCGATTCGCCCGGGGTTTCGTAAACGAAATCGCCCGCAGTCGCGGTCCATTCGTGTTCCAGATAGGCCCATTTGCCGCTGATGGTATAGGCCCAGATCGGGTGCGGGTGGTAATGACGGCTGACCAGCCCCGGCCCGCTCGACATCAGCACATCGGCCCACATGTTCTTGGCCGGGCTGATCCACACCGGTTTGGACGAGACGGTTTCAGAGATGGGAACCCAGTAACGCGGATCGCCCTCGGCAATTTTCGAGGCATAGACCTCTGGCAGGCTGCCTTCCTTGAACACCTTGTCGATCGGCTTGATGTCTTTCCAGAATTCCGCATGTGGCGCTTCACGCATGGACTCTCTCCCGAATCACGCAAAAAAAGGGGGTGCCGGCCTGGGCACCCCCTGATCGTATCAGAATTTGACGCTGAGTCTGGCGTACCATTCGGCCGGGCGGTTGTAGGTGCCATAGATTTCACCACCGGCCACCTGCGCCTGACCGGTGATCAGATAGCGCTGGTTGGTCAGGTTGGTGCCACCCGCGGTGATATCCCACTGCTTGCCCGGCGCCTTGTAAGTCACGCTGGCGTTGAGCTGGTTGGTGGCAACACGTTCCAGCAGGAACGTGCCTTCGGTGTCGTTGCGCATGCTCGTCGTGTGGGTAAAGTCAGCCAGAAAGATCATGCTGCCCTTTTCGCCAAGCTGCACTTCGTAACGCGGCGAAATGTTCATCTTCCAATGCGGCGCCTTTGGCAGCGGCGCACCGGCGTAGATTCCGGCCTGCAGCGGGTTCGGCGCAACATAGGCCGAATTGCCACCGCAGAACGCCGCCGCGTTGCCATTTTCACCGCAGATATAGGTGAAGTGGGCATCGAGGTAGCCGACCGAACCCGTAATCGTCAGGCCATCGGCCGGCGCAAGGACCGCTTCGGCTTCAAACCCGCGCACGCGCGCCTTGCCCAGGTTGGCAACGGTGGGCGACACGCCGATCTGCTGATTCAGCTGGATCCCGTTGTAGCTGGTGTTGAACGCCGACAGGTTCAGCTGCAGGTGGCGGTCAAACAGCTGCGACTTCAGGCCGATTTCAAACGTTTCTGCCTTTTCCGGCCCGAATTGCGGCGCATAGGGCAGCGGGTTTGACAAACGCGTGGTCCAGCCGCCCGAACGATAGCCGCGCGACCACGACAGATAGGCCATCACGTCCTTTTTCGGATGCAGCTGGATCCCGGCCTTGGGCGAGAAGTTGTTGAAGATCCGCGAATTCGGACCTTGCGCATAATAGTCGAAATAGTTCGCCAGCTGGCCCAGGTTCGAACCGTAGCCATTGCTGCCACCGTTGAAATAAGCGAAGTTGTTGTTGCTGGTCGGGAACCCGGTCAGAGCCGCGCACAGCGGGCTGGGCGCGCAGTTGAACAGTTTGTAGCTGAAGCCGTTGTCATCAGCCTGGCCACCGTAATAGTTCTTGTGTTCGTGGGTATAACGGCCGCCAACGGTAATGCTGATCAGATCGCTGAACTTGTAATCGAACTGACCGAACGTGGCGAGCGCGGTGGTGTTGATGCGGCCCGGGCCGTCAACCTGCAGCAGGCCATCGGCAAAGGTCACATAGTCGTGCAGATCACCGGCTTCGTTGAAGACATAGGCCCCGACGGTGTACTTCAGCTTCTTGTCTGCGCTTGACCCGTTGATCTGGAATTCCTGGCTCCACTGGTGCTGCTTCACGGTGAAGCTGGTCTGCAGGAAGTTCAGCGGCGATCCATCGAGATCGACGCCCGCGTTGAAATCGACATTGCGGAAGGCCGAGATTGATTTGATCTGCAGGTTGTCGGTCAGCTGGTCTTCCAGTGTCAGCGTGATGCCGTACTGGCGAACCTTGGAATAGTTGTTGCCGGTGGCATAGCTGGTGTCGGGGTTGCCGGTGATGAAGCGGCTGTCAAACGGCAACAGCGGGTTCGGGTTGTTCGGCCCGGCGATCCCGGCGCCGGCCAGCGCGGGCAATGTATTGTACCCCTGCACGCCGGTGCGCGGTCCGCAAACACCCTGCGCACTGTGCGCGGCAATCGCCGCAGAATCAGCGCCGATGCAGAAATTGTACAGCCCGGCAAACAGGAAGCCCGACGAGCCGGTGACTACGTCAAGCCCGGTCTGCACCGGAAACCCTTCGTTTGGCCCAAGATTGTTGGCAGTCAGCCCGCCGAACGGACCTGGAACGTGTTCGGTCGTGCCCAGCAGGGTGTTGGCAGTCGATTCCTGATCGACGTTGGTATAATCGAGCGCCAAAGTCGCCTTGAACGAACCGCTGGTGTATTTCAGCTTGCCGCGCAGGCTGTAGCTGTTGTCGCCGCCCTGGCGGTTGCCGCCGCTGTTATAGCCGGCCGCGTTGAACTGGGTAAAGTTGTCAACCGAATAGCCCGTGCCGGGATAGGGCAGGCGATATTGATAGCCATCGCGGCGCATCACGCCAAACGTCAGCGACGAGCTGAGGTTTTCAGCGATCGGCACGTCGACCGACCCGCGCACCTGAAAGCGGCGATAGCTGCCGCCGGTCACATCGCCGATGAAGCGGAACTGGTTGCCCGGATCGTGCGTGACGATCGACACCGCGCCACCGATGGTGTTGCGCCCGAACAAGGTTCCCTGCGGACCCTTCAGCACTTCGATGCGTTCGACGTCGAGCAGGTCCTGGTTGGCCCCGACCGAGCGACCGAGATAGACACCGTCGACATAGACCCCGACGGTCTGATCGATGTTGAAGGCAAAGTCGGCCGACCCGACGCCGCGGATTGACGCCCCGAGCACAGCGCTCGATCCCGAAAACGGCGTCGAGGCGTCAAACGTGACGTTGGGTGAAACCGACGTCAGCGCGGAAACATCACCGACCCCGCGCTCCTTCAGCGCCGATGCGGTGAATGCCGAAATCGCGATCGGCACGTTCTGCACGTTTTCCGAACGCTTTTGCGCGGTGACGACGATTTCCTGGATGCCGCCGGTGGCCGGCGCGGCGTCGGCCGGCTTGGCCTGCGCATGCACGGCGGAGGTGACCATGACGCTGAGCGCGACGCCCGCAAGAATACCGATTGGCCGTTTCATATCCAGACTCTCCCCTGTTCGTGGCCGCCGGTTTTCAGGAACCGGTCAGCGCTTTCATGCTGTTTGTATGCAACACACACATAATTGTAGGTGATGCAAACGAAGTCAACCCGCGAAATGTTAAACCGGTACAGTTCTCCGCGCAGTGTGGCGCGCCAGCACCCGTGGTGCAGTTTCGCGCAAGCCCAGACCGACCAAACCGGCCGTAATGCACAGCCCCAGCATCAGCCACATCACCGCATCGCGGCCAAAATGGTCGGACAGATTGCCCGCAAGGGCAGGGCTCAACACCCCGCCGATCACTTCGCCAATGCCCATCACCACCCCGGTCAGCGACGCGGTCAACCGCGGATCGACCGATTCGGACGGGATGGTCGCCATGAACAGCGGGAACACCCCGTTCAGCCCCCAGCCGATGAAAAATATCCCCGCCAGCAACCAGGCATTGCCGGTCAGGTACAGCGCACCCAGCGGCAGGATCGCGCCCAGAAACGAAAAGCCGATGATCGCCGGCCGCCGCCCGATGCGGTCCGACAGCGCCGTCACCGCAAAGCTGCCGATGCCCGCCGAAATCCCCAGCGTCGCCATCAGCCATTTGGTCGCATCGGCCGACACATGGCGGGTTGCGGTCAGGTACAGCGGCATGAACGCCCAGGTGCACACCAGATACGACACCAGCAGGATCGATATCAGCGCACACAATTGCACATTGCGATCGGCGAAAGCCTCTCGCAGCGTGGTGCGCGGCGCCGCATCGGCATGATGCGCGGTGGCCGCCGGTTCCTGCAGAAAAAACCACAGCAGCGCGGCGCTGATCAGCCCGGGCACGGCGGCGATGAAAAACGCGTGGCGCCAGCCGAACGCGATTGCCACCGGCACCAGCACCAGCGGCGCGACCGATGACCCCAGCACGTTGGACCCCAGGTTCTGCGCCACGCCCATCGCCAGTCCACGTTCGTTTTCGGGCACTTGCGCGGCGATCAGCGAATGGCTGACCGGCATCACCCCACCTTCGGCCGCGCCCATCAGAATGCGCGCGCCCATCAGCATCAGAAACGATTGCGCCAGCCCCGACACCACCGAACACACGCAAAAGGCCAGCGTGGCGATAATGATGATCGGTTTGCGCGACCCCAGCCAATCCGAAAAGCGCCCGACCGAAAAACCGGCGATCGCCCAGGTCAGCGACAGCCCCGACGACAGCATGCCAACCTGCGTATCGTTCAACCCCAGATCGGGGCGCACGTACGGCATCAGGAAATTGAGCGCGTTGCGATCAAAAAACAGGATGCCGAAATTCAGGCTGAGCAGCAGTACCAGCGCGATGCGGTACCCGCCGGACCGACCGGTCGTTTCCATAGCGCTCTCCCCCGCTTGGTTATATTTGTATGCTAGACAAACAGATTTTTGCGCAGCGCGCAAGCACCATCAGGCAAACGGGCGAACCGGGTCGCTGCCATCCCAATCGACCGAAGCGCGCCAGAACCGCGTGAAGGTTTCATCCATCCCCGGCGTGACCGGGATCAGTTCGACCATGCCGGGCTGGTTGCGCCCGTTGTCGAGATAGGCCACCGCGCCGCCGGTGGGCACCGCCGCGCGATAGGCCACGGTGTAGCCACGCGCCTGGTATCCGGGGATTTCCGCATCGACATCGGCGCAGGCGATGCCGACGTGGTGAAACCCATAGCCGCGCTGGGCGATCACATCGCGATAGACCGACGGGTGATCATCAAGCGGCTGGATCAGTTCGATCTGCATATGCCCGGCAAAGGCCATCGCGATGGTGACATCGGCCCGCGACGGCGCGCCGCGATAGGTTTGATCAGGGCCCAGGAAATGATCGAGCAGAAACCACGGACCGGTGCGCGCATCGGCCATCCACCAGGCCATGCTGGCGCGGATATCTTCGACCACATAGGCCATCTGCATGATCTGGCCCAGCTTCTGCCCGAAACCGAGCGTGGTGCTTGTATGGATTGCGGTCATCAGGCATCTCTCCCCCTAGGTACACGAATTGTTGCGCGCAACGTCGCGCGTCGTGACGTGCGCAGGCATTTCGGTTGGCCCGGTTATTTTGCTTGCGCTCGCCAGCGATGGTCTGCATTTTGTATGCAACAAATACAATCATAGAATATGCTGGAGAGCGATGATGACTGAAAAACCCAGCGTGCTGCTGGTGATCACCCAGGACACCAAACAGGAAGAGGCGCAGTTTGTGCGCCAGACGCTGGAATCCGCGGGCGTCACGGTGGTGCATCTTGATCCCAGCGTGCGGCGCAGCGTCGGCGGCGCCGAAATCTCGCCCGAAGCGGTGGCCGGGGCCGCCGGCCACACCATCGAAGCGGTGCGCGCATTGGGCCACGAAGGCAAATGCCAGGCGGTGATGATCGAAGGATCGATCAAGGCCGCGCATGCCTGGCACGCCGCGCATCCCCTGTCGGGCATTCTGGCGGTGGGCGGATCGATGGGATCGGCGCTGGCCGGGGCGCTGATGCAATCGATGCCCTATGGCATGCCGAAACTGATCGTTTCGACGATGGCATCGGGCTTTACCGCGCCCTACATGGGGGTGAAGGACATCGCGATGCTGAACGCGGTGACCGACATCGCCGGCATCAACAGCATCAGCCGCGACGTGTTCCGCAACGGCGCGCTGGCGGTGGCGGGCATGGCCAAAGGCTATGACCCCAAACATGCCAGCGAAAAACCGCTGGTGCTGATGACCACGCTGGGCACCACCGAAACCGGCACCCGCCGCATTCGTGAAGCGCTGGAGGCCGATGGCGCCGAAGTCATGGTGTTTCATTCATCGGGCGCCGGCGGACCGACGCTGGACAGCATTGCCGCCGAACGCGATGTCGCGCTGGTGCTGGATCTGTCGGTGACCGAAATTCTGGACCATCTGAACGGCGGGCTGGCGGATTCCGGGCCGAACCGAGGCAAAGCCGGCATGGCACGCGGCGTGCCGACGATCTGGGCGCCGGGCAATGCCGATTTCATCATCGCCGGGCCGATCGACGTGGCGCGCGCGCAGTTCCCTGACACGCGCTATCATGAACACAACCCGCAATTGACCGCGGTGCGCACGCGTCTGCCCGAATTGCAGGGGCTGGCCGATCATCTGGGCGCGATCATCAAGGACGCCAAGGGCCCGGTGCGGGTGTTCACCCCGCTGCACGGGTTTTCCAACCACGACAGCCCGCAGGGCCACATTCAGGATACCACGTTGCCCGGCCCGTTTGCCGCCATGCTGCAGGCGGCAATGCCCGCGAACGTGCCGGTCACGGTGGTGGATGCGCATTTCAACGATGAGGAATTTTCCAATGCGATCATCGCCGCCGCCCGCGAAATGATGGCATCATGAGCAAGACCGATCTGCCGCTGACGCCCGAGGACGTCGCCGAAATCGCCGCCATCCTGGCCGGCACGCCCTATGACCGGCTGGATGTCACCACCGCGCGGTTCCGCCTGCGCGTGGCGCGCGATGATGCCGGTGACGGCTTTACGCAGGACTGGTCGTACACCGACACTGCCGCGCCCGGCGCAACAGTGGTCGCCGCTGTTGCCGAAATCGAGCCCGGCATCTGCATTCGCGCGCCGCTGCCCGGCACGTTCTACCGCGCACCCGCCCCCGGCGCGCCGCCGTTTGTCGAGGTCGGGGCCCATGTGACCCCCGACACCGTGGTCGGTATTATCGAAACCATGAAACTGATGAACCCGGTCCACGCCGGGGTGGCCGGCGTGGTCGAAGCGATCCTGACCAACGACGCGACGATGATCGCCAAAGGCGCCGCGCTGATCCGGCTGGCCGAGCCGGCGGCATGATCAAACGATTGTTCATTGCCAACCGCGGCGAAATCGCGCTGCGGATCATTCGCACCGCGCAAAGGATGGGCATGGTCACCATCCTGGGCGCATCGCAGGCCGATGCCGACAGCCTGCCCGCGCGCATGGCCGACGAAGTGGTGATCATCGGCCCCGCGCCATCATCGCAATCCTACCTCAACATTGCCGCGGTGGTCGCCGGCGCACAGGCCGCGCGCGCCGATGCGGTGCATCCGGGTTACGGTTTTCTGTCGGAAAATGCCGCTTTTGCCGGCGCCGTCGCGGCGGCGGGCATCGTGTTCGTCGGTCCGGAACTGTCCAGCCTGAAGGCGATGGGCGACAAGCTGATGGCGCGCAAAGTCGGGATCGAGGCCGGATTGCCAGTGGTGCCGGGCGGCGAGGCGGCGGACAAGGCCGCCGCACGCGTGCAGGCAGAACGCACCGGATACCCGCTGCTGCTGAAGGCCGTATCGGGCGGCGGCGGGCGCGGGATGAAGCGCGTTGATGCGCCAGAGCAGCTGGACGCGCAGATCGACATGGCGATGGCCGAGGCACAGGCCGCATTTGGCGATGCCCGCGTCTATGTCGAACGGTTTATCGGGCGCGGCCGCCATGTAGAGGTGCAGGTGCTGGGCGATGGCCACGACGCCATCCACCTGGGCACGCGCGACTGTTCGATCCAGCGCCGGTTTCAGAAACTGGTGGAGGAGGCACCCGCCCCCAATATGCCCGCCGACAAACGCGCCGCGATCGAAACCGCCGCGGTCAATCTGGCGCGGCACCTGCACTATCGCGGCGCAGGCACGGTAGAATTTCTGGTCGATGCCGAAACGTTCGATTTCTATTTCCTGGAAATGAACGCGCGCATCCAGGTTGAACACCCGGTGACCGAGGCGATCACCGGCGTCGATCTGATCGAACAACAATTGCTGATCGCCGGCGGGGCGCGCATGGCGCTGCGCCAGGCCGATGTGCAACCGCTGGGCCATGCGATCGAAGTGCGCATCAATGCCGAAGACTGGCGTGCCGATTTCCGCCCCTCGCCCGGCACCGTGGCGCAGGCGCAGTGGCCGGCCGGCCCTGGCATCCGCGTCGATACCCATATCGCCAGCGGCAGCGAAGTGCCGCCCTATTACGATTCGCTGATCGGCAAGCTGATCGTGCATGCCCCGTCGCGCGCAGAGGCGGTGGCACTGCTGCGCACCAGCCTGGACCGGCTGCACATCGATGGCGTGGATACCACGCGCGATCTGCACCGGGCGATCGTGGCCGATGCGCGGTTTGCCGCCGGCGGCGTCGATACCCGCTTTTTTGAAGGACTTGAGGCATGAGCATCCGGCTGGTCGATGTGACCATGCGCGATGGCAACCAGTCGCTGTGGGGGGCCACCGGGCTGAACACCGCGCATATGTTGCAGGCGGCCGCGCTGACCGAGCGCGCCGGTTTTCGCGCCATCGATTTTACGTCATCCAGCCATATGGCGGTGGCGGTCCGCTATTTCCGCAACAACCCGTGGGAACGCATCCGCCGCATGCGCGCGGCGATGCCGACCACGCCGATGCAGCTGATCACCACCGGCCTGCGCTTTATCGCCTGGCAGCAGGCCGACCCGGATTTCATGCGGCTGGTGTACCGGTGCCTGCAGGATTGCGGCATCCGCCGGATTGTCGTGCTTGATCCGATGCACGAAGTGCCCGCGGTGATCGCGGCGGCGCGGATTATCAAGCAGGAAGGCCCGGCCGAAGTCATGGCGGCGCTGACCTTTACGCTGTCCGATGTGCACGACGATGCGTTTTATGCCACGTTTGCCAAAGCGCTGATGGCCAGCCCGGATATCGACCTGTTCTATATCAAGGACCCCAGCGGACTGCTGTCGGTCGATCGCGTGCGCACGCTGGCCCCGGCGATCAAGGCGGTGATCGGTGATCGCCCGCTGGAAATCCACGCGCACAACACGCTGGGCCTGGGCGAATTGTCCTCGCTGGAAGCGGCAAAGCTGGGGATTTCGGCGATCCATGTCGGCATCGGCCCGGGCGGTGACGGATCATCGCTGCCAGAAGCGGAGCGGATGGTCGCCAACCTGATTGAGGCCGGGCACGATGTCGACATCGACCGCGCCAGCTTGCGCCAATTGTCGGATTACTGGGCGCGGGTGGCGCGTGCAGAGGGGCTGCCACCGGGCCAGCCGCAGGCATTCGATGCCAGTTTTCTGCGCCACCAGATCGCCGGCGGAGTGATGACCACCACCAAACGCCAGCTGGAAGAGCTGGGGATGGGTGACCGGCTGGGCGCGGTAATCGCGGAAACCGAACAAGTGCGCGCCGAACTGGGCTATCCGATCATGGTCACGCCGTTCCCGCAAATGGTGATGAGCCAGGCGCTGTTCAACGTGATCGGCGATCGCCGCTATGCCCAGGTCAGCGACCAGGTGATCCGCTATGTGATGGGCAAGTTCGGCAAGCCGACACGGGCGGTGGACAAAGACGTAGAGGCCGCGATCCTCAGCCGCCCGCGCGCGACAGAACTCGCTGCCGAGGGCGATTTTCCCGCCTTGGGCGATCTGCGCCGCACGTTTGGCGCAGCCATGCCGGATGAGGAGTTCCTGCTGCGCGCGGTGATGCCTGGCGACCAGGTTGACGCCATGCTGTCGGCCGGCCGGTCGCGCGCGACCTATACGCCAGAGGCGGCACCGCTGTTGAAACTGCTGCGCGAGCTTGCCGCGCGCCCGGCGGCGCGTGACATCGTGATCGAACGGCCGGGTTTGCGCCTGGCGCTGCATGCCGGAGCATCGCTGTGACACCAGATATCGCCACCCGCGTGCGCCATGCCAGCGGGTTTATTTTCGACATGGATGGCACCATCGCGCTGGGCGATGCGGCCAGCGGCGGGCACCGCGCGCTGCCCGGTGCGATCGAATTGCTTGCCGCGATCCGTGCCAAGGGCGTGCCGCTGCGGGTGTTTACCAACGGCACCGCCAAGCCGCCCGCGACATACGCCGCATCGCTGCGCGACGCCGGGTTTGATCTGCACGATCACGAAATGATGACGCCATCGACATCGGCGGCGGCGTGGTTCGTGAAACAGCGGATCACCCGTGTGCGCGTGCTGGGCAATGCCGGGGTGGCCGCGCCGCTGATCGATGCCGGCATCACCTGCATCGGCGCGGCCGAACCGGCCGAGGGCGTGGAGGCAGTCTATACCGGCTGGTTCCGCGAATTCACCTTTCCCGATCTTGAGGCGGCATGCCAGTCGGTGTGGGCTGGCGCGCGGCTGACCACCGCCAGCCATGTGCCGTTCTTTGCCACGGCCAATGGCCGCGGCATCGGCGCCAGCTATGCCATCAACGCGATGATCACCGCGATGACCGGCAAACGCGCCAAAGTGCTGGGCAAACCATCAAAGATCGCGTTCGATGCCGCCGCCGACGCGATGGGCATTGCCCGCACCGACCGCGCCGCGATCGTGATCGTTGGCGATGATCCCGCGCTGGAAATGCGCATGGCGCACAATGCCGGCGCCACCGGGATCGGCATGACCACCGGGATCATGCGGCCCGATGCCGTGGCCGCGCTGAAACGCGAAGAGCAACCGCACGCGGTGATCGACCATTTGCAGGCGCTGCTGGCATTGATCTGACGGGTGGCGGGCAGGGGCCGACCCTGCCCACCCCGGTCACAGCGTGATCACGACTTTGCCGAACAGGTCGGGCGATGACACATACTGCCAGGCGTCCAGCGCATCGGCCATGCCAAAGCGGCGGTCGATGACAGGCTGGATGTGGTGCGCATCGACCATCGCGTTCAGCCCGCTGGCCATCGCGCGCGATCCCACGAAAATGCCGCGAATCGATGCGCCCTTGAACATCAGCCCGTGCGGGTTGGTGTTGCCTTCGCGAGTCAACACGCCAATCAGCGCGATTTCCCCGCAAAAGCCCACTGCCGCGATAGACTGCGCCAGCGTGCCCGCGCCGCCAACCTCGACCACATGGTCGATCCCGCCGGTCAGCCGGCTGGCCTCTGCCCCCCAATCGGGGGTGGTGCGGTAATTGATCACATGGTCGGCGCCCAGCGCCCTGACGCGTTCCAGCTTGGCATCGCTGGACGACGTCGCCACCACGATCGCGCCCGCCGCCTTGGCAATCTGCAGCGCCAGCAGCGACACCCCGCCAGTGCCCAGCACCAGCACGCTTTCCCCCGCCTGCAGCGCCCGCGGCCCCGCCATCAGCGCGTTCCACGCGGTTACCCCGGCACAGGGCAGGCAGGCCGCCTGTTCAAAGGTCAAGGTATCGGCAATCCGCACAATCCCGGTGGCCGGCAGCACCACCAGATCCTGCAACATCCCCGGCGCGCCCGCTGCGCCCAGCGCCGGGCCAACACCGGGCGATGGCGGGCCATCCTGCCAGCTTTGGAAAAACAGCCCGGCCACGCGGTCGCCCACGGCCCAATCGGTCACTCCTTCGCCCAGCGCCACGATCTCTCCCGCGCCGTCGGACAGCGGCACCGTGTCACTGGTGACCGGGCCGCCCATGTATAGCCCCAGCGGAATGATCTGGTCGCGATAGTTGAGCGAACAGGCGCGCACCCGCACCAGCACTTCACCCGCACCGGGCACCGGTTCGGGCACATCGCGCATGTGCATCCCGCCCAGCGTGGTGGAACCTTGGGTCACAATCCATTGCCGCATCGGCCTTCTCCCCCTGTGGCCGGCTTGAACGTCGGCCAATTTGTAAGCAACACTTACGGGTTTTGCCGGGGTGATGCTCGCGCGTCAACCGTCCGTGCGGTGCAAGCCTGTTAAGCGGAGAATCGCTTTGACGCCCCCGCCCAATCCAGCAGTGGCAGCACCGCGCTGACATAATCGGCGCGGCGGTTCTGTTCATCCAGGTAATAGGCGTGTTCCCACACGTCGATCACCAGCAGCGGGGTCATGCCCATGGTCAGCGGCGTATCGGCGTTGGATGTCGCCAGCACTTTCAACTTGGCCCCGTCGCGCACCAGCCAGGCCCAGCCGCTGCCGAACTGGCCCAGCGCCGCCTTGGTCAATTCGGCCTCAACCGCCGCACGGCCGCCAAAATCGCTGGCCAGCGCCGCCATCAGCGTATCGGATGGCATGCTGCCACCAGGCGTCAGGCTTTGCCAGTACAGGTTGTGGTTGAGCGCCTGCGCCGCGTTGTTGAACATCCCGCGCATATCGGCCTTGCCCGCGGTCGCCATGATGACCGATTCCAGCGATGCGGTCGCCAGCGGCGTGCCCGCCACCAGTTTGGCCAGGTTGGTGAAATAGCCCTTGTGATGCTTGTTGTAATGGAAATCGACCGTCCGCGCCGAAATCGCCGGTGCCAGCGCATCGGGCGCATAGGCCAGCGGCGGCTGGCTTTGCGGCGATGCCGGCATGGCCGGGGCGGCGGCACGGGCGGGCGCCGTCGTCACAAAGGAAACCGCAGAAACGGCGGTGGCGGCAGCGCGCAGCACGTCGCGACGATTGCTGGTATCCATGTCGGGCTTCTCCTGTCGGGTCAGAATATTGAATCTTGTACCAAGTCGCGCCAAGCGCGACTCATACCTCCCGCCCCGCCTCCCCACCCGACCACCACAGTATGATGGTATCATTGGTGGTCGGGTGGGGAGGCGGGGCGGGAGGTATGACTGCACGCCAGTGCCGCATCGTATTAGCGCGAAATGGCGGCGGCGTATGCTGTCATCTGGGGGTAGATGATCCGGTCAGGCGCGTGGGGGCATACGGCGGTAACTCAGCGCCTCGGCCACATGCACGCGGGTCACCTGGTCTGCCCCGGCCAGATCGGCAATCGTGCGCGCCACGCGCAGGATGCGGGTATAGCCGCGCGCCGACAGCCGCATCGCGGTGGCCGCGCGGGTCAGCAGGTCTGCCCCCGCGGCATCCGGCTGCGCATGCATGTCCAGCAGGTCGCCATCCAGTTCGGCATTGCTGCGCCGCCCGGTGCCGGCCAGCCGCGCGGTCTGCCGGTCGCGCGCCACGGCCACGCGGCGGGCAACCTCGGCCGATCCTTCGGTCGGCGGGGGCAGCGCCATGTCGCTGGCGGCGACCGGATCAACCTCCACATGCAGGTCGATGCGATCCAGCATCGGCCCCGAAATCCTGGTCTGGTAATCGGCGGCGCAGCGCGGCGCACGGCTGCACGCCAGCGCGGGATCGGCCAGATGGCCACAGCGGCACGGGTTCATCGCCGCGATCAGCTGCACCCGCGCCGGAAAGGTCACATGGGCATTGGCGCGTGCCACGGTCACTTCGCCGGTTTCCAGCGGCTGGCGCAGCGAATCGAGCGCAGCGCGCTGAAATTCGGGCAATTCGTCCAGGAACAGCACGCCCAGATGCGCCAGGCTGACCTCACCCGGGCGCGCCTTCATCCCGCCGCCGGTCAGCGCGGCGATCGATGCCGAATGGTGCGGGCTGCGAAACGGGCGCGCGCGGCTGATCCGCCCTTCGACCAGTGTGCCCGCCACCGATGCAACCATCGACACCTCCAGCGCTTCGCTCGGCGTCAGCGGCGGCAGAATGCCCGGCAGACAGGCGGCCATCAGCGATTTTCCCGCGCCTGGCGGCCCGATCATCAGCAGGTTGTGACCCCCGGCGGCGGCGATTTCCAGCGCGCGGCGGGCAACCTCTTGCCCCTTCACCTGTTTCAGATCGGGGCCGCGCGGCGGCGGTTCCGGCTCCGCCAGTTTTGGCGGTGGCAGCGCCTGCGTGCCCTTCAGATGGTTGAGCAGCGATATCAGATCGGGCGCGGCGATCACCGCGGTCCCCGCCCAGCTCGCCTCGGTCCCCTGCGCCGCCGGGCAGATCAGCCCGCGTTCGCTGCCACCGGCATGCAGCGCGGCCAGCAGCACGCCCGGGCTGGCGATGATCCGGCCATCGAGCGCCAGTTCGCCCACCGCAACCTGATCGGCCAATCCTTCGCGATCGACCACGCCCATCGCGGCGAGCAGCGCCAGCGCGATCGGCAGGTCGTAATGCGACCCTTCCTTGGGCAGATCGGCCGGCGACAGATTGACCGTGATACGTTTGGGCGGCAGCGACAGGCCCATGGCGGCCAGCGCCGAATGCACGCGTTCGCGGCTTTCCCCCACCGCCTTGTCGGGCAGGCCGACCACGCGGAAACTGGGCAGGCCGGATGACACCTGGCACTGCACTTCGACGCTGCGCGCCTCCAGCCCGAGATAGGCGACCGTCGCCACGACTGCGACCATTGGTATTCGCCCCCCAAACCCCTGTGTGGGCGCGACCTTAGCGCGCAAACCCTGCCCGCCAAGGCCCTCAATTCCCCCAATGTGGTGATAACCGCGGTGAAATCATCGTAAACTGCGGATTCACCGCAAGCGTTGGCGCCTTGGCAAGGCGGCGCCCGGCACTCTCACCGTCATGGTGTTCCGCCCGATCCTGACCCTGGCCTGCGCGTTGGCTGCGCTGTTCCTGCCCGCACTGGCGCGGGCAGAGGCGACCACGCGCAGCTGGACCGATGCCGCCGGGGTGCAGTGGACCGAAACCACCACGGTCGAAACCGAAATCGTCGACGACCGCCAACCACGCAGTGAAGGCGCTGACCGGCTGGTTGGCGTCGCGGCCGAAACTGCGCAGCGCGGGGTGGCCCGGTTCGGCCCGTTTGTGGTGATCGATCGCAATCATGCCGCGCTGGTCGATGCCACCGACAGCGCCAGCCCGGCGCGGTTTGCCGCGATGCTGCGCGCATATCCGGCGATCAACGTGCTGGAACTGGTCGATTGCCCGGGCACGCTGGACGATACCGCCAATCTGCGGCTGGGGCGGATGATCCGCGCGCATGCCATCGCCACCAGCGTACCGCCCGGCGGATCGGTGCGGTCGGGCGCGGTGGAACTGTTCCTGGCCGGTACCACGCGCCACGCTGCGCCGGATGCCGATTTTGGCGTGCATGCCTGGGTGGATGACACCGGGCGCGGCCCCGACGATTATGACGCCAACGCCCCCGTTAACCGCGCCTATGTCACCTATTACCAGGCGATGGGCATGGCCCCCGGCACCGCGGCGGCGTTCTATGCGCTGACCAATTCGGTCCCCAATTCGCGCGTGCGCTGGCTGCACATCGCCGATCTGGCGCAGTTCGTACCGATCAATTGACGATGTTTCGCCTGGTTCGGAAGTGCCACCCACCACCCCGTACCTCCGGCCCATCCACCCATTAAGGTATCCTGTGGGCGGATGGGCCGGGGGTGCGGGGTGGTGGGTGGCACTTCAACGCGCCAAAGGCGCGTTGCAAACAAAACATCTCACCGCCAGGTTTCGTCGTCCAGCGGGTCTTCGATCACATCATCGTGCCCTGATGTGTGCGACAGGAACACCAGCCCCATCAGCGCGCCCACCAGCATGACCGTCAGCCCGAACCCCAGCGCGGTGGCGATGTACAGGTGGATCGAGACCAGCCCGAATTCGTGGTACAGCCACACCCACACCACTCCGACCACCGCCAGCGCCAGATCCGCCGTAAAGCGCAACATGCGGCGGTAGTGTGCCCAAGAGCGCGCGGCGTGGGCGGGATCATCCAGCGGGGATGGGCGAAGATTGAATCCGTTCGGCATGGGTACCTTCCATGCGCCAGCAAAATTGGCGCGGCAATCGCCTTGCGCCGACATGCAACTGTGTCATGCTGTTATCATGTTGGCGCAGACCAGCTGTCTTTTCGGGAACGCTATATTTTGAGTTAGAGGGAGGATGCGATGACGATAGCAAGGCTGATTGCCGGGCGGTCAGGACCGGTCTGGACCATCCAGGCCGATGCCAGCGTTGCCGAAGCGGTCGAACTGCTGGCCGAACGCCGCATCGGCGCACTGCCGGTCGCCGATCAGGACGCGGCCGTGGCGGGAATCTTTTCCGAACGCGACGTGCTCTATTCGCTGCGCCGGCTGGGCGCCGCGATGCTGACCCGCACGGTGCGTGAAGTGATGACCGCGCCGGTGATCTCGGTCAGCCCCGACCAATCCGCGATCGAGGCGCTGACACTGATGACCCGGCGGCGCATCCGCCATCTGCCGGTGATGGACAATGGCGCGATGGTGGCGTTCATTTCGATCGGCGACCTGGTCAAATACCGGGTCGAACGCATCGAGGCGGAGGCGGAGGCACTGCGCAGTTATATCCAATCGGCCTAGAGTCTCTGTTGAAAGTGCCACCCACCGCCCCGACACGCCCTTTCGCGAATACCCTTGAGCATGGGGCCCGCGCGCCCTATCTTGCACAGATGACCACACCATCCATTGCACTGTCCCCCAGCGCCGCAGCGCGCGTTGCCGCCATTGCCGTGCGCCAGGCAAAGCCGGCGATCCTGCGCCTGTCGGTTGAAGGCGGCGGA
Organism: Novosphingobium sp.; assembly: GCF_040398825.1. Classification (GTDB taxonomy): domain Bacteria; phylum Pseudomonadota; class Alphaproteobacteria; order Sphingomonadales; family Sphingomonadaceae; genus Novosphingobium. The sequence continues at coordinate 45,008 of NZ_JBBATI010000010.1, forward strand.
TGTTCGGGGTTCCAGTACCGCTTTGGCCTGGCCGATGCGGCCGAAGCCGACGATGTGGTGGCGCAGACCGACGGGGTGCAGCTGGTGGTTGACCCGGTCAGTCTGGACCTGGTGGGCGGCGCGCTGGTCGATTATGTCGAATCGCTGGGTGGGGCGGCGTTCCGCGTCGAAAACCCCAATGCCGCTTCCGGCTGCGGGTGTGGCGCCAGCTTCAGCGTATGAGCGCCAGTGCGGCGGGCGATGCGCGTTCGGGACAGCCGATCACGGTCGCCTCGTTCAACGTCAACGGTATCAAGGCGCGACTGCCCCGCCTGATCGAATGGCTGGACGAAACCCGGCCGGACGTCGCCTGTCTGCAGGAAATCAAGACCCAGGATGACGGGTTTCCCGCCGCCGAGCTCGCCAAGGCCGGCTATCAGGCGATCTGGCACGGGCAAAAGGGTTTCAACGGCGTGGCCATTCTGGCGCGCGGCACCCAGCCCGTCGAAATACAGCGCGGCCTGCCCGGCGATGCCGAAGACGAACAGGCCCGCTATCTTGAGGCGGAGTTGTTCGGCCTGCGCATTGCCGGCATCTATCTGCCCAATGGCAACCCGCAGCCGGGGCCGAAATTTGATTACAAGCTGCGCTGGATGGACCGGCTGGCGCAGCGCATGGCCGTTATCGCGGCCGAAGAAGTGCCGGCAGTGGTCATCGGCGATTACAACGTCATCCCCGCCGACCACGACATCTGGGACCCGCGCGCGATGGCCGGTGATGCGCTGATGCAGCCCGAATCGCGCGATGCCTGGCGCCGCCTGGTCAATGCCGGGTGGACCGATGCGCTGGGGCTGCACAATCCGCGCGGCGGGGTTTGGACCTATTGGGATTATCAGGCCGGTGCCTGGCCGCGCGACCATGGTTTTCGCATCGATCATGCGCTGCTGTCGCCCGAACTGGCCGACCGGTTGCAGGCCGCCGGAGTCGACAAGACCTTTCGCGGGCGCGAGCGTGCCAGCGACCACGCCCCGGTGTGGGTGCGCGTCTCCGCCTGATCCGCACGATGATCCGCGCTGGCCACGCGACCAGCCGCCGTGGCGGCGGATGGACAGACCTGCGCGTCTGGATTTAGAACAGCATTGCAATTGCGCATGGCACACACCATTTCGCACCTGCACAACGACCGGGGATGCATCCGGCCACTTGTGCACGGCGTAATATCGCGCGTCGCCTGTCCACAAACGCGCACCCGGCAAAAACCGGCAGAAAGTTGAAACGACCCGCAATGGCCCCCTTTGACAAACAGTTTTACCGCGCACTGGCGGTCGGTTTTCTGCTGGGATGTGCCGCCATGGCCATCAGCACCACCGGCATCGTCGCCCAATCGGTGGCGGCAGTGGTGCCCGGGCATGTCGCGGCTGGTCCGGCAGCGCGATAGACGCGCTGACACCCCGCAAGCCGCCCCGCCGTTGCGGGGGTTTGCAACCGGGTTGCGCGGGCCTATCATCCCCCCATGGCCAGGCATCAGCATCACGATCTTGACGGCGAACATCTGATTGACGCTGCGCGTGATGCGCTGGTCGATGCGGGCGAACAGTGGACCGATATGCGCGGCGATGTGTTTACCGCGCTGGTCGCCCGCGCCACCCCGGCGTCCGCCTATGACATTGCCGAAGGCGTCGGGCTCCAACGTGGCAAGCGGGTGGCCGCCAACACCGTCTATCGCATCCTGGACCTGTTTGTGCGCACCAATCTGGCGCGGCGGGTGGAAAGCGCCAACGCCTATGTTGCCAATCCGCACCCCGGCTGCCGCCACGATTGCATTTTCCTGATCTGCGATTCGTGCGGCACCGCCATCCATCTGGATGATGACCGCATGACTGGCGCGCTGCGCGATGCGGCACAGCACGCCGGCTTTGCCGATGTCCGCCCGGTGGTTGAAATACGCGGATTGTGCCATCGCTGCGCAACGGCATAGCGCGTGCCGCATGCGATCTGCTTGACCGCAGCCACCCGCAGCGGCAAGGTCGATTACCCTGACGTCCTGTTCGACAGATGAAAAAAGACTGTGTAAGGAAAGTTGATGCCCGCAAACCCGGCCACGCCGCTCCTTGATACGGTCGATACACCGTCTGACCTGCGCAAGCTCGCCCCCACGCAATTGCGCCAGCTGGCCGATGAATTGCGTGAAGAAATGATCGCCTCGGTCGGCGCGACCGGTGGCCATCTCGGGTCAGGGCTGGGCGTGGTCGAATTGACCGTGGCCGCGCATTACGTTTTCAACACCCCCGATGATCAGCTGATCTGGGATGTTGGCCACCAGGCCTATCCGCACAAGATCCTGACCGGGCGGCGTGCGCGCATGCGCACTTTGCGCCAGGGTGGCGGGCTGTCGGGTTTTACCCGCCGCAGCGAAAGCCGCTATGACCCATTCGGGGCGGCGCATTCATCCACCTCGATTTCGGCCGCGCTGGGGTTTGCCATCGCCAACAAACTGACCGACCGGCCGGGCAAATCGATCGCGGTGATCGGCGATGGCGCGATGAGCGCGGGCATGGCCTATGAGGCGATGAACAACGCCGGCGCGGCGGGCAACCGCCTGATCGTCATTCTGAACGACAACGACATGTCAATTGCGCCGCCGGTGGGCGGTCTGTCAGCCTATCTGGCGCGGCTGGTATCGTCGCGCCCGTTTCTGGAACTGCGCGATCTGGCGCGGCGGCTGTCGCGGCGGTTGCCCCGCCCGCTGGCGCAGGCCGCCAAAAAGACCGATGAATTTGCGCGCGGCATGGCGATGGGCGGCACCCTGTTTGAAGAGCTGGGGTTTTATTACGTCGGGCCGATCGATGGTCACAACCTGGATCAGCTGATCCCGGTGCTGGAAAACGTGCGCGACGCTGCCGAAGGCCCGTGCCTGATCCATGTCGTCACGCAAAAGGGCAAGGGCTATGCCCCGGCCGAGGCCGCCGCCGACAAATACCACGGCGTGCAGAAATTCAACGTCGTCACCGGCGAACAGGTCAAAAGCAGCCCTGGCGCGCCCAGCTATACCACGGTGTTTGCCGATGCCCTGATTGCGGAGGCGAACCGCGATCCCAGGATCTGTGCGATCACCGCGGCAATGCCATCGGGCACCGGGCTGGACCGCTTTACCCGCGCGTATCCCGATCGCATGTTCGATGTCGGCATTGCCGAACAGCACGGGGTGACCTTTGCCGCCGGGCTGGCGGCGCAGGGTATGCGGCCGTTCTGCGCAATCTATTCCACCTTTCTGCAGCGCGCCTATGACCAGGTGGTGCACGATGTCGCGATCCAAAACCTGCCGGTCCGGTTTGCCATCGATCGCGCCGGGCTGGTCGGTGCCGATGGTGCGACTCACGCCGGGTCATTCGATGTGACCTATCTGGCCAGCCTGCCCAACATGGTGGTCATGGCCGCCGCTGATGAGGCGGAACTGGTGCACATGACGCATACTGCGGCGATGCACGACAGCGGGCCGATCGCGTTTCGTTACCCGCGCGGCAATGGCACCGGCGTGCCGCTGCCGGCGGTGCCCGAACGGCTGGAAATCGGCAAAGGGCGCATTGTGCGCGAAGGCGGCAAGATTGCCATCCTGTCGCTTGGCACCCGCCTGGCAGAGGCGATCAAGGCCGCCGACCAGCTGGATGCGCGCGGGCTGCCGACCACGGTGGCCGACCTGCGCTTTGTCAAACCGCTCGATCAGGATCTGATCCGCCGGCTGATGGTCACTCACGACGTGGTGGTGACCATCGAGGAAGGCGCGATCGGCGGGCTGGGCGCGCATGTGCTGACCATGGCCAGCGACGAAGGGCTGACCGATGCCGGCCTGAAAATCCGCACGATGCGACTGCCCGATGTGTTTCAGGAACACGATGGCCCCGAAAAACAATACGATACCGCCGGCCTGAACGCGCCGCACATCGTCGAAACCGTGCTGAAGGCGCTGCGTCACAACAGCGCAGGTGTGCAGGAAGCGCGCGCCTGAGCGGATAGCCGCCGGGCGGGCGCGCGCGCCCGTCGGTTGCTAATTCACCCCGTGCATCAGCCGGCGCAGCGGAACCGCCAGCAGCAGCAGCAACCCGCCAATTACCACCGAAGTCCAGCCGATCGTCGTAAAGACATGGACATAGGTTTCCAGGCTTAGCCGCGGGTTGGTGACCTCCCCCCCCACGGTATCGACACTGGCGACCTGGGCGACGATCCCGCCCACATATTGCGCGACCGCGATCGACAGGTACCATACCCCCATCATCAGCCCGACAATCCGCGCCAGCGACAGTTTGGTGATCATGCTGAGGCCGACGGGCGAAATGCACAGCTCGGCCACGGTGTGGATCAGGTACAGCCCGGCCAGCCACCACACCGAAACCTTGAAAGCACCGCTGGCAAAGCCCGTGCCCCATACCAGAAACAGGAACCCCGCGCCCACACCCGCCAGCGCCAGGCCGAATTTGACCGGGGTCGACGGTTCCCACCCGCGCCGGCCCAGCGCGACCCACAGCATCGACAGGAACGGCGCCAGCAGCACGATGAACAGCGCGTTGAACACTTGCGTCTGCGCCGCCGAGATCTGGAACGAGCCGATCAGGTGCAGATCGGTGTTGCGATCGGCAAACAGCGTCAGCGAACTGCCCGCCTGTTCAAACAGCGTCCAGAACACCGTGTTGAACGTAATCATCACCATCGCCGCACACATCATGTGAAATTCGGCGCGGTTGCCGGTGACGAACGCATAGGCCAGAATTGCCGGCACGCTGATGATGAAAGTGCCGAACAGCAATTTGCCCATCAGCGGCAGCGCCAGGATATAACCGGCAATCCCGCCGCCCGCTGCGGCCGGCGTGGCATTCATCAGATTGACGAACAACAGCATGACCAGCGGCACCGCGACCACCGCGCCCAGAAAAATCAGCGTGCCCCGGTCCTTCGCCAGGTCGGCTGGCGGATTGCCAAATGCGTGCAGCCGGCCGCCATCGAACTGGATCAGCGCCCACGACACCAGCATGCCCACCGCCGCCAGCAAAAACCCGGCCCACCATCCGATCACATCGGCCAGCAGCGGGCACAGCGTCTGCGACAGCAGCGCGCCCAGATTGATACCCATGTAAAAGATCGTGAACCCGCCATCCTTGCGCGTGTCGCCCGGCCGGTACAGTTCCCCGACCATGGTCGCGATATTGGGTTTGAAAAATCCGTTGCCGATGACGATCAGCGACAGCCCCAGCAGGATTAGCGCGGTGGTCACCGCTGACCGGTCACCGCCCGATTGAAAATGGTCGCCCGCGACATGGCGCGCGACCTGGCCATCAGCGGCGATCAGCGACACCGTCCCGTCGGCCTCACCATGGATGACCAGCGGTTGCCGGTCGATCATCACATAGCGTTTTTCGTGCGCGCCGGGGCTGGGATGATCGGCGACGTTTTCCTGCACCACGTCGTGGCGCACACCATCGATGGCCACCCACGGTTTTGCCGGTTCACCGCCAAAGCACATCGTGAAATAGCCCGCCGCCATCACCAGCGCGCCAAATTTGACCGATCGTTTCGATCCGAGATAGCGATCCGCGATCAGCCCGCCGATCAGCGGGGTCAGATAGACCATCGCCGCCGTCCCGCCATAAAGACCGTTGGCGGTGCGATCGCTGAACAGGAAATGTTTGGTCAGATACAGCGTCAGCAGCGCGCGCATGCCGTAAAAGCCGAAGCGTTCCCACATTTCGGTGGTGAACAGCCGCGCCAGTTGTCGCGGATGGCCGAACCAGTCGGTGTCTGACGCGAACGGACCTGGTACCTGCGAACCGGCATTGGACGTGGTCAAAACGGCGCTCTCCTGCCCGATCACAAAAACTGGTGCGGTGTGATCGGTTAACGTCGATTCCTGACCGGGTAAGCCGGGCAAGGCAAGTGCCGATTGGTGCGCGGCGCTGCCACCGGGATGGCCGTCCGCCGCACCGCTACGGCGGATGCGCGCAGATCTGTTGCATTACGGACCAGACAAGCGGCAATCCGGCGAAAAAAGACGCCTTTGATATCTTAGGATAAGATTGTTTCCAACCTGCCGGTCTGGCAAGTATGCTGGTTCATGGCGAAATGGGGCGCCGTGAATCGGGATCCGACCAACCTGGCAGGGTTAATCGGGCGCCGGGTGGTTTTGGGGGATGTCACAGACATCCGGTGGAGGGGATTGGCGGATGATCAGATCCGAATTGCTGCAGGCGCTGGCGAAGGAAAGCCCGGACATGCGCGGCGAAGAAATCGAACGCGTGGTCGAAGTGTTCTTCGATGAAATTGGGCGGCGTCTGGCCGAGGGCGGCCGTGTGGAACTGCGTGGTTTTGGCGCGTTTTCAACACGTTCGCGCGATCCGCGCAAGGGCCGCAACCCGCGCACCGGCGAAACCGTGGATGTACCCGGCAAGCGCGTGCCCTATTTCAAGCCGGGCAAGGAAATGCGTTTCCGCCTGAACGCTGACGGCGAATAAACTCCCGCACGCTGCACCGGCAATCAATGCTGGCCGATGCCCGCAGGCAGCTGTCTGTGGTGGTGACGGAATGTGGTGGCGGTCCGAATCGGCACTGCAAAAAGCGCCTGATGCAAAGCGGAACGGGACTCACAAAAAAGGGGGCGCCCAGGCGCCCCCTTTTTCGTTGTGTCGTCCTTGTGACGGTCGGCAGGCTTACTTGGCCGCACCCGCCGGGGCCGGAGCAGCGCCCAGCGCCAGCTTACCACCCTTGGAATTGAGATAGGCGATCACGTCGGCGCGCTGCTTGGCATCTTCGAGCCCGGCAAAGGTCATCTTGGTGCCGGCCGCAAACTTGGCCGGACCGGCCAGCCACTGGTCAAGCGTGGCGGCGTCCCAGTTGCCCTTGTGCGCCTTCAGCCCATCGGAAAAGGCATATCCGCCGCGGCCTTCGCCAATGGCGTCGCCGGCAATGGCATACAGGTTCGGGCCAATGCCATTGGCGCCGCCCTGGTCGATCGAATGGCAGGCCTTGCACTTGGCAAACACTTTTTCGCCCGCAGCCGCATCACCGACCATGGCGACCGCCGGGGTCAGCGCCGCACCACCGGCAGGCGCAGCAGCGCCAGCGGCTGCAGCCGCAACTGGCGCCGGCAAAGGCAGGTTCGAACCCTTTGAATTGAGATACAAAATCACGTTTGCGCGGTCTTCGGGGCTGGCCAGCCCGGCAAACGACATCTTGGTGCCGGTGGCATAGGCGGCGGGCGAGGTCAGCCACTGATCAAGCGCGGCAAAGTCCCACTTCCCGCCTTTGCCCTTCAACGCGTCGGAAAAGGCATAGCCGCCACGGCCCAGACCGATACCATCGCCGTTAACCGCCCACAGATTGGGGCCAATGCCATTGGCCCCGCCCTGGTCGATCGAATGGCAGGCCTTGCACTTGGCAAACACCGCTTCGCCTTTGGCCGCATCGGCCTTGGCCAGCCGGTTGGCAATCGGTTCGACCACTGCGGCCGCGCCGCCACCGGCCGCTTCAACACCGGTGATCGCATAGCCCATGGTTTCGGGCCGTTCGTGTTTGTCGGCCAGGAAAAAATGGCTGGAAAGGCTCGACATGCCCAGCGCCACGATGCCGCTGAACAGAGCCCAACCCGCGATGGTATTGAAACGGTCGTCCATGCCTTGTTTCCCGAAATGCCCAGATTGCAAAAGTCGTTGGTCGAAATCGCTTGTCAACAATCCCGACGCAAGCGCGAGTCATGTTGCGACGCAACAACCGCAAGCCTGTGTCAGCAATCGCTGTTTGCCGGTCGCTCTAGTCATCACCCTGCTGTGGCGCAAGTCCGTTTGCGCTGCGGCGCCGGATTGCCCTGCAATGACCATTGCTGATCTGCAACGGCTTTTGGCGCCGTTGCACCCACGGGCTTGTGATCGCGGTCATGGCACTTTAAGCGGCATGGCCTATGGCCAGTTTTCCCGCCCCCGCGCTTGCGCTTGTCGCATCGATGACTGCCGCTGCTGCGGCAGATCCGGCCCGCGCGGTCGCGTTTCAGGGCGCGCCCGGCGCCAATTCGCACCGCGCCGCGACCGAGGCGGTGCCCGGTGGCCTGCCCCTGCCCTGTTTCAGTTTTGAAGATGCGCTGGATGCCGTGCGCGATGGCCAGGCCGGCTGTGCGATCATCCCCATCGAAAATTCGCAACATGGCCGCGTTGCCGATATCCATTTCCTGTTGCCCGAATCCGGGCTGTCGATCGTCGGGGAACATTTTGTCGATATTCATGCCTGCCTGATGGGGCTGGGCCACGGGCCGTTCACCAGCGCCTATAGCCATCCGCAGGCGCTGGGCCAGTCGCGCCACTATTTGCGCGCGCGCGGGATCGTGCCGATGAGTTATGCCGATACCGCCGGCGCCGCCGCCTTTGTCGCCGAACTGGGCGATCCGACCGTGGCCGCGCTGGCACCGAAAATCGCCGCCGAACTCTATGGTCTTGATATCGTAGAAGAAAATGTCGAAGATGCGCATGACAACACCACGCGCTTCGTGCGGCTGGCGCGCAAACCGCTTGATCCGGCGGTGATCACCGGTCCGGCGATCACCACCTTTATTTTCGAGGTCCGCAACATCCCCGCCGCGCTGTACAAGGCGCTGGGCGGGTTCGCCACCAACGGCATCAACATGACCAAGCTGGAAAGCTATCAAAAGGGTGCCAGCTTTGCCGCGACCACGTTCTTTTGCGATGTGGTCGGCAAACCGGGTGACCGCGCGCTCGATCTCGCGTTGGAAGAGCTGGCGTTCTTTGCCAACAACTTGCGCATTCTCGGCACGTACCCTCTGGAACGCCCAAGGGGGTAGTTTTTGCGCTGCACTGCCGTGCAGACAAACCTCCCGCCCCGCCTCGCGTTCCTTGTGCGACGAAAACGATGTTTTCGTCGGGGCCCGACCACCAATGATACCGTCATGCTGTGGTGGTCGGCTCCTCGGCAAAAACGTCCCCCGGACGTTTTCGTGCTCTTCGTCACGGGAGGCGGGGCGGGAGGTTTGTGTCGCGCGTCGCGCGACCTCATATAAAAAGGGCAATCGCTTGTCCGACGTGCGGCGTCGTGCCAGCATAAGACGGTGACATCGCCCACGCTTCATCCCGCATTACTGCCTGCCGCCCACGCCCCCGGTGCGGATGCGTGGGAACGGGTGCACGCGATGGGCGACATCCAGTTTGCCCCGCTGCAGCCGGTGGTCGTCCCGCGCAGCCAGCCGCCGGCATGGTTGCGCGCGGTGCTGGACTGGCTGGCAGCGCGAATTGCACCGCTGGGGACCTGGCTGGCACAGCACTGGCGCGCGTTCGAGATCGGCGGGGCAATATTGCTGGTGGTCGCGCTGGCATGGTTCGGCTGGACCATGTGGCAGGGGCGGCAGCGAACGCCCCGTGCGAACGACGATGCCCCGGCATGGGCGCCCGATGCGGCGATGGCGGCGATCCTGCTGGCCGATGCGGACAGGCTGGCCGCCGAGGGCCGGTTTGACGAAGCGGTGCACCTGCTGTTGCGGCGGTCGTTCGACGATATTGCCGCCAACCGCCCCGATTTGCTGACCCCGGCCAGCACCGCGCGCGAAATCGCGCAAGGACCCACCCTGCCCGCGCCCGCGCGCAGCGCGTTCGGCGTGATCGCGGGTGAGGTGGAGCGCAGCCGCTATGCGCTCCACCCCTTGCGCCACGACGACTGGCAGCGCGCGCGCGCGGCCTATGCCGCGTTTGCGGTGCCGGCGCGTGGTGTGGCGGGGGCACTGGCATGAACTGGGCAACAGCGTGAACGGGCGCCGCAATCCCGACGCGTTTGGCGCGCGCGGCACGTTTGTGCTGATCGCCGCCGGGTTTGTCGCATTCGTGGTGCTGCTGGTCTGGCTGGGCACGGGGGACCGGCCCGCCAACAACGGCGGCGCGCACGGGCTGGGCAAAGGCATCACCGGCTATGCCGCGCTGGCCGCGATGCTGCAGGCGGATGGGCACAGTGTCGGATTCAACCGCGCCCCGCATCATGCCGGTGGGGGCGATCTGCTGGTATTGACCCCGCTGCCGGGGGCAGAGGCCAAGGATATTGCCGCGCTGGTGCAGGCGCGCCGCAGCGGGCTGGGGCCGACCATCGTGGTCACCCCGAAATGGCGCACCGAACTGCTCGGTACCGATCCGCGCGCACGTCCCAGCCCATGGACCAGCGTGTTTGGCGCGCCCAGGGCGCCGACCGGATGGACCACGATCGTCGGCGCCGGCATGCCCGACTGGAAAGGGTTTCTGGACCGGGTGGGCGTCACCCTGGGCAATAGCAGGAATGCTGCGGCACATGGCTGGCGCGCAGGGGATGGCACGCATGGCCCGCTGCCCGATGACCATGTCGTGCTGGCGGGCAATGGTTTTGATGATGCCGGCCACCCGCTGGTGCCGCTGGTGCGCAGCGGCGACGGGCGCATTCTGGCCGGGTATTTCGCCGATGGTGGCAACTATCCGGCGCTGGATGCCCTGGCCGGGGCCGAACCGACCGATGATGCCGCCGCGCCGCTGGCGGCAACCATGCAGCCGCTGGTGATGGTGTTCGAACCCGACCTGTTGAACAACCGTGGCCTGGCCGACCGCGCCACCGCGCTCAATGCCCGCGCGCTGATCGTGGCCACAGCCGGCGGTGAGCGCGCCGCCCGGCTGCCGATCGTGTTCGATCTGTCACTGGCCGGGCTGGGCGCGCCGCGCAACCTGCTGACGCTGGCGTTTGAACCGCCGTTCCTGGCCGCGACGATCTGCCTGCTGCTGGCGATGGCAGCGGTGGGCTGGCGCGCCTTTGCGCGGTTCGGCCCGGCCCGCCACGGCGCGCCGGCGGATACCGTGGGCAAACTGGCGCTGGTCGACGGCGGCGCGGCGCTGCTGTTGCGCGCACGGCGCCATCATCTGATCACCGGGCCTTATGCCGATGCCACGCGCGAACGCCTGCAAATCGCGCTGGGCCTGCCGCGCTGGCGCAATGCGGCCGAAACCGACGCCGCGATCGAACGCATCCAGCACCTGACCGCGCCCGGCACCACCCCGTTTGCCACGGCTGTGGCACGGCTGACAGCGGCACGTACCCCCCCGGCGATCGCCGCGCGCGCCGCCGATCTGCACACCATCGAAACACTGCTGGTGCATTCCAGCCGGCACACCCCCACTTGAGCGAGGCATCATGACACCAGACAATCTGCGCGCACTGGCCGGCGCCATCCGCGGCGAAGTGGCCAAGGCGGTGGTGGGCCAGGACGCGGTGGTCGACCACCTGCTGATCGCGCTGTTTTCGGGCGGGCATGTCCTGCTGGAAGGGCCGCCGGGCACTGCCAAGACCATGCTGGCGCAGTGCTTTGCCGCCACGCTGGGGCTCCAATTCGGGCGTATCCAGTTCACCCCAGATTTGCTGCCGGGCGATATCCTGGGGTCGAACCTGTTCAATTTCCAGACCAGCCAGTTCACCCTGACGCGCGGCGCAATTTTTTGCGAGGTGCTGCTGGCCGATGAAATCAACCGCACCCCGCCCAAAACCCAGGCCGCGCTGCTGGAGGCGATGCAGGAACGCCGGGTCACGCTGGATGGAGAGGCGCATGCGCTGTCCGACCGCTTTACCGTGATCGCCACGCAAAACCCGATCGAAAGCCAGGGCGTCTATCCACTGCCAGAGGCACAGCTGGACCGGTTCCTGTTCAAGGTGCTGGTCGATTATCCCGATGCGGCGGAAGAGGCGCGGATCGTCGCGCGCTATGCCACCGGGCAGACGCAGCGCCGCCCGGCCGATCTGGGTATCATGCCGGTCACCAGCGCGGCCCAGCTGGCAGAGGCGATCGCGGCAGTGGGTGCAGTGACGATGGCCGACAGCATTGTCGATTATGTCGTGCGGCTGATCCGCGCGACGCGCGACAGCGGCGATCTGGTGTCGGGCGCCAGCCCGCGCGCCGCTGTGCTGCTGGCGGGCGCGGCGCGCGCGCGCGCCGCGCTGGATGGCCGCGACTATGTGCTGCCCGATGATGTAAAGGCGCTGGCCACCGCCGTGCTGCGCCACCGGCTGCTGCTGTCACCCGCCGCAGAGATCGAGGGCCGCGCGGTGGAAACCATCGTCGCCGACCTGGTCGCGCGGACCGAGGCACCGCGCTGATCATGACGCTGGCGCTGGCGCCCTCGGCACGCGCAGTCCGGCTGCTGGTGGTCATGGCCGTGGCCGCACTGGTGGTGTCCAGCGTCACGCCGGCGGCGTGGACGGTTGGCCCGGCAGCGGCGGGCGCGCTGGCGCTGCTGGTGCTGGTTGACGGGCTGTTGGCCGGCGGGGTGGTCGCATTCCGCGTGATCGCCGCGGATGCCGGCGAAGTGGGAGAACCGTTGCCGATCCGGATCGAGGCGCAATTGGCGCGGGGCCCGCGCTGGACCCGGCCGCAGGCGTCGCTGGCCACCGATCCGCGACTGGCGCCCGGCGGGCGGCTGGATGTTGCGTTGACGCCGGCGATTGAGGCCGGGCACTGGCAGGGTACCGGCCACCCGGCGCCGAGCCGGCGCGGACCGGCACAGATCGTGCGCGGCTGGCTGCGCTGGCAGGGGCCGCTGGGTCTGGCGCAGCGGCAGGTGGTGCGCAGCGTGGCGCACCAGATCGGCGTGTGGCCCAACATCGCCCCGGTGCGCGGCACCGCCCTGCAGATTTTCCTGCGAGAGGCCGGGTTCAGCCGGATTGCCCGCCGCATCCGCGGCGACGGCAGCGAATTCGAGGCGCTGGCCGAATACCAGCCAGGAATGGACCGGCGCCGGATCGACTGGAAATCATCGGCGCGTCACGCGCATCTGGTGGCGCGCGAATACGAAATCGAACGCAACAACCAGATCGTGCTGGCGTTTGATTGCGGCCAGGCGATGTGCGAACCGATCGCCGGGATCGCCCGCATCGACCGCGCGGTGACCGCCGCGCTGACCGCCGCGTGGGTCGCGTTGAAGGCCGAAGACCGTGTCGCGTTGTTCGGCTTTGCCGCAAAGCCGCTGGTGATGAGCCCATTTGTGACCGCACCCAGCCAGTTCCGCCGGTTGCAGGCCGCCGCCGCCACGCTCGATTATCATGACCAGGACGCCAATTTCACGCTGGCCATGGCGACGCTGTCCACCCGGCTGCAACGCCGGTCGCTGATCGTGGTGTTTTCCGATTTCACCGATTCGACGGGCGCGGAAATGATGATCGAAATGTGCGCCGGGCTGGTGCGGCGCCACCGCGTGCTGTTCGTGGTGATGCGGGACGAGGATCTGGATGCCGTGGCGGGCGGCACCATCGCCAGCCCGGGCGATGTGGCGCGTGCAGTGACCGCGCAAGGGCTGATCCGCCAGCGCGCGGTGGTGCTGACCCGGTTGCGCCAGGCCGGGGTGCGCGTGATCGAGGCGCCGTGGCAATCGATCGGGCTGCGGCTGGTGGAAACCTATCTGGCGATCAAGCGCGAAGGCAGCATTGGATGAGCGACGCTGCACCCATCCCTGCATCAGCCAGCTTGTCCGCCCGCATCCCCGGCGCGGCGCGGCTGGTCAGCTGGTTTGCCGGCAGCGGGCAGGCCGACATTGCCGCCGCAGAACAGGCCGCGCTGCGTTCCGACCGGTTCCGGCTGGAGCGGGAGGCGGACTGGCGGCGGTTGCAGGCGATTGTCACGCGAATCGAGGCCGGGCGCATCCGATCCATCAGCGATGACGACCTGATCGCGCTGCCGGCGCTGTACCGCATGCTGGCGTCCAGCCTGTCGGTGGCGCGCGAAACCACGCTGGATGCCGCCACGCTGGCCTATCTGGAAGGGCTGGCGCAGCGCGCGTGGTTTGTCGTGCATGGGCCGGAAATGGGCTTTCGCGGCTGGTGCGCGCGCTTTTTTGGTGGCGGGTGGAGCGCGGCGGTGCGATCGATCGCCCCCGACATCGTGATCGCGCTGGCGCTGATGATCGGCGGGACGGTGATCGGCTGGTTGCTGGTCAGCGGCAATCCCGACTGGTTCTATGCGCTGATGCCGGCACAGCCTGGCGATGCGCGCGTACCGGGGGCCAGCCGCGCTGCGCTCTATGCCACGCTGTTCGACCATGGCCAGCGCGACGGGCTGGCTGTGTTTGCGGCATCGCTGTTCAGCAACAACGCGCAAGTATCGATCCTGTGTTACGCGCTGGGCTTTGCCTTTGGCGTGCCGGTACTGTTGCTGCTGATCCACAACACCGCGCTGCTGGGGGCGCTGTTGTGGCTGTACCATGGGCAGGGGCTGACGCTGGAACTGGTTGGCTGGTTGATGGTGCATGGCACGACAGAGCTGTTTGCGATCATGCTGGCCGGTGCATCGGGCCTGCATATCGGCCGCGCGATGGCCTTTCCCGGGCAGCGCGCGGTGCTGGATGCCGCGGCGGAGGCGGGGCGGCGCACCGCCACGGTGATGACCGGGGTGGTGCTGATGCTGATCGTGGCCGGGCTGCTGGAAGGGTTTGCCCGCCAGCTGATCAACGCCACCGCGCCCAGGCTGGCGCTGGGCGGGGCGATGCTGGTGTGGTGGCTGGTCTATTTCTTTGCGTTTGGGCGGCGCCGCTGATGGCGCGCTGGTTTGGGCGCAAGCGCCGCGACACCGCCGACCAGCGCCCGGCTTCCGCGCTGAACCGGCGCCAGCGCGTGATTCTGACGGCCGAAGGTCTGCCGCTGACGCTGACGCTGGCATCGCGCGGCGTGCGCGCGGCGGCGCTGCTGATCGATCTGTTCCTGATCGTGATGGGCATTATCGGCACCACCGTGGTGCTGGGGTACATCGCCAAGGGGGTGGGGCTGGACCAGCTGTCGCACGGCAGCGCCGCGGCGGGCGATCTGGCGCAGGCGGTGATCGTGGTGTGGATCATCGCCGCGTTCCTGGCGCGCAGCGCGTGGTTCCTGTGGTTTGAACTGGGGCCGCGCGGGGCGACACCGGGCAAGCGGCTGACCGGCATCCGGATCGCTGCGCGCCCGGGCAGCGACGGCGGCGCGACGCGGTTGTCGGCAGAGGCGGTGATTGCACGCAACCTGTTGCGCGATATCGAACTGTTCATGCCGATCGTGTTTGTCGGCGGCGCGTTGAACGCCGGCGCCGATACCACGCTGGCCGGCTGGGCATCGCTGGTGTGGTTCGGGATCTTTGCGCTGTTCCCGTTTTTCAACCGCGATGGGCTTCGGTGTGGCGATGTGATCGCGGGCACCTGGGTGGTGGAAACCCCGCGCAGCCGGCTGGATACGGTGCTGTCGCTGGGCACGGCGGCGCAGGGGATCAGCACGATAACCGGCGCGCAGTACCGCTTTTCCGAAGCGGACCTGGCGGTTTACGGCGAATACGAATTGCAGATGCTGGAACGCGTGCTGCGCGACAACCGGCCGCAGGCCCTGACCGAAGTGGCCGAAACGATCTGCCGCAAGATTGGCTGGACCAGCGGCGCGGGCGATGAACGCGCGTTTCTGGATGCCTATTACACCCAGCTGCGCGCCCGGCTGGAAACCGGCATGCGGCTGGGCCGGCGCAAGGCGGACAAGTTCGACCCCGGGCCCGCGCGCTGATCAGATATCGTTTGCAGAACGCGCTAAGCCATGATGCTGAAACTGGTGCCAGTCGCCAGCGCCTGCATCGCGGCGGCGCCCTGCTGATCGGTGGTCCCTTGCGCGATCGCGGCACCGGCGGCCACTGCCGCCACCGGCCGGGCCGGCGCGATCGCGGCCGCACGCGCGGTAACCGGCGCCTGCAGGGGGCCATTCGCACCAATTCGCATATCCATGGGTAGCCTCCCGCACGCCGCATTGCTGTGCAATGTTTCAAGAACGACGCCGATTGGCCGCGATTAAGTGCGGCACTTTGCCCGCATGGGCGAAACATCCGGCCGGCTGCGAAAAGATGCTGGCTGTTTGCACACACCGCGGGTAAGCGCAATTTTACTGGCGTGGGTGGCTACGAACGGTCTGTTGGCAAGGATGTCGCAGGGTGTCGGCCGGTCGCGACCGGAGGAGATGGGGCATTGCCCGTCCTCCCCCTGCGACAGCGCCGGTTCATCGCGTTTCCTCCATGCACCGGTTCGGGCCGCACCACGCGCTATCGTCGCTGGCGTTGCTGTGCCCGCGATCCAGGAGGTTCAATGTCGATTTTCACCTGTACCGCACCACGGCGGCACCGCTGGCCGCTGGCCATGATCGTGCTGGCGCCCGCACTGATGGCGGCGGGGATCGCCCCCGCCCTTGCCGATGACGCCGGCAAAAAGGCGTGCATGCCCGATGCCAAGCGGCTGTGTTCGCATGAAATGCATTCGCTCAGCCGATCAAAGGTGCGCGCCTGTCTGATCGTGCACATGGCCGAAACATCGCCGCCGTGCCACGATTTCATGGTCAAGGCACGCAACGAGGCCCTGTCGGGGCGCAAGCCGGATGCATCCGCGCTATGACGCCAGCGCGGTTGCTCGGGCTGGGTCGCGCGACCCCGCCCCATTCGATTCCCCAGGAAGATGCACGCGAATGGGCGCGCGCACAGTTTGCCGGGCGGTTTCCGGCGTTTGAACGGCTCGCCCCGGTGTTTGCCAATGCCGGGATCAGCAACCGTCATATCGCCATGCCGGTGGAATGGTACCTGCAACCGCAGAACTGGGCGACCCGCACCGCGGCCTACCGCGATGTCGGGCGCACGCTGTTCATCGCTGCCGCGCGCGATGCGCTGGATGCATCAGGGCTGACCCCGGCGGATATCGATATCGTCGTCACGGTGTCGTCCACCGGGATCGCCACCCCCAGTCTTGAGGCGCTGGCGCATGCCGAGCTGGGCCTGCGCGCCGATGTCGTGCGCGTGCCGGTGTTCGGCCTGGGCTGTGCCGGCGGGGTCAGCGGTTTTGCACTGGCCGCGCGGCTGGCCGCCGCGCAACCGGGCGCACGCGTGCTGATGGTCACGGTCGAGCTGTGTTCGCTGTCGTTCCGCGAAGACATGCTGACCAAGGCCAATGTCGTGGCGACCGCGCTGTTTGGCGATGGCGCCGCGGCGGCGGTCCTGTCGACCGAAGGCCCAGCCACCGTCGCGGTGACCGCTGCGGCCGAACATCTGTGGCCCGACACGCTGGACGTGATGGGCTGGGACGTGGCGCCGCACGGCTTTGGGGTGATCTTTGCCCAATCGATCCCGGCGCTGATCGCGCGGCATTTGCGCACCACGCTGGCGGGCATGTGCGCACAGTTGGGCGTGGCGCGCGCCGACATCGGCCGGTTTGTCTGCCACCCGGGCGGTGCCAAAGTGGTCGAAGCGCTGGAAACCAGCCTGGACCTGGCGGCAGGGTCGCTGGATGCCGAACGCACGGTGCTGGCCGCCAATGGCAACATGTCGGCGCCATCGGTGCTGTTTGTGCTGCACCGGGCGCTGGCCGACAACCTGCTGCCCACCGACCGACCCAGCGCGATGCTGGCGCTGGGGCCGGGCTTCACGCTCAGCAGCGCGTTGCTCACGCCGCTGCCATGATCGCCGAAATTGCGCTTGGCTATGTCACGCTGGCACGGCTGGTGGAAATGCGCATGGCCCGCGCGAATACCGCGCGATTGCTGGCTGCGGGGGCGCATGAGGTTGCACCGGGGCATTACCCGGTGATCATCGCCATGCACCTGGCCTGGCTGGGCGGGCTGTGGTGGCTGGCGCCGGGGCGCGCGGTGGTGCCCGTTTGGCTGGCGGTGTTTGCCGCGCTGCAACCGCTGCGCATTTGGGTGATGGCGGCACTGGGGCGGCGCTGGACCGCGCGCATCCTGGTCGTGCCAGGCGAAGTGCTGGTACGGACGGGCCCCTATCGCTGGCTGCACCATCCCAATTACGCGGTGGTGGTGGGTGAAGTCGCCAGCCTGCCGCTGGCCTTTGGGCTGAACCGCATGGCATTGGGTTTTTCGATCGCCAATGCGGTGATGCTGACCATTCGCATCCGCGCCGAAAACGCGGCGCTGGCACCCCTGCGTTGACCATGATGCGATGACCGCGATACCATCCCCCGCGATGATGACCGAACCGCTGCCTGCCGATGGACCGTCACGCACATCGCTGGCCGTATGGGCCGGCTTTGCGCTGATGTGCGTCGCCCTGTTCATGTCGGTGCTGGATGTGCAGATCGTGCTGACCGCACTGCCGACAATGCAGCGCGGGCTGCACATCGATGAAAACGCGATGAGCTGGATCCAGACCAGCTATCTGACCGCAGAAGTCATCTCGATCCCGCTGTCGGGGCTGTTGACGCGCGCGTTATCGTTGCGCGGGTGCATGGTGCTGGCGGTCGCGGGGTTTACGCTGGCATCGGCAGCCTGCGGGTTCAGCGACGGGTTTGCCATGCTGATCGTCGCGCGCACCGTGCAGGGCCTGTTTGGCGGGGTGATCATCCCGTGTGTGTTCAGCGCGGTGTTCCTGTTGTTCGGGCCGCGCGATGAAGCGGTGGCGACCGGGCTGGCCGGGGTCATGGCGATGCTGGCGCCCACGCTCGGCCCATGGCTGGGTGGCTGGCTGACGGTGCATTTCGGGTGGCCCTGGCTGTTTTTCATCAATCTGGTGCCTGGCATTGTCGCCGTCGCCGGGATGGTGTGGCTGCTGCCGCGTGAAGCCGCGGAACCGGCGCTGTTGCGGCATCTGGACCGCGCGGGGCTGGTGCTGCTGGCACTGGCCATGATCGGGATCGAAGTCGCGCTCAAACATGCACCGCAGGCGGGATGGGCTGCGCCGGTGACGCTGGCGTGCGGCATCGGTGGGCTGATCGCGCTTGGGGCGTTTGTCGCGCGGTGCCTGCGCATTTCCATGCCGCTGGTCGATCCGGCCGCGCTGGCGGATTGGCGCGTGGCGCTGGGCACCGGGTGCAATGCTGTTCTGGGCGCGACGCTGTATGGTTCGACCTATCTGATGGTGATCTTTCTGGGGCTGGTGCGCGGGATGGACGCGCTGGCGATTGGCGAAACGGTGGTGCTGACCGGGGCGGCGCAATTGCTGACCGCGCCGCTGGCGGTCTGGGCGGAACGCTATGTGGCGCCGCTGCCCTATTGCCTGTTCGGGTTTGCCCTGTTCGGGCTGGGCTGCTGGACCGATGCGGCGCTGACCCCGGACAGCGGGTTTGCCGCGCTGTTCTGGCCGCAGATGCTGCGCGGCGCGGCACTGATGGTGTGCATTCTGGGCACCACGCGGCTGGCGCTGGGGCACCTGGCCGAAAGCGCCGTGGCCAACGCCAGCGGCTTGTTCAATCTGGCGCGCAACCTGGGCGGCGCGCTGGGCATCGCGCTGATCGACAGCCTGCTGTATGGCCAGACCCCGCAGCGGATTGCCGCAATTGCCAAAGGTCTGCGCGATGGTGATGTCCATATCGCCGCCATGCTGCACCTGCCGATCGATGATTTTCTGGCAATGCACGATATGCCGCTCGATGATGACACGCGCGCGCTGCTGCAACCGCTGATCACCCACCTGGGACTGAGCCAGTCGATCAACCTGATCTGGGTGGTGCTGGCCGTGGCGTGCATCGCGCCGGTCGTCGCCTGCGCGGTGCCGATGCTGCGCAAACCGGTGGATCGCGCCGCCACGCCGGGGTAAACCGGCCGCAATGTCTGCAACGCCCGAACAGCTTTTGGCCGCCGGCCTGGCGCACCATCGTGATGGCGATCTGGGTGCGGCGGCGCGGGTCTATCACCAGGTGTTGCAGCGCGAGCCCGATCACGCCCGGGCGTGCCATCTGCTGGGGCAGGTCCATGCGCAGACCGGCGACGTGACCAATGCCTTTGTGCTGATCGGCCGCGCGCTGCGGATAGACCCCACGCTGGCCGAGGCGCACCACGATTTCGGCGCGCTGCACCGCCAGCAGGGGCAATGGGCCGAAGCCGCGCTCAGCTATCGCAATGCGGTCGCAGCCGATCCGGCACTGGCCAGGGCCTGGGCCGATCTGGGGTTTGCCTTGCGTGCGACCGGTGATGATGCCGGGGCGATCGATGCGCTGCAACGCGCGATCGCACGCGAACCGGGGCGGATCGCGGCGCAGTTCGAATTGGGTTGCGCGTTCGATGCCGTGGGCCGCGCCGATGAGGCGGCGGCGGCCTATCGCGCAGTCCTTGCGCGCCACCCGCGCCACGCCGGCGCACTGGCCGGTTTGTCAGGGCCGGTCGGGGTCACCAGCGGCGATTCGCCAGGCCCGGGCAACAGGTGAGGTCCACAGCAGCCCGTCGCCGATGCGACCGGTGCACGCCTGCGCCAGGATCGTGGCGCAAATCGCGTCGGCGGTTTCGGCCGGGGCGACGATCGTCACCAGCACCTTTGGCGAATAATCCAGCAATTCCTGTTTGATGTTGGGGCTGCGCGCATGGTCCTTGTATTTGGCGCTGCACCCTTCGACCTTGGTCACGCTCATGCCGGGAAATTCGTCGAGATCGCGCAGCGCCAGCCGCAGCGGTTCCAGCTTGGCGGGGCGGATGACCGCCTTGATTTCGACAATGGCGTTGTCGTGGAATGGGTGTGTCATGCTTCAAGCGGCTCACTGTCGAAAAAGCGGTAGATGGTGGGTAGCACCAGCAGGGTCAGCACGGTCGAGGTGATCAGCCCGCCGATCACCACGATCGCCAACGGCCGCTGCACCTCGGCGCCGGGCCCGGTGGAAAACAGAAACGGGATCAGGCCCAGCAGCGCGACGGTGGCGGTCATCATCACCGGGCGGAACCGCAATGCCGCGCCCTGTTGCACCGCGTCGGCCACGCTGCGGCCTTCATCGCGCAAATTGCGGATATAGGACACCAGCACCACGCCGTTGAGCACGGCGATCCCCCACAGGGCGATGAACCCGACCGAGGCCGGCACCGACAGGTATTCGCCGCTCACGAACAGCCCGATCACCCCGCCGATGGAGGCAAATGGCAGCACCAGGATGATCAGCGTGGCCAGCCGCAGCGATTTGAACAGCACGAACAGCAGAAAGAAGATCGCGGCGATGGTGATCGGCACGATGATCATCAGATGGCCCAGCGCGCGTTCCATGTTCTGGAACTGCCCGCCCCATTCCAGATAATAGCCGTCGGGCAGTTTGACCTGCGCACCGACTTTCTGCTGCAATTCGGCGACAAACCCGCCCAGATCGCGGCCTTTGACATTCATGCCGACGACGATCCGGCGCTTGGCCATTTCACGGCTGATCTGCGCAGGGCCGTCCACCACCGTGATTTTGGCAATATCCGCCAGCCGCGCCTGCGCCCCGCCAGGGGAACCGACCAGCAGGTTGGAAATCGTCGCAATCGAATTGCGGTATTCCGCTGGCAGTCGCACCACCGCGGGGAACCGGCGTTCGCCTTCAAAAATCTCGGTGGCGGCTTTGCCACCGACGGCGGTTTCGATCATGGCGTTGACGTCCGCGACGTTGAGGCCAAAGCGGGCGACCGCGGCGCGGTCGATATCGATCGACAGGTATTGCTGGCCGCTGGTCTTTTCGATGCGAAGATCTTCTGCGCCCTGCATCGACCGCGCCACCCGCGCGATATCCTCCGCCCGCGCTTTCAATTCGCCCAGGTCATCGCCAAAAATCTTGACCGCGATGTCGGACCGCACGCCGGTCACCATTTCATCCACGCGGTCGGAAATTGGCTGGGCCATTACAATCTGGATGCCGGGCAGCACCTTCAGCTTTTCGCGCATGGCATCGGCGATGCTGTCCTGGTTCCAGCCGGCGGGCCATTGGTCACGCGGTTTCAGGCTGACGATCGGCGTCGATTCGTTGGGGCCCTGCGGGTCGGCCGGGCTTTCGCCGCGGCCAACGCCCGATACCGCCGATTTGACGCCGGGCACCTGCATGACCAGCCGCATCGCCTCCATTTCAATACGGATCGATTCATCCAGCGCGATATTGGGCACGCGGTTGATGCCGGGCACCAGCGAGCCTTCCTTCATTTCCGGGATGAACGCCGTGCCCAGCAACGGAAACACGCACAGCGTCAGCGCAAATGCGGCCAGCGCGCTGGCAATCGTCTTGCGTTCATTGGCCAGCGTCCAGCCCAGCATGCGCAGATAGCGCGCCTTCAGCCAGGCGATGATCCGGGTGTCATGATCGCCGTCATGGTCGGGCGCCTTCAGCAGAAAGCTCGACAGCGCGGGCGTCAGCGTCAGGCTGAGCAGCAGCGACACCGCCAGCGCGATGGCGATGGTATAGGCGAGCGGGGCGAACATCTTGCCCTCCATACCTTCCAGCGTCATCAGCGGCAGGAACACCAGGATGATGATGCCCACGCCGAAAATGACCGGCGTCGCCACCTCCACCACCGATCGCAGGATGATGCGCGCCTTGCTTTCGCCGCTGCTGCGCGCGTGGCCAAGCTGCAGATAGGCGTTTTCCACCACCACCACCGATCCATCGACCATCAGGCCGATGGCGATGGCCAGGCCACCCAGCGACATCAGGTTGGCCGATATGCCCAGCTGGTTCATCGCCATGAAGGTCAGCAGCGGGGTCAGCACCAGCGTCGCCACGACGATCAGTGATGATCGCACATCGCCCAGAAACAGGAACAATACGACCACCACCAGCACGATGCCTTCCATCAGCACCTTGACCACGGTGTGCAGCGCCGCATCGACCAGTTCGGACCGGTCGTAATAGGGCACGATCTTCAATCCGCCGGGCAGCATGCCCTTGGCATTGATTTCGGCCACACGGTCTTTCACCCGGCTGACCACGTCCTTGGCATTGCCGCCGGCCATCATCATCACCACGCCGCCGACCGCCTCGGTCGTGCCGTTCTTGATCACCGCGCCTTCGCGCACGCCGGGGCCGATCTTCACCTCTGCCAGATCGCGCAAATATACCGGCTGGCTGGCGCTTTCGCGGATGACGATCGCGCGCAGGTCGTCTTCGGTACGCACCAAGCCGACACCGCGGATCAGATATTGTTCGGCATATTGCGGCAGCACCCCGCCGCCGGCGTTGGCGTTGTTGCTGGCGACCGCCTGAAACACCTCGGCCACCGAAACGTTGTAATGCCGCAGCCGGTCGGGGTTGACCTCGATCTGGTACTGCCGCGCAAAGCCGCCCTGCGAATTGATTTCGGCCACGCCGGAAATCGATCGCAACAGCGGCCTGACCGTCCAGTCCTGCACCAGCCGGCGCTGCGTCAGCTCTGCCGTGGACAAGGCCCGGCCGTCATCGCCGGTGCGTTCGAGCGTATACTGATAGACCTCGCCCAGCCCGGTCGACACCGGGCCCAGCACCGGCGCAATGCCATCGCTCAGCCTGGGGCCAAGCTCGCTCAGCCGCTCCATCACCAGTTGCCGGGCGAAATAGACATTGGTCGATTCGGTGAACACCAGCGTGATCAGCGACAGACCCGGTTTGTTGAGCGATCGCATTTCCTCCAGCCCGGGCAGGCCAGTCATGGCCACCTCGATCGGGGCGGTGGCCATGCGCTCCACCTCTTCGGGGCTGCGGCCGGCCGCTTCGGTGGCGATCTGCACCTGTACGTTGGTCACATCGGGAAAGGCATCGACCGACAGGTGTTGCGTCGCGCGAAACCCAAAGCCCAGCAGCGCCAGCGCGATGACCACCACGATCAGCCGCTGGTTGAGCGCGGCGCGGATCAGCCCGGTGATCATTGGCCTTCGATCGCCTGGCGGTTGCGTTCGATATTCAGGTGGAACGCCCCTTCGGCAACGACCTGGTCGCCGGCCGCCAGCCCGGACAGGACCGGGCGGCGCCCCTTGCTTTCCTCACCCACCGACACGGCACGCAGCGTATAGCGATTGCTGCCCTGCGCCACGAAAACGTGGTCGGCGTTGTTTTCGCGTACCACCGCGCTGGCCGGAATGGTCAGGCGGTCGGTCGCATCGGATTGCACCAGCATGGTGGCCAGCATCGACGGTTTCAGCTGCCCGCCAGCGTTGTCCAGCTCTGTGCGCACCAGCACGGTGCGCGTGCGGGGGTCGACCACCTGCCCGACATAAACCAGCCGCCCGCTGCGTTTTTCATCGCCCAGCGCAGGAATATCCAGCGTAACCATCTGCCCGGTGTGAACAAACCGCGCCTGTTGTTCAGGCACTTGCGCCACTGCCCACACTTTCGACAGATCGGCCACTACGAACAATTGATCCGACGGTTGCACCACCTGGCCCACCGCCAGATGGCGTTCGACCACCACCCCGGCCATGGTTGATGACACCTGCGACACCGAATGCAGCGTGCCGCGCGCGCCCAGTTGGCCCAGCGCCGCGCCCGACAGCCCCAGCAAGCGCAATTGATCGGCCGCCGCGCGCATTTCCGCGCCGGAAACCTGGTATTCGCTTTCGCGCCGTTGCAGTTCGGCCGCCGAGATCACCCCGGCGGCAAACAGTGTGCGCGCGCGTTCGACATTGCGGCGGTTGAGATCGTTGGACGATCGCGCGCGGACATAGACCAATTGCTGGCTGGACAATTCGGTGCTGGTGATCTGCGCCAGCACGCTGCCGCGCGACACGCCCTGCCCGACATTGGCCTGCATCGCGGCAACCCGGCCGGTTACGGTGGCGCCGATCCGCGCCACGCGGTTTTCATCAAAATCGATCTGGCCAGCCACGCGCAGCGTTTCCGACACCGGCGTCATCGTGACCGGCGCGATTTTCAGCCGCGCGACCAGTGCGGCTGGTGCGGTGACCTGCAGTGGATCGCCAGCGGGTTTGCCAGCGACTTTGTCCTCACCTTTGCCGCAGGCGGACAGGATCAGCATGAGGGCAAGAGCGGAAGCGGACCGGTTCATTGGGTTTCCTGATCGGACGGGGCCACCAGCCGCTGGATTTCCAGCCAGGCTGTGGCCAGTTCAAAACGGCTGGCGATAAGATCGGCGCGCGCCGCGCGGAACACCCGCTGTGCATCGAGCACATCGATCAAGCCGCGTTCGCCGGCGCGATAGGCAGTTTCGGTGGTCTCGACAGCGGACCGTGCCTGCGCGACCAGGCCTTTTTCCAGCGCGGTCACTTGCGCCTGCGCGACTTCGTACTGGCGATAGGCCACTTCCAGATCCTGGCGGATGGCAAAACTTTCGGCATCCAGCGTTAGCGATGACCGCGCGACTTCGGCCTCTGCCTCCCGCACGGAACCCTGGCGCCGGTCCCACAGCGGGATCGACAGGCTGACCCCGACACGCGTCTGGCGCATTTCGCGATCGGCCTCACGCACCGCGCGCAATGCCAGCGAGGGCAGCCGGCCGGCCTGTTCGTAATTCAGCCGGTAACGCGCCTGGTCCTGTTCGGCGCGGGCGCGCACCAACCCGGGATTGGCGGCCAGCGCCTGATCCACCAGCGTGCCAAGCGGGGCGACCGTCAGCGGCGCATCCAGTTGACCCTGCAGCGCAAAATTTTCGGGCAGGGCGGCGCTGACGAGCTTGCGCAAGTTCAGCCGCGCCTGGGTTTCGCGCAAGGCGGCGGCCTGTGCCTGTTTCTGCACGTTCAACAGGTCCGCCTCGGCGCGGATCAGTTCGATGCGGGGCGAATCGCCGACTTTTACGCGCAGCGCGATGCCCTTGTGCATTTGCTGCATCAGCGCCAGGTCTTCGTCGGCGTTGGCCTTTTCCGCCGTGCGCCGCAGCACATCGAAATAGCCGCGCCGCAGTTCGGCGATCCAGTCCACCTGAAACGACCGCAGCCCCGCCTCCCGCGCGGCCAGCCCCGATTGCGCGGCGGCAATGCGCGGATTGCGGCGGAACGGCAGATCGAGCGGCTGGGTCAGGCTCATGCTGGCGCTGCGGCCTGACACACCATCGACGCCGTTGCGATAACGCAGCGACCCGGCGATATATTCCACTTCCGGGTTGGGAAATGCGCGCGCGACCTGCAGCGATCCGCGCGCTGCCGCCACATCGCTGGCCGCCGCACGGATCGCCAGATTGCCCTCTGCCGCCATGGCTTCCAGCTGTTGGAGCGTAAAGCTCTCCCCCGCCCAGGCCACGCCCGGCAGCGCCAGCGCGATGGCGCTGATGAGCGGGAGCGCAAGGCTGCGCATGACCAGGCGGGGCCCTGGTCCGATCAACGCGGCAAAGGCTGGGGTCATACCCCCGACCTTGCACCTGAGCGGGGACGTTTTGTCGTCATTGCACATGCCCGTCGTTCTAGGGCGCGGCTTTTTCCCGAATTTTGCTCAATTGTAAGGAAGTGTTGCTGGCGCGGGTAAAAGCGCCGATTCCGGCAGGCGGATCGTGGCGCGCAGCCCGCCAGTGGGCCGGTTGGCCAGTATCAGCGCGCCGCCCTCTGCGCGCACGGCGCGATCGACGATGGCCAGGCCCAGCCCCATGCCGCTGGTATTGCGTTCGCGCGCATGGTCCAGCCGGATGAACGGTTGCAGCACTTTGTCAAAGGCATCGGGCGGAATACCAGGACCGTCATCCTCGACCATGATGGTCACCCCCGACGGCGGACCGACCAGGATCACGCGCGCAGAGCCGCCGTAATGCACCGCATTGTCGAGCAGATTGCCGATCGACCGTCGCAGCGCCAGCGGCCGGGCATGGACGACCAGATGATCGGGACCGTGATAGCTGGCCACGCCGCCGGTTTCGCTCGATTGATCGACCAGTGTCTGCGCCATCGCAGCAAGATCAACCGGTTCGCGCAGCGCCGCATCGCCATCCAGATCGATATAGCTTTGCAGCGAAGCCAGCAGATCGCGGATCTCGCCCATGTCGGATTCCAGCCCCTGCCGGTCATCGTCATCGATGCCCATCGCATCCAGCCGCAATTGCATGCGCGTCAACGGCGTGCGCAGATCATGCGCGATGGCCAGAATCGTCTGCGAATTTGAATCAAGCAGCGCATCGATGCGTTGCTGCATCGAATTGAACGCGCGGATCAGCAACTGCACTTCACCCGGCCCGGCCACGGCGATCGGCTGCGCACGGCGCGTGCCAACGCGCAGGCTGGCGCGCACCAGTTTGCGCAACGGGCGCAGCGCACCATAGGTCAGCAACCACGCCAGCAGTGCAAACGCGGTGGTCGGCAACAGGAAATCGGCCAGGTGGCCCAGCACCAGCGGCCAGGCCGAACGGGTATCGCCGGCAAAGCGCAAGGTCGTGCGATCACCCAGCGTCATCGTGCCGGTCAGTCCGTCGGTCAGGCGCAGCGGCGAAATCGTCATTTCCAGCCGCGCGCGCGCCAGCGCGGGTTGCAACCGCAGCAGCTGATCTTCAAGATTGCCCAGATCGATGCCCGGCACCGGCGCCTGGTTGCCAGCAGACCAGTCAAACCGCAGCGTGGCGCTGCTCAGGCGCCGCGTCAGCGCGGCACGGTCGGCGGGCGTGGCGCGATCGATCCGCGATTCCGCCGCGATCAAATTCTGCGCGAGCGCGGCGGCCTCGTCGTGCGGCATTGAAAAGCGGTTGGACCGTTCGTTCAGCCAGGCGTTGGCGGTAAAATCCAGCACCAGCACCAGCACCAGGATGAACAAAATGCGCGCAGTCAGGCCCCATTGGCGCAGGCCCATCAATGCCGTTCCACGCTGGCGGTGAACATGTACCCCAGGCCGCGCACAGTGGTCAGCGGCGCTTCGCCGCGCGCATTGCTCAATTTGCGGCGCAACCGGCTGACCAATACGTCGATGCTGCGATCCGAACTGTCCGACAGCCGCATGCGCGACAGTTCGATCAACCGCTGGCGGCCAATCACGCGCTGCGGCTGGCACACGAAGGTCGCCAGCAGATCGAATTCCGCCGCAGTCAGATCGACCAGCGTGCCATCCTGCGACCGCAATTCGCGGCGGACCAGCGACAAGTGCCAGCCATCAAAGCTGAACGCGCGGCCCGATCCGGCATCATCGCTTTCGCCGCGGCCGCGCCGCAGCACCGCGCCGATGCGCGCCAGCAATTCGCGCGTGCCGAACGGCTTGGCCAGATAGTCATCCGCGCCCAGTTCCAGCCCCAGCACGCGATCTTCTTCGCTGCCGCGCGCGCTGACAAAGATGACCGGAATGTCGCTGTCACGCCGCAGCCGGCGAAACAGGTCGATGCCCGAAGTACCTGGCAGCATGATGTCGAGCACGATCAGATCGGCAGGGCCATTGTCCAGCAGGACCCACAGTTCCGCGCCGGTCGTCGCGGTGCGAACGTCATAGCCATGCGACGCCAGCACGCGGGCGGTCAGTGTGCGCAGCGCCGGATCATCTTCGACAAGGATTATCGATCTGGCCGACACAGGTTTCCCGCCTGGTCCGATCCCGTCCCCTCCCCGAAGCGGAGGGGACAAGATCGTCGTTGCGCCGGTGTTACAGCTTTCCGGTCAGTTCCGGCACGGCGCTGAACAGGTCTGCCACCAGGCCCAGGTCTGCAACCTGGAAGATCGGCGCATCTTCGTCCTTGTTGATGGCGATGATGGTCTTGCTGTCCTTCATCCCCGCCAGATGCTGAATCGCGCCCGAAATGCCGACCGCGACATAGATTTCCGGGGCGACGATCTTGCCGGTCTGGCCGACCTGATAGTCATTGGGCACATAGCCCGCATCGACCGCAGCGCGGCTGGCGCCGATCGCAGCACCCAGCTTGTCGGCCAGCGGTGTGATGGTCGAAGCGAACGTATCCGCATCCTTCAGCGCGCGGCCACCCGACACGATGATTTTGGCAGAGGTCAGTTCCGGCCGTTCGAGCTTGGCAATTTCCGAACCCAGATAGGCCGACAGGCCCGAATCCGCGCCCGCCGCGACGGCGGTCACGGTGGCGCTGCCGCCGGTCGGTTCGGCCTTGGCAAAGGCGGTGCCGCGCACGGTGATCACCAGTTTCGCATCGGTCGATTCGACCGTGGCGATGGCGTTGCCGGCATAGATCGGGCGGGTAAAGGTTTTTGGCCCTTCGACCGACAGGATGTCCGACACTTGCGCCACATCGATCAGCGCGGCGACGCGCGGGGCGACGTTTTTGCCGGTGGTGGTGGCAGGCGCGACAAACGCGTCGTAATCGGCCAGCAATCCGGCGATCAGCGGCGCGATGTTTTCCGCCAGCGCATGGGCATAGGCGGCGTCATCGGCCACCAGCACCGCACCGACGCCGGCAATCTGCGCGGCCTGTGCGGCCACGGCATCCACGCCCGACCCTGCGACCAGCGCGGTCACATCGCCCAGTTGCGTGGCGGCGGTCACCGTCGCCAGCGTCGCGTCCTTTACCGACGCACCATCGTGTTCGACCCAAACGAGTACCTTTGCCATGTCAGGCAACTCCCATTTCTTTGAGCTTGGCAACCAGCGCGTCCACGTCCGCGACCTTGATCCCGGCGCTGCGCATGGGCGGTTCGCCGACTTTCAGCGTTTTCAGGCGGGGGGCAATGTCCACGCCATAATCGGCGGCGGTCTTGGTCGCCAGCGGCTTTGACTTCGCCTTCATGATGTTGGGCAGGCTGGCATAGCGCGGTTCGTTCAACCGCAGATCGGCGGTGATCACCGCCGGCAGCGGGAGCTTCAGCGTTTCCAGCCCGCCATCGACTTCGCGTTTGACCACCACGTGATCGCCTTCGACGCTGATTTCGTTGGCGAAAGTGCCCTGGCCACGACCCAGCAGCGCGGCAATCATCTGCCCCGTCTGGTTGCTGTCGTCGTCAATCGCCTGCTTGCCGGTGATGATCAGCCCGGGCTGTTCTTCGTCGGCGATAGCCTTGATGATCTTGGCGACCGCCAGCGGTTCAACCTCGGTTTCCACCTGCACCAGAATGGCGCGGTCGGCGCCCATCGCCAGCGCGGTGCGCAGCGTTTCGGTCGCCTTGGCCGGCCCGATGGATACCACCAGCACTTCGGTCACGACGCCCTTTTCGCGCAGGCGCAGCGCCTCTTCCACCGCGATTTCGTCAAACGGGTTCATGCTCATTTTGACATTGGCCAGATCGACACCCGTGCCGTCCGCCTTTACCCGCGGTTTCACGTTGTAATCGATCACCCGTTTTACCGTTACCAGCGCTTTCATGGGTCTTTACGCCTTTTTCCAACCAACTGTGTGCGCCCCCTAATTCGCGTTTACGTAAACGTCAACTGACGATCGGGGCAAAATTGCCAGCGCCATCACGACGATTCGCATCGTCGCGCCAGCGCTCGCACGGCTCATTCCATTTCGAGAATAATCGCGTCAACCGCAAGGCTTTCCCCGGCCTTGGCATTCACCGATTTCACCCGGCCCGCTTTTTCGGCGCGCAGGATGTTTTCCATCTTCATCGCTTCGACCACGGCCAGCGGTTGCCCCGCCTCCACCGCGTCACCCGGCCCAACATGCAGCGCGACCAGCAGCCCGGGCATCGGGCAGATCAGATAGCGCGACAGATCAGGCGGAATCTTTTCGATCATGTGCGTGGTCAGCGCGGCCACGCGCTGCGGCAGCACATCGATCCGGTGGCTGGCGCCGCGCGTGGTCAGGCGGAACCCGGTGCGCAGCGGTGCCACCTGCACGCTGATTGGCGCACCGCCCAGATCGGCATGCACGATGCGGTCACCGGGGGTATATTCCATGTCCAGGTCCACCGCCACGCCATCGACGGTGACCGAATTGGCGGCCAGCACCACGGCATGGCGGGTCTTGTCGATCAGCACCGACCAGGCGCCCGGCGGATCGAGCGTATCACCCAACTGGCCATCAACGCGCCGCGCGCGATCGGCGCGCGCGGTCGCCAAAAACCCGGCAATCGCCGCCAGACCCTGCAACAGTTCATCCGACGCGGGCGCGCCGTGGAACCCGTCGGGATATTCCTCTGCGATAAACCCGGTGGTGAGATTGCCGCTGCGGAAACGCGGATGCTGCATGATCGCGCTGACGAAATCGATGTTGTGGCCCAGCCCTTCGATTTCGAACGCGTCCAATGCGGCGATCTGCTTGTCGGCCGCCTCGTCCCGCGTTTCGCCCCAGGTGATCAGCTTGGCGATCATCGGGTCATAGAACATCGACACTTCGCCGCCTTCATAGACGCCATCGTCCACGCGCACGCCGTCGATCCCGCGCCGGCCGTTCCCCGCGCCATCATCTTCCCAACCGGGCACCGGCGGATCATAGCGCACCAGCCGGCCGGTGGAGGGCAGAAAGCCGCGATAGGGGTCTTCGGCATAGACGCGGTTTTCGATCGCCCAGCCGTCGATGCCGATGTCAGCTTGCGTGAACGCCAGCGGTTCGCCCGCGGCGACGCGGATCATCTGTTCAACCAGATCGATGCCGGTGATCGCCTCGGTCACCGGGTGTTCCACCTGCAGCCGGGTGTTCATTTCCAGAAAATAGAAACTTTTGCCGGTGGGATCGGCGCCCGACACGATCAGTTCGACCGTGCCGGCGGAATAATAGCCCACCGCACGCGACAGCGCGACGCACTGTTCGCCCATCGCCCGGCGCATGTCGGGGGTGACGAACGGCGATGGCGCTTCCTCGACCACTTTCTGGTGGCGCCGCTGGATCGAACATTCGCGTTCGTTGAGATAGACGATGTTGCCATGCTGATCGCCCAGGATCTGGATTTCGATATGGCGCGGGTTGAGGATGAATTTTTCGATGAACACGCGGTCATCGCCGAACGAATTCAGCCCTTCGCGCTTCACCGCCTCAAAACCTTCGCGCACGTCCTGTTCGCTGTGCGCCAGCCGCATGCCCTTGCCCCCGCCGCCGGCAGAGGCCTTCATCATGACCGGATAACCGATTTCAGAAGCGATCTGCACCGCGTGTTCGGTGCTGTCGATTTCGCCGACAAACCCCGGCACGACATTGACGCCGGCCGCCATCGCCAGCTTTTTCGATTCGATCTTGTCGCCCATCGCGGCGATTGCGCCCACCGGCGGCCCGACAAAGGCAATCCCCGCTTCGGCCAGCGCCTGCGCAAAACTGGTGCGTTCGGACAGAAAGCCATAGCCGGGGTGGACCGCATCAGCGCCAGTCGCCTTGCACGCAGCAATGATCTTGTCGGCGATCAAGTACGACTGCGCAGCGGGGGCCGGGCCGATATGCACCGCCTCATCCGCCATGCGCACAAACGGCGCGCGCGCATCGGCATCGGAATAGACCGCCACGGTCGCAATGCCCATCCGACGCGCCGTTTTGATCACGCGACAGGCAATTTCGCCCCGGTTGGCAATGAGGATTTTCTTGAACACTGTCAGGGAACCCACTTCGTATGACATGGTTGACGTGTCATGCCGTTCATGGCATGGGAGTTGGTGTGATTGTCAGTTTCGCCAACCGCGCCACCCAACGGTTTGCCATGGATGGCAAAAGCAAGTTCGGCGGAATGGATGCTGCCAAAGCCTTGGCGCGGTTGCAGGTGTTGCATGCCGCCAATGCGCTGGACGACATTCCGCCGCTCAAATCGATTGGCCTGCATGCGCTGTCTGGTGACCGGCAAGGGCAATGGGCGATGACGATCAACGGTCCGTGGCGGCTGGTTTTCCGTTTTCATGATGGCAATGCCGAAGATGTCGAAATTGTCGATTACCATTAAGGATGTGGCGCGATGACAAAACCTGAAGCCCAATTCGCCTTTCAAGCCGTCCACCCCGGCGCCGTTCTGCGCGAAGAGTTGGAAGCGCGCAGCCTTTCCGCGAACGCCTTCGCGCTGAAGCTGCGTGTGCCGCCCCAGCGCATTCAGGATATCGTCGCAGGGCGGCGCGGCATCAGTCCCGAAACCGCACTGCGGCTCGAAGCCAGCCTGGGCACCCCGGCCCGGCTTTGGCTGAACATGCAGGCGGCCTATGATCTGCATCAGGCAGAAGCCAAGTTCGGCGCGACAGTACGCAGCGAAGTGATGGCGGCATAAATTGAGCGCCGAGCGGCCTTGATCGCGCCACAGGCAATTGCGCGACGGTTGGCAATGAGGATTTTTTTGAACATTGATGTGTTCACTTTGCGGATGGGAATGAGAGCAATTCAACCGTCGGCCCGGGCTTGACCCGAGATCCCGCTGTGTGGTGCGCGACGCCCGAGAAGCGGGGCCCCGGGTCAAGCCCGGGGTGACGAAGGGGCAAGGGGCGGGATAGCCGCATGGTCATTCCGCCGCATCCAGTTCTTCGCCCGCGGGCGGCATGTTGTGGCCCAGCAGGCGCAGCACATCGGCGGCGCATTCGACGATGTTTGATCCGGGGCCATATATCCCCTGCACCCCGGAATCGCGCAGGAACTCGTAGTCCTGCGGCGGGATCACCCCACCCGCGACCACCTTGATGTCGTTGCGCCCGGCTTCGCGCAGCAGTGCGATCAGTTCGGGGATGAGCGTTTTGTGTCCGGCTGCCAGCGACGACGCGCCGACCACTTCGACCCCAAGCGTCAGCGCCTGCGCGCAAGTTTCCGCAGGGGTCTGGAACAAGGGGCTGCTGAACACGTCGAAACCCATGTCAGCAAAGGCCGAGGCGATGACATTGGCCCCGCGATCATGGCCATCCTGCCCCATTTTCGCGACCAGCATCCGCGGCGTGTGGCCCAGCCGGCGGGTCACCGCCGCAACCCCGTCCTGCACCTGCGCATAACGCGGATCGCCTGCATAAGCCGCACCATAGATCCCCCGCACCGGGGTTGGCACAGTGCCGTAGCGGCCAAACACTGCCTCCATTGCGTCGGAAATTTCGCCGAGCGTGGCGCGATGGCGCGCGGCATCGACCGCGAGTTCCAGCAGATTGCCGCTGCCCTTTGCGCCCTCGGTCAGCGCGGCCAGCGCGGCGCGGCAGGCCGCCTCATCACGCGATTCACGCACCCATTTCAGCCGCGCAATCTGGCCTTCGCGCACGGCATGGTTGTCGATGCTGAGCGTGTCGAGCTTGTCCTCGGTGCCCAGGCGGTATTTGTTGACGCCCACAATCACGTCTTCGCCGCGATCGACGCGCGCCTGGCGGCCGGCGGCGGCTTCCTCGATCATTGCCTTGGGCCAGCCGGCGGCGACCGCCTTGGCCATGCCACCTTCGGCCTCGACGCGTTCGATGATCGCCCAGGCGGCATCGACCAGTTGGGTGGTCAGTGCTTCGATGTAGTACGACCCGCCCAGCGGATCGACCACGTTGCACATGCCGGTTTCTTCCTGGATCACGATCTGCGTGTTGCGCGCGATGCGCGCGGAAAAATCGGTGGGCAGCGCGATCGCTTCATCCAGCGCATTGGTGTGCAGCGACTGGGTGCCGCCCAGCATCGCCGCCATCGCCTCGATCGTGGTGCGGATGACGTTGTTGTAGGGGTCCTGTTCCTGCAAGGACACGCCCGAGGTCTGGCAATGCGTGCGCAGCATCTTGCTGCGTTCGTCCTGCGCACCCAGTTGCGTCATCACGCGGTGCCACAGCACGCGCGCGGCGCGCAGTTTGGCGACCTCCATGAAAAAATTCATGCCGATCGCGAAAAAGAACGACAGCCGCCCGGCGAACTTGTCGATGTCGAGGCCCGATGCGACGCCGTATTTCACATATTCCATGCCGTCGGCGATGGTGAACGCCAGTTCCTGCACTTGCGTCGCGCCGGCTTCCTGCATGTGGTAGCCGGAAATCGAGATCGAATTGAACTTGGGCATTTCGCGGCTGGTATAGCCAAAGATGTCGGAAATGATCCGCATGCTGGGTTCGGGCGGATAGATATAGGTGTTGCGGACCATGAACTCCTTCAGAATGTCGTTCTGAATGGTCCCGTCGAGCGCGGCGCGTGGCACACCCTGTTCCTCACCCGCGACGATAAAGAACGCCAGGATCGGGATGACCGCGCCGTTCATGGTCATCGATACCGACATCTGATCGAGCGGGATGCCGTCGAACAGGATCTTCATATCCTCGACACTGTCGATTGCCACGCCGGCCTTGCCCACATCGCCGACCACGCGCGGATGATCGCTGTCATAGCCGCGATGCGTGGCCAGATCGAACGCGACCGACAGGCCTTTTTGGCCCGCGGCCAGGTTGCGGCGGTAGAACGCGTTGGATTCCTCAGCCGTCGAAAAACCCGCATATTGCCGGATGGTCCACGGCCGCCCGGCATACATGCTGGCGCGCACGCCACGTGTGAACGGGGCAAAGCCGGGCAGGCCGGGATCGGCGGTCACATCGGCAGCGGTGTACAGCGGTTTTACCGCGATCCCTTCAGGCGTGTGCCAGGTCAGGTCCTTGCCCTTCACCTCTTTCGCGGCGGCTTTCTGCCAATCGTCATGCGTTGCCATGGTAATCCTCAGTGCGCCGCTTTCGGCGTTTCCATGATTTCGGTCAGCTGCCCCAACATGTCCTTGGGGTGCAGGAAAAAGATCGGCGTGCCATGCGCCCCGATGCGCGTGGGGCCCAGGATGCGCTTGCCCTGGGCGGTGAACCATTCGCGCGCCTGGTCGATATCATCGACTTCGTAGCAGAGATGATGCTGACCGCCGGCGGGGTTCTTCGCGATAAAGCCGGCGATCGGGCTGGTTTCGCCCAGCGGCTCGATCAGTTCGATCTGCGTGCCGCCCTGCGTCCCCAGTGCGCCGCTATCGTGCGGGGTGTTGACGAAGGCGACCTTTACGCCCTGTTCGGGCAAGTCGAACGGTTCGGTGATCAGGCTCGCGCCCATCACATCGCGGTAATAGGCGATGGCGTCCGCCATCGACGGCACCGCCACACCGACATGGTTTAAGCGACCCAGTTTCATAGCACGGTCCTTAAAGCCTTCCCCCTCCAGGGGGAGGGTTGGGTGGGGGTGTCCGACGTTCGATTGACGCGCGTCATTGCGGGCGCAGGACACCCTTCCCTGAGGGGATGGGTAAATGAGGCCAGCGTCAGCGCGCCTGCTTCGACAGGCTCAGCACGAACGGGGGTGGGGAGTGGTGTGAAGAAGTGGGTGCGCATGGCTGGCTCTCCCCGCATCACAACGGAATGTTGTCGTGTTTCTTCCACGGGTTTTCCAACGACTTGTGCCGCAGCTTGCGCAGGCCCAGCGCAATCCGCCGCCGCGTCGAATGCGGGTGGATCACCTCGTCCACAAAGCCCTTGCTGGCCGCGACGAACGGGTTGGCAAAGCGATCTTCGTATTCGCGCACCTTTTCGGCCTGTTCTTCGCCCGACAGCCCGCGAAAGATGATTTCCACCGCGCCCTTGGCGCCCATCACCGCAATTTCAGCGGTGGGCCAGGCATAGTTGAGATCGCCGCGCAGGTGCTTGCTGGCCATCACATCGTAAGCCCCGCCATAGGCCTTGCGCGTGATCACGGTGATCTTGGGCACGGTCGCCTCGGCATAGGCGAACAGCAGTTTCGCGCCATGCTTGATGATGCCGTTGTGTTCCTGTGCTGTGCCGGGAAGGAACCCGGGCACGTCCACAAACGTCAGG
This sequence comes from Novosphingobium sp., assembly GCF_040398825.1. Taxonomy (GTDB): domain Bacteria; phylum Pseudomonadota; class Alphaproteobacteria; order Sphingomonadales; family Sphingomonadaceae; genus Novosphingobium. The sequence goes on from NZ_JBBATI010000010.1 coordinate 81,205, forward strand.
ATGGGGATTTCAAACGCATCGCAGAACCGCACGAACCGCGCGGCTTTCTTGGATGAATTGATGTCGAGCACGCCCGCCAGCACCAGCGGCTGGTTGGCGACGACGCCCACCGTCCGGCCCTCGATCCGCCCGAACCCGCACAGGATATTGCCCGCGTGTTTGGGCTGGATTTCAAAGAAATCGCCCTCGTCCAGCACCTTGCGGATCACTTCGTGCATGTCATAGGGCTGCGCGGCTGAGGCCGGGATCAAGCTGTCCAGGCTGTGGTCGATCCGGTCCCAGGCATCGCTGCTGGGCCGCACCGGCACCCCGGTCTGGTTGGTCAGCGGCAGGAAATCAAACAGTTCGCGCGCCGCCAGCAAGGCATCGATATCGTTTTCGCACGCGAGGTCCGCCACCGAAGTCTTGGTGGTGTGGGTGATCGCGCCACCAAGCTCTTCCTGCGTCACGATCTCGTTGGTCACCGTTTTGACCACGTCGGGCCCGGTGACAAACATATAGCTGCTGTCCTTCACCATAAAGATGAAGTCGGTCATCGCCGGCGAATAAACCGCGCCACCGGCGCACGGCCCCATGATCAGCGACAGTTGCGGCACCACGCCAGAGGCAAGCACATTGCGCTGAAAAATCTCGGCATAACCGCCCAGGCTGGCCACGCCCTCCTGGATGCGTGCGCCGCCCGAATCATTGAGGCCGATCACCGGCGCGCCGACCTTCATCGCGGTATCCATGATCTTGCAGATCTTCATCGCGTGGCGTTCGGACACTGCGCCGCCAAACACCGTAAAATCCTGCGCGAATACAAACACCAGCCGGCCGTTGATGGTGCCCGACCCGGTGACCACGCCATCGCCCGGAATGGTGGTTTCGGGCATGCCGAAATCGACGCAATTGTGTTCGACATAGGCGTCGACTTCTTCAAAGCTGCCTTCGTCGAGCAGAATTTCCAGCCGTTCGCGCGCGGTCAGCTTGCCCTTGGCATGCTGGGCGTCGATCCGGCGCTGGCCCCCACCCAGATGCGCGGCGGCGCGGCGTTTTTCCATTTCGGCAATGTTGGCGGACATGGCCCATCCTTTGTGAAATCTTTGACCCGCGCGAATGACGCATTGCCTTGCACCTGTCCAATGTTAATCTGCAAAGTTGTAAACCCCAACTTTGCAAAGAAGGCCCCGCCGATGACCACACGCCAGCGCCTGTTTGCCGGGGCCCATCTGCGCGCGTTGCGCGATCGGCGCGGGGTGCGGCAGATCGACATGGCGCATGCGCTGGGGATCAGCGCCAGTTACCTGTCGCAGCTGGAAAATGGCGAACGCAACCTCACCCCGGCGCTGGCCGATGCCTTGCGCGCGACCTTCCCGCTCGACTGGCCCGATCTGGCCCCGGCCGAAGGCGACGGAATGGTCGATGCCCTGCGCGATGCACTGGCCGATCCGCAATTGCCGGGCGGCCACCCGGGTGAAACGGTGGAACGGCTGGTGCGCCAGTTTCCCGGCTTTGCCGCCAGTTTCATCCAGTTGCACAGCCTGCACACGCAAACCCGGCTGCGGCTGGACATGTTGGATGAGACCATCGGCACCAGCCTGGCCGCCGGCGGCCGCCTGCCGTGGGAGGAAGTGCGCGACTGGTTCCACAATGCCAACAATTATGTCGATGCGCTGGATTGCGCGGCCGAGGCGCTGGCCGCCGACATCGCCGGCGCCGATCCATCGCCGCGTGTGCAATCGATGCAAGCGTGGCTGCGCGCCAATGGCGTGACCATCGCCTGGACCAGCGGCGGGCCGATGCGGCAGTTCGATGCGGAGCGCCGCCACCTGGAGCTCGATTCCAACCAGCCGATCGAATCCGGCCGGTTTCAACTGGCGTATCAGGTGGCGGCGCTGGCGCTGTCGCAACAGATCGCCGCGATTGTTGATGCCGCGGCGCTGCAAAGCGATGCCGCGCGGCATTTGCTGACGATCGGGCTGGGCAATTATGCCGCCGGCGCACTGCTGATGCCCTATGAACGGTTTCGCGTGGCGGCACGCGAGCTGCGCCATGATGTCGACCGGTTGCGGCTGCAATTCCACACCAGTTTTGAACAGTGCTGCCACCGCCTGTCCACGCTGCAACGCCCGCGCGCGCGCGGCATCCCGGTCTATTTCTGCCGGGTCGACATGGCGGGCAATGTGACCAAGCGCCATTCGGCGACGCGGCTGCAATTCGGCCGGTTTGGCGGTGCGTGCCCGTTGTGGATCGTCCACGAAGCGGTCGCCATTCCCGATCGCATCCACGTGCAACTGGCGCAGATGCCCGATGGCATCCAATATGTGTCGATCGCCAAGGGGCTGGTGAAACCATCCAATTCCTATTTCCGCCCGCCGCGCCGTTATGCGGTAACGCTGGGGTGCGAGGCGACCCATGCCGCCGAATTCATCTATGCCGACGGGCTGAACCTGGCATCGGCAGACTCGGTCGCGCAGATCGGCGCATCATGCCGCATCTGCCCGCGCGACACCTGCGACCAGCGCGCGTTTCCCCCCAGCGACAAGGCGATCGATGTCGATCCGGCCCGGCGCGAACCAGTGCCGTATAGGATTGTCGGATAATCAGCGAATACACTCAGTGCGAGGCGTATTCGCGCACCAGTTCGTTCAGCAGATCGCGGCCGGTATAGACCGCTTTGACGATCGCGTATTCGTTTAGCCCGTGCGCGCCATTGCCATCAGGGTTGCTGTAGGTGCCGGGCGGGCCGTAGGACGGGATGCCCACCGCCTCAAGATACACGCCATCGGTGGCGCCGGCCGACATCGCGGGGACGAGCGGCACGCCGGGATAGTATTTCGCCACCAGCTTTTCCGCCGGGCCCAGCACTTTGGGGTCGAGCGGCGGGGGCACCGCATCCGGGCCGCGGTTGTCGGTGCGCACCACTGTCATGCGCGTGTCGGCGATGACAGTCTGCAGCGCCAGCCGCACCGCTTCGCCCGAAACGCCCGGAAAAATGCGGCAATTGATATTGGCGCCGGCGCGTTGCGGCAGTGCGTTGTTGGCGTGCCCGCCGTCGAGCAGCGTGGCCACGCACGTGGTGCGCAACATCGCGTGATACGATCGATCGGTATTGACCAGCGCTTCGGCGGCGACAAACTCTGCGCTGCCGGGGGTGGCAGTGGCCAGGGTCACCATCGCCCGGCCCAGATCATCGCCGCGCGCGGCCCCGGCCTTGGCAAAAAAGGCGCGCGTGGTGTCGGTCATCTGCAGCGGAAATTCCCAATTGCGCAGCTTACCCAGCGCGTCGGCCAGTTCATAGATCGCATTGTCGCGGATCGGGATCGATGAATGGCCGCCAGCGTTGGTCGCCTCGATGCGGTAGTTGACCGGGGTCTTTTCGCCGACATGAAGGGTTTCCGTCAGCACTTTGCCCTTGCCATCGGTGCGCCCGCCGCCGCCTTCGTTCAGCGCGAATTCGGCATCGATCAGATCGCGGCGGTGTTCGGCCAGCCATTGTGCGCCGTTGAACGCGGTGCTGGTTTCCTCACCACAGGTCAGCGCCAGTTTCAGCGTGCGTTTCAGCTGCGTGCCATCGCGTTTCAGCCGGCTCATCAGGTCGATCCAGATCGCGTCCATGGCCTTCATGTCAGAGGCGCCGCGGCCATAGAATTTGCCGTCTTCCTCGATCAGTGTGTAGGGATCGCGCACCCAGTCCTGCCGCCGCGCGACCACCACATCCAGGTGCCCCAGCAGCAGGATCGGCCGCAGCACTTTCGATGTGCCCGGCAGGATCACCACCAGCCCGCCTTCGGCCGGATGATCGGGCACGGCAAACCGCGTGATATCGGCATCGCCATAGCCCGCGGCGCGCAGATGGTGTTCGACTTTGTCAGCCAGCACAGTGCATGATCCGGTGGTGATCGAGCTGTCGGTTTCGACCAGCTGTTTGTACAGCGCGCGAAATTCCACCTGGTCGGGGCGCAGCGCGGTTTGCGCCTGCGCGGCCCCGCCACCCAGACCCGCAAGTGCGGTGGCCACCATCACCAAATTCCTGATTGCGCGCATAGCGGCCATTCCCCCACACCCGGTATCGGGCTGCACCCAATCCAGCAGGATTTGTCCGGGGATGGAAGAGGGCGGTGCGCCGCAAAGGTGCATCTTTTTTGCCCGGTCATGGCGACGGCCCGTGCGGCAGGCTTGCGCGCTTGCAAGGTTTGCCGGATCATTGGGCGTGAATGCAGTGACAGGGTGGGGGGACAAGACATGCGGCGCAGATTGATCGGGGTCACTCTGGCCGTACTGGCCTCTGGCACTGGCTGGTCCGCCAGTGCCGCTCCGCCACCGCCGGCCGCGCCGATGAATATGCCCATGAACATGCCGATGTCCATGCCGATGCCCGGGCCACCGACCACGCTGGCCGGCTGGGCCCAGGGCGCGCGGCATTTTGACGGCATGGCCAAAGTGCATCGCGCCGTTTCAACCACCGTGCCAGAGGCGCAGGCCTATTTCGACCAGGGTCTGGCGTTGCTGTGGGGGTTCAACCATGATGAGGCGGCGCGCTCGTTTGCGCGCGCGGCCCAGCTGGATCCGCATTGCGCGGCGTGTTTCTGGGGCCTGTCGCTAACCGTCGGCCCGAATTACAACCTGCCTTATTTGACCGCCGATCGCGCCCGCATGGCAGCAGAGGCGTTGCATCGCGCCACAGCCGAGGCCGGCACCGCATCGCCGGTGGAACAGGCGCTGATCGCCGCGCTGGCCAAACGCTATCCGGGTAGCGACGCGCTCGATCCCGATCATCTGCTGCCGGTGCTGGGGGATTATGCCGCCGCGCTGCAAGGCGTGGCGGCGCGGTTCCCGGGCGATCTGGATGTGCAGGTGCTCTATGCCGAGGCGCTGATGAACCTGCACGCGTGGAAATTGTGGTCGCCGCAGGGCGTGCCCGCGCCGGGTACGCTGGAAATTGTCGCCACGCTGAAAGCGGTGCTGGCGCGCGATCCGGCGCACGTCGGCGCCAACCACTATTTCATCCACGCGATCGAGGCTTCGCCCCATCCCGAAGACGCGCTGCCCTCGGCCGCGGTGCTGAAGGATGCCGCACCTGGCGAAGGGCACCTGTTGCACATGCCATCGCACATCCAGCAGCGCGTGGGGCAGTACGAGGCCGCTGCCGAGGCCAACCGGCGCGGGGTCATGGCCGATCTGGCCTATGCCGGTCAGACCGATGCGCCCGATTATTATCCGGTTATGTACACCGGCCACAATTACCAGTTCCTGGCCTATTCCGCCGCGATGGAGGGTCGCCAGGCCGAAACGCTGAAGGCGGTGGACGGCAGCCGCGACGTGGTGCCCGATGCCATGCTGCGCGCCATGCCGGGCATGGATTGGTACGTGGCCGAATCTTATGGCGCGCGCGTGCGGTTCGGGCTGTGGGATCAATTGCTGGCAATGCCCGCGCCCGATCCCGCGCTGCCAGGCCTGCACGGCGGATATCTGTACGGGCTGGCGATGGCGCAGGCGGCCACCGGCAAAGTGGCACAGGCGCGCGCCACGCTGATCACGCTGCGCAGCTTCACCGCCAGCCCGGCGACCGATACCGGCGCGGGGCAGAACATGTTGCGCGCGGTGCTGGCCGTCGCGATCCCGACGGTGGAGGCGCGGATCGCGCGCGCCGAACACCGCCCCAGCGATGAAATCACGCAATTGAGCGCGGCTGTCATCGCCGAAGACAGCCTGTCCTATGACGAACCGTGGAACTGGTTCACCCCCACCCGTCAAGTGCTGGGCGAGGCGCTTTTGCGCAATGGCGACGCCGTTACCGCCGGCATGGTCTATCGTGAAGATCTGGTGCGCAATCGCGGCAATGGCTGGGCGTTGAAGGGGCTCGCCCTGTCGCTGGCAGCCCAGGGCAAGACCGCCGAGGCGGCCACCGCCGACGCCGCGTTCAAGGCCGCGTGGCGCCACGCCGATCTGGCGATCACCGCTTCGGCATTTTAAACAGCCGGCCGGATCAGACCGGCCGCATCGGGCATGCTCCATGCAACAAATCGGACCGTCGGGCGTTTCACATGCACGGCGGGGCGCTTGTTTGCAGGAGTTACCATGATGAAACGATCGATGACCGCCGCGCTGATGGCGCTCGCCAGTCTGCCGCTATCCGCCTGTGTGGGGGAATATGGCCCTGGCATGGGGATCGGCTATGATTCCGGGCCTTATGCCTATGACGGCTATTACGATGGCTATTATGGCCAGGTTTATGATGGCTATTGGGGCGATGACAACGCGTTTTACTACCGTCGGGGTGATGGCGATCGCGAATATCGCCGTGGCGATGGTGGCCACTTTGCGCGTGAGGCGCCGCGCGGCCAGGGCAATTACCAGCCGCTGCACGGCAGCATGACCTATCGCCAGGGCGTGACCATGCCGCATTTCCAGAATCGCGGCGGCAACCGTGGCGGTCACAACGGGAACCAGGGCGGCCATCACGGCACCGGGCACAACTGATCGATCCGCTGGCGCACGGGGCAAGGGCCATGGCCTTTGCCCCGTGCGCCAGCGCTGATCATGGTCGCGTCCGTTCCGCCCGTGGCAGTGCCCAGCGTTTCAGCCATTCGGCCAGCGCCAGGTAAGTGACCACCAGCCCGACAATCGCCGCGCTCAGCCCCGGCCCCAGCGGCGCAAACCCCAGCATCCGGGCAAACGGCAGGAACGGCAGCGCCAGCGCCACCCCCAGGCTGCCCAGCAGCGTCGCCAGCAACACCCGGTCGGGGCGCAACCGCCAGGCCGGGCCGCTGGTGCGGATAACCAGCACCACCAGCACTTGCGTGGCCATCGATTCGACAAACCACGCCGCACGGAACGTGGGTATATCGGCGTGAAACACCCATAACAGCAGGCCGAACGTGGCCAGATCGAACACCGACGATAGCGGCCCCATGATGGCGGTAAACCGCACCAGCGCGCGCATATCCCAGCCGTGCGGGCGTTGCAGCAGCGGCGGATCGGCATTGTCGAACGGGATGCCGGTCTGCGAAATATCGTACAGCAGATTGTTCAGCAGCACTTGCGCAGCGGTCAGCGGCAGAAACGGCAGGAACAGTGACGCCACCGCCATGCTCAGCATGTTGCCGAAATTGGAACTGGTGCCCATCCGCAGGTATTTCATGATGTTGGCATACGTCCGCCGGCCTTCGATGATGCCATCGGCCAGCACCGCCAGATCGGGCGCCAGCAGGATCATGTCGGCCGCTTCGCGCGCGACATCGGTGGCACCATCGACCGACAGGCCGACATCGGCCACGCGGATCGCCGGCGCATCGTTGATGCCATCGCCGATGAAACCCACGGTATGCCCGCGCGCGCGCAGGGCATGCACAATGCGCAGTTTCTGATCAGGGCTGACCCGCGCGAACAGGTCGGTCCGGTTGACATGATAGATCAGCGCGGTGGCCGACATGTGGGTGATCTGGTCGCCGGTCAGCACGTGATCGTGTGCCAGCCCGACCTCGCCCGCCAGATGCTGTGCCACCGCCACGGCATCGCCGGTGACCAGTTTGACCCGCACCCCGGCATGCGCCAACCGCGTCAGCGCGGCGCGCGCGCTGGGTTTGGGCGGATCGATAAACACGCAATAGCCGGCCAGGATCAGCGCGTGATCGTCTGCGCCGTCGATGCGGGTCAGGCCATCGGCGGCTTTCCACGCGATCGCCAGCATGCGCAGGCCTTCGGCCGCGCGCGCGGCGACCAGCGCAGCGGCCTGCGCGGTGATCGCCGCATCAATCGGCACCACTTTGCCATCCGCCTGTTCGACCTGCGTGCACAGCGCCAGCACCGCTTCGGGTGCGCCCTTGACGATGATCACGCGGGTGTCGCCATGCGCGGCCAGCACCGACACCCGCCGCCGTTCAAAATCGAACGGCCGTTCGTCCAGCCGGGTCCACCCCGCCGGCACGCCGGGCGCATCATGCGCCAGCAGCGCCTGATCAAGCGGGCTTTTCATGCCTTGCGCAAACGCGGCGTTGATCACGGCCAGCTGGTACACGCGGTCGCGGTCGGTACCGTCGATGCCGGGGTGGCCCACCATGGCGATCTGCGCCTGGGTGAGCGTGCCGGTCTTGTCGGTGCACAGCACGTCCATCTGGCCCAGATCGTGGATCGATGACAGCCGTTTGACCACCACTTTGGCCGCGGCCATGCGCTTTGCCCCGCGCGCCAGCGTGATGGTCATGATCATCGGCAGCAGTTCCGGCGTCAGCCCGACCGCCAGCGCCATCGCAAACAGAAACGATTCCAGCGCCGGCCGCCCCAGCGCCAGCCGCGCCAGCAGCACGAACAGCACCAGAAATACCGTCAACCGCGCGATCACCACGCCAAACTTGCGAATGCCCACTTCGAATGCAGTGGTTTCCGGATTGCCGCCCAGTGAACTGGCAATCGCGCCAAACCGCGTATGCGCACCGGTTTCGACCACCAGCATGGTCGCGGTGCCGCCAATCACCGAACTGCCGCTTAACAACAGATTGGCAGCATCGGCCATGCCGGTACCGGCGGCGGCAGCAGGATTTTTTTCCACTGGAAACGATTCGCCCGTCAGCGCGGCCTGGTTCACCTGCACCGCATTGGCGGTCACCACCACACCATCGGCGGGCACCAGATCGCCCGCCGACAGGCTGACCATATCGCCCGGCACCAGATCATCGACCGGATGTTCCGCCCACACCCCATCGCGCAGCACGCGGGCGGTCAGCGCGATCGACCGTTTCAGCGCCGCCGCGGTCGCCGCCGCGCGGCGTTCCTGCACGGTATCCAGCACCGTGGACAACGCCACGATCGTCACGATGATCGAAAAGCTGACCAGATCGCCGGTCACCGCCGCCGCGCCCGATGCCGCCAGCAGGATCAGCACCAGCGGGTTGGCCAGCCGCCGCACCAGATCAAGCCACACCGGTCGCTGCGCCGTGGTGAGCAGGCCATTGCCGCCAAACCGGGCGTGCCGCTCTGTCGCCGCATCCGCGGTCAACCCTTTGTCGGTGACCCCCAGCGCAGCCAGATTGGCCGCCGCATCGCGGTGCCAGAATTCGTGCAACGGAACTGGTGACGGCATCGTTCAATCCCCCGCGGTGGCACTGGCCGCATGCGCGGGGTCAGGGACCGGGGCAAGGTTCGGGATACCCTGATCGCCAAGCGCCATGATCCGGTTCAGCCAGATCCTGCGAAAGGCCAGCGTGGGCGCATCGCTGGCGACCGAGCGTTCTTCGGCCGGCGGGGGCACTTGCGACGGTCGCGCGCTTTCGACGATTGCCTGGTCCTCTGCGGCGATGCGGGCATTGCTGCGCGCAAACAGCGGATCGAACAGGCGCGCCCTGAAGAAATTGCGCACCGTATAAATGGTCAGCCGCGTGGTCCCGGCCTCGGCCGGGGTGCACACCGCCAGCAGGCGCATGATCCGCCCGCCCGGATCGATCGCCAGTTCCATCATGTTGGGAAAATAATAACGCAGCACCGCGCGCGGGGGTTCATCCCCGCGCACCGCGGTGACTTGCGCGCCAAAATCGGTGTCATCCCACACCATGGTCATTTTTTCCGCGGTGCGGCCGCGCAGCGACCGGCCGATGGTGCGCGCATGGACAAACGGCAGGTGCGGGGTGTCGAGCATGTTTTCCATCACCCGCGTCCAATGCGCCGCCCACACAAAGCTTTGCGCCATCACCCGCACATCGTCGCGCCCCAGCACATCGGGCAACTGTGGCGCGCCGACCGGGTTTTGCCCGGTAAACAGCCAGATCAGCCCGCCCGCCTCCCGCAGCGGCAGCCCGGTGGCCGACAGCGTGTGCAGCCGCGCATCGGGGTTCCACGGCACGTGCCGGCAGTGCCCCGCCCCGTCAAAGCGCCAGCCATGAAACGGGCAGACGATCTGCCCGCCATCGACCCGGCCCAGCGACAGCGCCACCCCGCGATGCGGGCACCGGTCCACCAGGGCGCGCACCTGGCCATCAGCGTCGCGGAACAGCACCACCCGTTCGCCCGCCACCACATGCGGCACCGGCCGCCCGGCGGGCACATCGCGCACCAGCCCCAGCGGCACCCACACGTTTGCAAAATGGGGAAACATCGGATGGTTCATCGCGCTGGAATAGCACGTCGCGCGCAGATGCCCATGGGCTGCAAAATGCCCGTGCCCACCACACAATGGCCGTCACCCCCTGGCCATCACACTGCCGGGCCGGCGGTATATTCCGAACCTGTTGAACCCATCACGCGGTGCTATGCGGGCAGCACCGCCGCAGCGCGTTCCCGTCCGGGGGCGCCTGTTGCGACAATTGATCCTGGGGGGCCAAAGCTCAGGAGCAAGCCCACGTGATCATGCAAACATTCTGCCGCCAGATCGCCTCTGTCGCGGCCATCGCGCTGGCGACATCAGCGATGCCGACCATGGGCGCAGTGCCCTGCGTATCGTCACCGCAGGCGGTCATCGCCCAGGGCGCCGGCCCGCCACCACGGCTGCGCCACGAAGTGCAAACGGCGATGCCGGCCTATGGCTATGCCTGGACGCCGGGCTATTGGGCGTGGAATTCCACCGGTTATGACTATTACTGGGTATCGGGTGCGTGGGCGCGGCCGCCCCGCATCGGCGTGCTGTGGACCCCGCCATGGTGGGGCTGGGTTGGCGGCGTCTATGCCTTTACCCCCGGGTACTGGGGCGAAGATGTCGGATTTTACGGTGGGGTCCGCTATGGTTATGGCTATGGCGGTTATGGCTATGACGGCGGATACTGGAACGGGCGCACGTTCTATTACAACCGGTCGGCCAACAATTTCGGCGGCCTGCATGTCAACGCGATCTACGACCGCCGACAGTATATGGGTCGCGGCTATGACGGCGTGAGTTACAACGGTGGCCCGGGCGGGGTGCGTGCCTATGCCTCCACCAACGAGCTGGCCGCCGCACGCCATGCCCGCGGGTTCGGGCCGGCAAACCCGTCGAACCGCGGGTACAACGCCATGTCCGATCCCGCCAGCCACGCAGGCCCGGGCAAAGGCCACGCTGCGGCTATCGTCGGCGGGGTCGCCGCTGGCGCGATCGCCGGGCATTACGCAACCCGCGCAGCCCGTCATGGCTATGCCGGGCGGACAGGCCACGGCGGCAATGCGGGCCATCGTGTCAGCTATGGCGGACATGCCTATACCACCCACGGCAACGGTTTCCACGGCGGCGGCGGATACCGTGGCGGTGGCGGCGGCCAACCCCATGGCGGCGGCGGTGGCGGACACGGCGGCGGCGGTGGCCAGCCCCATGGCGGCGGCGGTGGTGGCGGTGGTGGCCAGCCCCATGGCGGCGGCGGGCATAACTGACACCGCATGGCGCTCGATCAAATACGGCGCCACACAGCGTTGCGGCCGCCGGTTGTGCAATCCGCACATCCGGCGGTCGGCATACGAATACCAAAAGACCCCCGTCGCGCCATGATCTAGGTTGCGCCAGCGGCAACGGTGGGGTGTGACGGATGATCCGGATTGGGCGGCGGATAGGCGTGGGCTTTATGGGCCTGCTGACCATCGTGATGGCGCAGCCGGCGCAGGCCACGCTACCGCCAACGGACGGCGTGACCGCTGTCCACCACCCGGCATGGTCCACCCATGCGACCATCTATGAAGTGAACGTGCGGCAGTACACGCCACAGGGCACGTTCCGCGCGTTTGAACGGCACCTGCCGCGCCTGCGCCGGATGGGGGTCGATATCCTGTGGATCATGCCGATCAACCCGATCAGCCACCTGCAACGCAAAGGCACGCTGGGCAGCCCTTACGCGGTCAGCGACTATCTGGCGGTCAATCCGGAATTCGGCACGCTGGACGATTTCCGCCACCTGGTCGCGACCGCGCACCGACTGGGGTTCAGGGTGATCCTGGATTGGGTCGCCAACCACACCGGGTGGGACAATGTGTGGGTTACCCGCCACCCGGATTGGTATTTGCGCAATGCCGCGGGCGATCTGGAAGGATACCATTACACCGACCTGTCCGACCATCATCAGGAAGTCTGGGCCGATGTAATCGGGCTGGATTACCGCCGGGCAGACGTGCGCGCGGGCATGATCGCGGCCATGCAATACTGGCTGAAAGCCGCCGACATCGATGGTTTTCGCTGTGATGTGGCGTGGACATTGCCGGTCGATTTCTGGGACCAGGCCCGCGCCGAACTCGACAAAGTGAAACCGGTGTTCCTGCTGGCAGAGGCCGATACGCCCGAAATGCAGACGCGTGCGTTTGACATGACCTATGACTGGGCATTGTATCACCTGATGATCAAAATCGCGCGCGGGCAGGCCAATGCACGCGACCTGGCCGCGCTCTATACCGCGCCGCCGCGCCGCTATCCCGCCGGGGCAATGCGCATGACGTTTACCAGCGACCACGATGAAAATGCGTGGAACGGCACGGATCAGGAGCTGTATGGCCCGGCGGCCGATGCGATGGCGGTGCTGGCCGCCACGCTGCCGGGCATGCCGCTGGTCTATTCCGGGCAGGAAGACGCGAATGCCAAACGGCTGAAATTCTTTGACCGCGATCCGATCGCGTGGGGCAAATTCCCGCGCGCATCCTTCTACCGCCGCCTGCTGGCGCTGAAACACGCGCACCCCGCGCTGACCAACACGATGGCGCCAGGCAACCTGCGCCTGATTACCACCGACAATGCCCATGTCTTTGCCTTTACCCGCGATCTGGGTCGCGACCATGTTCGTGTGGTGGTCAACCTGTCGGCGGAATCGACCCGCTTCATCTGGCCCGATGGCAAAGCCCGACTGCTGACCGGATGGGGCTGGGCGATTGTGCCTTGGCCACCAACCTTGCCGCGCTGAACCGGTTGGCAGGTTGGCGTGCAGCATGACTTGCTGATAGGAGGTGCCGGCCGCAATCGCCCGGTGGAGGGCGGATTGCCGGCGTTTGCATGATACCGGGGCCGACATGACCGTTTTGACCACGCTGTTTTCACCGATCACCATCCGCAATCTGACCATTCGCAACCGCATCCTGTCGACCGGGCACGATACCACGCTGCCGACCGCGTTTGTGCCCAATGACGCATTGGTGGAATACCACCGCGCGCGGGCGGCCGGCGGCGCCGGGCTGATCGTGATGCAGGTGGCCGGCGTGCACGAAACCGCGCGCTATACCTCGCATCTGCTGATGGCGACATCGGACGCGTGCATCCCGGGCTATGCCCGTGTGGCCGAGGCGGTGCATGGCCATGGCTGCGCGCTGTTCGGGCAATTGTTTCACCCCGGGCGCGAAATCATGGAGAGCCAGGATGGTACGCTGCCAGTCGCCTATGCGCCATCGGCGGTGCCGAATGAACGGTTCCATGTCACCCCGCGCCCAATGTCGGCGGCGATGATTGCCGAAGTGATCGCGGGCTATGCCGATGCCGCGCAGCGGCTGGAACGCGCCGGGCTGGACGGGGTGGAGGTGGTGGCCAGCCACGGCTACCTGCCCGCGCAGTTCCTGAACCCCCGCGTCAATCTGCGCAGCGATGGGTATGGCGGTGATGATACCGCACGGCGGCGCTTCCTGGACGAGGTGCTGACCGCGATCCGCGCAAAGGTCGGCCCGGACTTCGTCGTCGGCCTGCGCATCAGCGGTGATGAACGCGATGATGAAGGGCTGAACGCGGACGAGGTCATGGCCGCGCTGGTCGCGTTTGATGGCCGGTTTGATTATTACAACGTGACCGCCGGCACCTCTGCCGGGATCGGCAGCGCGATCAACATCGCCCCGCCGATGGCCATCGCCAACGGGTATCTGGCGCCGTTGTCCGCATCGATCCGGGCGCGCGTGACCACCCCGGTGTTTGTCGCCGGACGCATCAACCAGCCGCAGGATGCCGAACGCATTCTGGCCAGCGGCGCCGCCGACATGGTGGGCATGACCCGCGCGCTGATCTGTGACCCCCGGATGCCGGCCAAGGCCCGCGACGGCCGGCTGGACGATATCCGCGCCTGCATCGCCTGCAACCAGGCCTGCATCGGCCATTTCCACATGGGCTATCCCATATCGTGCATCCAGCACCCCGAAACCGGGCGCGAACTGACCTATGGCACGCTGACACCCGCCGCATTGCCGCGCCGCATCCTGATCGCCGGCGGCGGCCCCGCCGGCATGAAGGCCGCCGCCGTCGCGGCCGCACGCGGGCACCAGGTGATCCTGTGTGAGGCGGGCCGGCAATTGGGCGGGCAGGCGCTGCTGGCGCAAATGCTGCCGGGGCGCGCCGAATTTGGCGGCATCGTCACCAATCTGGCGCGCGAAATGGCGCTGGCCGGGGTGGACGTGCGGCTGAACACGCGCGTTACCCCTGCGCTGATCGAGACAATCGCGCCCGCTGCGGTGGTGGTGGCCACCGGGGCAACCCCGCGCCACGCCATGATCGAAGGCGCCGACACCGGCCAGGTTGTCAACCCCTGGCAAGTGCTGCGCAATGAAGTCAACGTCGGCGCATCGGTGCTGATCGCCGACTGGAGCCTGGACTGGATCGGCATGGGCATTGCCGAAAGGCTGGCGCGCGCGGGCTGCCGCGTGCGGCTGGCGGTCGATGGTTATATGGCCGGGCAGCGCATCCACCAATATGTGCGCGACCAGTGGATGGGCACGTTGCACGAACTGGGCGTCGAGGTCATCCCCTATGCCCGGCTGTTCGGGATCGACGGGCAGACGGTCTATTGCCAGCACGCCAGCAGCGGTGCGGCCATGGTGTTCGATGATGTCGATACGCTGATCACCAGCCTCGGCCACGCCAGCGTGGCGACGCTGGAGGATGACCTGAGCATGATGGGCCTGGAAACCCACGTGATCGGTGATGCGCTGACCCCGCGCACCGCCGAAGAGGCGGTGTTTGAAGGGTTGAAGGCCGGGGTGGCTTTATAACGCAAACCCGGCAATCCTTGCCGCTCGGCTGGCGAAGGGGTGACGGTATGCGCGCGATTCGGATCATGGCCCTGGCGTGTTCATCGCTGCTGGCCACGCCCGTCGTGGCCCAGGCGCCGGCGGCCGACGCGTTCATCGCCTGCGCGCACGATGCCGCCGCGCAGACCGTTTCGCTCAGCGGCCATGATCTGACCATCGAACAGCTGGTGCTGATCGCACGGCACGGCGCCGCCATTGCGCTGACGCCCGCCGCACGCCAACGTTCGGCCGACGCCTATGGCCTGCTGCTGGAGGCGGCGGCCGAGGGCTTGAGCGTGTACTGGTTCAACCGCGGGTCGGGATCACAGCGCGAAACCACGATCTTTTCCGGCGATCCGACCTCGGCCGCCAACATGCCGGGCATCAAGGCGCGCCAGCTGGCCAATTTTGCGCGCGGGGAGACCGGGTCCTATGGGCCAGAGGTCGATCACGAAGATGCCATCCGCGCGATGATGGCGATCCGCGCCAATGCCATGTCGTATGAAGCGGCCAGCCCGGCGCTGACGCAGATGCTGATCGATATGGTCAACCACGATGTGATCCCGGTGGTGCACGCCCAGGGGTCATTGGGCGAAGGCGATCTGGCGCTGATGGGGGATATCGGCCGCGCAATGGTCGGCAAGGGCGACGTGCATTATCGCGGGGTACGCATGCCGGCGGCACAGGCGTTGCAGGCGGCCGGGCTGCAGCCGCTGGAACCGTTTGGCGCCGATGACGCCGCGCTGGTCAGCACCAATGCCTGGTTCACCGCCAATGCCGCGCTGCTGGTGGCGGATTCGCGCAATCTGCTGGAATGGACCGACCTGGCCACCGCCATGGCGCTGCTGGGCATGAATTCCAGCGTGACGCCGCTGTCGGCGCCGGTGCAGGCCAACCGGCCCTATCCCTGGCTGAACTGGGATGCGGCACGCGTGCTCGACATGGTGCGCGGCAGTTATCTGCTGGAGGCTGATCCCAAACGGATCATCCAGGACCCCGAAAGCCTGCGCGCATCGACGCAACGTGTGGGATCAGCCTGGGCGGCCTGGGCCGCGATGCGCGACAGCGTGATGATCGCGATGAATTCGTCCGATCACAACCCGGCAGTGCGCCCCGGCGTCCAGCCCGGCGACAGCTGGGAACTGGCCACGCCGCAATTGATGCAATTTCATGTGCAGGGCGGCGCGCTGAGCCATGGGCAGGGCGGCTATATCCTGTCCGACGCCAATTGGGACCCCTATCCCCTGTCCAACCAGGTGGAAGGGTTTACCATCGCGCTGGCCAACATGGGCGTGGTGCTGGCACAGCGGATCGAACGCTTTACCAATCCGTTTTTCACCGTGGTGCGGCCGGGCGACGTGATGACCCCGGCACAGGCCGCCGCGCTGCCCTATGCGGGCGGTTATCTGCCATCGGACCTGTGGATCGAACTGAGCGGGCTGATCAACCCGGTCAGCCCGCAGGGCCAGCCGATCGTGAACACGGTCGAAGACTTGCAGGCCGAAACCCGGCTGAAAGTCGCGCGCGCGCGCCAGGCGGTCGATCTGACCACGCATCTGCTGGCGCAGGACATCGTGACATCGACCAACTGGATCGAAGTGCGCAAGGTGCAGAACCCGGCGCGCAATTTCGGCGCGGCACCCACCGCAGCGCTCGCCGCGGTGCGCGTTGCTGTCCCGCTGAAACCCGGCACCGGGCCCGGCGCGGCGGGCATGGCGGTCTATGGCCTGATCACGACCACGCCGGTCACACGCTTTTACCCTGGCGGCCCGGTCGCCCCGGCGGCAGCGCCGGTGCCGGTGGCGCAGCGGTAATCCGGCGCGCGGGGCCTATGCCCGTTACGCCAAACGGGTTGCTCTCTACGCGCACCTGACTTAGGCTGAGGACTATCGGGATCAAGCAACCTCCCGGTCAGGCGTCAGCCCAAGCGTTGCCTTTCACATGTCGGTGTTTGCGCCGACGGAAAGGTATTTGTGTCGACCTTGGCCACTTCCCCCGTGCAAACCCCTGCCCCGCACCCCAACTTTGCCGAACTCGTGCGGGTGTCGGCGCGGATCGGGTGCCTCAGCTTTGGCGGGCCGGCGGGGCAGATTGCGCTGATGCACCGCGAACTGGTCGAACAGCGCGGCTGGATCAGCGAAGACCAGTATCTGCATGCGCTGAATTTCTGCCATCTGCTGCCCGGGCCAGAGGCGCAGCAGCTGGCGATCTGGATCGGGTGGAAGCTGCACGGCGTGCGCGGCGGGCTGTGCGCAGGGCTGTTGTTCGTGATTCCGGGTGCCATGGTCATCCTGGCGCTGTCGATGCTGTATGGTTTTGCCGCGCATCTGGGCTGGTTCGTCGCGCTGTTCCTGGGGATCAAGGCGGCGGTGCTGGCGATTGTCGTACAGGCGGTGCTGCGGCTGGCCGGGCGCGCGCTGAACACCGGGTTCAAACGGGCGGCAGCGGCGGCGGCGTTTGTCGCGCTGTTCGTGTTCAACCTGCCGTTTCCGCTGGTGGTGATCGGTGCGGGCGCAATCGGCTGGGTGGTCGCGCGCACACGTCCGGGCCTGCTGGCACTGGGTACGCCAGCGCCGGCGCCGCTGCCCACGCGGCTACCCTGGCGCCAGACGGTGTGGGCGGTGGTGATCGGGGGTGCGCTGTGGGCGGCGCCGATGGTGGTGGTGTTCATCGCGCTGGGGCCGCATCATGTGCTGTGGCAGATCGGCGTGTTTTTTGCCAAACTGGCGGTGGTCACGTTTGGCGGGGCCTATGCGGTGCTGGCCTATATGGCGCAGCAGGCGGTGGGCGCGCAGCACTGGCTGACCGCGCCGGAAATGGCCGACGGGCTGGGGTTGGCCGAAACCACCCCCGGGCCGCTGATCATGGTCACGCAGTTTGTGGGCTATCTGGCGGCGTTTCGCGCACCGGCGCCGTTCACACCATTGGTGGCCGGGCTGCTGGGCGCCGCGCTGACCACATGGATGACGTTCGCGCCGTGCTTTCTGTGGGTGTTTGCGCTGGCGCCGTGGATCGAACGGCTGGAACAGGCGCGCCTGCTGAAAGGGGCGCTGACGCTGGTGACCGCGGCGATTGTCGGGGTGATCGCCAATCTGGGGGCTTGGTTCGCGCTCCACCTGCTGTTCCGCGCGGTGCACCCGTGGGGGTTCGGCTTCAGCCTTCCGGTGTGGGCCAGTTTCGATTGGCGCGCCGCGGTGATCGTGGCGCTGTCAGCCTGGCTGATCATCGGCCGCAAATGGTCGGTGATCCGCGTGCTGGCGATCGCCGCCGGCACCGGTTTGCTCCTGGCGCAAATCGGGTAACGGGGGGGCGGGACAATGCCCCGCCCCATCCCGTAAAATCAGCCCTTCAGCACGTCAGCCAGCGTTTCGCCCAGCAGGCTGGGTGACGGGCTGACGCGGATGCCGGCGGATTCCATCGCGGCGATCTTGCTTTCGGCATCGCCCTTGCCGCCCGACACGATCGCGCCGGCATGGCCCATGCGCCGGCCCGGAGGGGCCGAACGACCGGCGATGAAGCCGGCCATCGGCTTTTTGCGGCCGCGTTTGGCTTCATCGATCAGGAACTGTGCGGCCTGTTCTTCGGCATCGCCGCCGATTTCGCCGATCATGATGATCGATTTGGTGGCGTCATCGGCCAGAAACAGTTCCAGCACGTCGATAAAGTTGGTGCCGTTGACCGGGTCACCGCCGATGCCGACCGCGGTGGTCTGGCCAAGGCCAATGTTCGACGTCTGAAACACCGCTTCATAGGTCAGCGTGCCCGAACGCGACACCACGCCGACGCTGCCCTGTTTGAAAATGCTGCCGGGCATGATGCCGATCTTGCATTCGTTGGGGGTCAGCACGCCGGGACAGTTGGGGCCGATCAGGCGCGATTTCGATCCGATCAGCGCGCGCTTCACGCGCACCATGTCGAGCACCGGGATGCCCTCGGTAATGCACACGATCAATTCCATGCCGGCATCGATCGCTTCCAGAATGGCGTCGGCCGCACCCGGAGGCGGCACGTAGATGCACGACGCGGTCGCGCCGGTCGTCGCCCGCGCTTCGGCCACGGTATCAAACTGCGGCAGGCCGATGTGGCTGGTGCCGCCCTTGCCCGGGGTAACGCCGGCCACCATCTGCGTGCCATAGTCGAGCGCCGCCTGGGTGTGGAACGCGCCGGTCTTGCCGGTCATCCCCTGGGTGATGATCTTGGTGTGCTGGTTGACGAGGATCGACATGGTTCAGGAAACCTTCCGGACTTCGGCCACGATCTTTTGCGCGGCATCGCCAAGGTCGTTGGCGGGAATGATGGGCAGACCCGAATTGGCAAGGATATCCTTGCCCTGTTGCACATTGGTACCTTCGAGACGGACAACGAGCGGAACCTGCAGGTTCACTTCGCGTGCGGCGGCAACGATACCATCGGCGATGATGTCGCATTTCATGATCCCGCCAAAAATGTTGACGAGAATGCCCTTTACCGCGGGATCACCCAGAATGATCTTGAACGCTGCGGTGACCTTTTCGGTGGTGGCGCCGCCGCCCACGTCAAGGAAATTGGCCGGAAATTCGCCATTCAGCTTGATGATGTCCATCGTCGCCATGGCCAGGCCCGCACCATTGACCATGCAGCCGATGTTGCCGTCGAGCTTGATGTAGGCAAGGTCGTATTTCGACGCTTCGATTTCGGCGGGGTCTTCTTCGCTTTCATCGCGCAGCGCGACCACGTCGGGGTGGCGATAGAGCGCATTCGAATCAAAGCTCATCTTGGCATCGAGCACCAGCAGCTTGCCATCGGCGGATTCGACCAGCGGGTTGATTTCCAGCATGTCGGAATCGAGCGCGACAAACGCCTCGTACAACTGCTTTGACACGATCTGCGCCTGCCTGTTCAGATCGCCCTTCAGCTTCAATGCAAAGGCGACCGCGCGGCCGTGGTGCGGCTGAAACCCGGTGGCCGGATCGATCACGATCGTCGAAATCTTTTCCGGCGTGTTGTGCGCGACGTCCTCGATATCCATCCCGCCTTCGGTCGAAACGATCAGCGCAACGCGCCCGGTGCCGCGATCAACCACCAGCGAAAGGTAATATTCCCTGGCGATGTCGACACCGTCGGTCACGTACAGCCGGTTGACCTGCTTGCCCGCGTCGCCGGTCTGGATGGTGACCAGCGTGTTGCCCAGCATTTCGCTGGCATGCAGCGCCACGTCGTCCAGCGATTTGGCCAGGCGCACGCCGCCCTTGGCATCGGCAGGCAGTTCCTTGAACTTGCCCTTGCCGCGCCCGCCGGCGTGGATCTGCGATTTCACCACGTACAGCGGCCCGGGCAACTGCTTTGCCGCGGCAACCGCTTCGTCAACCGTCAATGCGGCAATGCCTGCCGGAATGCTGACGCCATATTTGGCGAGCAATTCCTTGGCCTGATATTCATGGACGTTCATGCGCAGTTCCCCGCTGTGACCGAATGGGAGGATGGCCCGATGCAAGGCGCCGAACCAGTGGAGTCCTGCCGCCTTAAGCACACGGCCACGGCATTGAAAAGGGGCGTTATGCCGCAGTGCAAAACTGGAGGATCAAAGGCTCCGCATACGAATGAGTAAATCGCGCGGCGAGGGAGCAAAAACCGCGACTTGCTTTGGCTGGCGGCATGCCGCATCGCCGTCGCGATGATCGATTATGCCCGTCTTGAAGCGATCGTGCGCACCGCCGGGGCGATGGCGCTGGCGCATTGGCCGGGGCATGGCCACACGCCGCAAGTGTGGCACAAATCGCACGACAACCCGGTCAGCGAGGCCGATCTGGCGGTCGATGCCTATTTGAAACACGAACTGGGCGCGCTGCTGCCCAGCGCCGGGTGGCTGTCCGAAGAAACCGCCGACCATCCCGACCGGCTGGACCGGTCGCTGTGCTGGGTGGTCGATCCGGTCGATGGCACGCGCGATTTTGTCGCCTCGCGCAGCGGATGGTGCGTGTCGGTGGCGCTGGTCAGCGCCGGGCGCGCGCTGATCGGCGTGCTGGATGCGCCCGCGCGCGGCGAATTCTGGATCGCCACCGCCGGGCGCGGCGCCACCCGCAATGGCCTCCCGCTGATCGCCAGCGCCCGCGACGCCCTGCCCGGTGCGCGCGTGCCGGCCGATATGCTGCCCCGCGTCGATGCCGACCTGACCCTGGTCGACAAACCCAATTCGATCGCGCTGCGCATCGCCATGGTCGCCAGTGATGAGGCCGATCTGCTGGCGACGCTGCGCTGGGGCTATGAATGGGACATCGCCGCCGCCTGCCTGATCGCGCGGGAAGCAGGCGCGGCAGTCAGCGATGCGTTTGGCAAGCCGTTCGATTTCAACAAGCGCGATCCGCGCGCGTTCGGCCTGCTGGTGACCGCACCCGCAATCCACGCGGCCGCAGTGGCGCGGCTGGCCGAACGCGCGGCGCGCCTCGGTTAGAGTTGGTCGGACCCCTGCGAGCCCCTCCCCCCTCAGGGGCTAGCAGATTCACACATTGCGTTGGGCTCCGAGGAGG
>NZ_JBBATI010000011.1:0-100548 GCF_040398825.1 Novosphingobium sp.
CGCCCACAGGATACCTTGAATGGGCGGATGGGCCGGGGGTGCGGGGCGGTGGGTGGCACAAAGTCGCTTTTCAGCGACTTTCGAAACAGACCATGACACGCGCGGTCATCACCCGTACACTTTGTGCAGCGCAAAATGACCCACGCTTCAGGAGTTTGCCCCGCCATGACCACCACCAACCACGGCGAAACCTGCGTGCTGGTGCTGCAGGGCGGCGGCGCGCTGGGCGCTTACCAGGGCGGCGTGTTCGAAGCTCTGGAGGCCGCCACGTTTGACCCCGACTGGATCGCCGGCATATCGATCGGCGCGGTCAATGCCGCGCTGATCGCCGGCAATCCGCCCGAACGCCGGCTGGCGGCATTACGCACATTCTGGGACCGCGCATCCAGCCGGGTGCCGTTCGCCGCGCCGTTTCAGGAAGGCTGGGGCCGCAAACTGTTCAACGATGCCGCCGCCGCCACCGTGGCGCTGACCGGCATCCCGGGGTTTTTCACCCCGCGCTGGACCACGCCGACCATGGCCTTGCCCGGATCGGCCGAGGCGGTCAGCCTGTATGACACCACGCCGTTGCGCGAAACGCTGAACGAACTGGTGGATTTCGATCTGTTGAATGATGGCCCGATGCGGTTCAGCGTGGGCGCGGTCAATGTGCTGTCGGGCAATTTCATCTATTTCGACAACCGCGACCGGCGCATCGGCGCAGACCACGTGATGGCCAGCGGCGCGCTGCCGCCCGGTTTTCCCCCGGTAATGATCGATGGCGAACCCTATTGGGATGGCGGCATCGTATCCAACACCCCGCTGCAATTCGTGCTGGACGAACGCAGCGAACAACCGCTGCTGGTGTTCCAGGTCGATCTGTTCAGCGCGCGCGGGATGATGCCGCGTTCGATTGCAGAGGCGGTGCAGCGCGAAAAGGATATCCGCTATTCTAGCCGCACGCGCCTGAACACCGATGTGCAGACGCGCCTTGCCGATCTGGAAGAAACGCTGGCGCGCCTGGCCGCCAAACTGCCCGACAGCCTGAAGGATGATCCCGATTACCGCATGCTGACCACGCGCCACTGCGGCGGGCCGGTGACCGTGATGCACCTGATCAACCGGTCCGAAGACTATGAATCCCAGGGAAAAGACTATGAATTTTCACGCGCGACCATCACCGGCCACTGGCAGTCGGGCAAAGCCGACGTCGAACGATCCTTCGCCAACCCGCATTGGCAACACCGCGTGCCGCCCAAAAACGGCATCGTCACCTTCGACCTGGAATAAGCCATAAACGCCCCTCCACCTCCCCCGCCCACACACCAACTCTCAACCTCGTCATTCCTGCGAACGCAGGAATCCAGTCAGCCTAACCGCGTGGCGAGAAATCAGAACTGGATTCCTGCCTTCGCAGGAATGACGAATTAAAAGGGGACGTCAAAATCCCCAAACAACACCCACCACAAAAAAGGCCCCCCACCATGGAACTCAACAACACCGTATCCCTGATCACCGGCGCCGCCAGCGGCATCGGCCTGGGCATCGCGCGCCGGTTTGCCGCCGCCAATGGCCGCGTGGCGATTGCCGATCTGCGGCTGGACGCGGCGCAGGCCGCCGCCGATGCCATCAATGCCGATCACCCCGGCGCGGCAATGGCGGTGGCGATGGATGTGACCGACGAAGCCCAGGTGAACGCCGGCGTGGCCGCGGTGGTCGATGCCTGGGGCACGGTCGATATCCTGATTTCCAACGCCGGCATCCAGATCGTCAACCCGGTGGAAAACTATGCCTTTGCCGACTGGAAAAAGATGCTGGCCATCCACCTGGATGGCGCATTCCTGACCAGCAAGGCGGTCCTGCCACACATGTACGCCAATGGCGGCGGCACCGTGCTGTTCATGGGATCGGTCCATTCGAAAGAGGCATCGCCGCTGAAAAGCGCCTATGTCACCGCCAAACACGGGTTGCTGGGCCTGTCACGCGTGATCGCCAAGGAAGGCGGCCCCAAAGGCGTGCGCAGCAACGTGATCTGCCCCGGCTTTGTCCGCACGCCCCTCGTTGAAAAACAGATCCCCGAACAGGCCAGGGAACTGGGCATCAGCGAAGACGACGTGGTGAAAAAGGTCATGCTGGGGCAGACGGTCGACGGCGAATTCACCACGGTCGAAGACATCGCCGAAGTCGCCCTGTTCTTCGCCGCCTTCCCCACCAGCGCCCTGACCGGGCAATCCCTGACGGCGAGCCATGGGTGGTCGATGAGTTGATGGGGTTTGGGCCGGGTTGGCTGGCCCAGCCCGGCGGTCTTGGCAGCCAATAACGCGAATGCATTTTTTTGCGGGAGCCACAGCTTGCCTGATGCCGCGCGCGCGGACCCAATTCACCCGTCAGACTAAACCAGCCCCGCGTGCACCAACGCCGCATCAACCGCTGCGCGCGCGGGCGCGCTGCACGTTACCAGCGGCAACCGCAGTTCGTCGGTGATCCAGTTGTGCACGCGGGTCAGGGCGTATTTCAGCGGTGCGGGCGATGCGTCTTCGAACATGGCGTAGTGCAAGGGGTACAACCGGTCGTTGAGTTCGCGGGCCAGGACGAAATCGTTGGCGGCGCAGGCGGCCTGGAAATCGGCGCACAACCGGGGCGCGACGTTGGCGGTGACGGAGATGCAGCCGACGGCGCCGGCGGCGTTGGCGGGTAGGGCCAGTTCATCATCGCCCGAAAGCTGGCAGAAATGTTTGCCGATGCCCATGCGGTGGTCGGTGACGCGGGACAGGTCTCCGCTGGCGTCCTTGATGCCGATGATGCGGTCGGGGAAGCGCTTGGCGAGTTCGCAGACGGTTTCGGGCAGGATGTCGGTCACCGTGCGGCCGGGCACGTTGTACAGCACCATCGGCAGATCGCTGTGTTCGGCCAGATAGCTGAAATGCGCGATCAGGCCGGCCTGGCTGGGGCGGTTGTAATAGGGGGCGACCAGCAGCGCGGCGGCGGCGCCGCACTTTTTGCTGAAAGTCATGTGCAGCGCGGCGTTCATGGTGTCGTTGCTGCCGCAGCCGGCGATGACCGGCACGCGGCCGGCGGCCTGTTCCACGCACAATTCGATCACGCGGTGGTGTTCGGCATTGGACAGCGTGGAATTTTCGCCCGTGGTGCCACAGGGCACCAGCGCGGACGATCCGTTTTCAATCTGCCAGTCCACCAGCCGGCGAAACGCTTTCTCATCCAGCGCCCCGTCGCGAAAAGGCGTCACCAAAGCGGGAATGGAGCCGGAAAACATGGACTTTGTTCCTCAAACTGGGGCATAAACCAATGGCGGGCCTGCGTCGCAGCGCCCGCACCCAAGCGCCTGATAGGAAGATGCCCCCCCCGATGTCCAGCATGGACATGCCCTTGCCCGCCGGTTTGCCGATGCAAACCGCTGCCATCCGCCCTTCACCGTCGCGTGAGGGACGGTGGATGGCGCCCATCGTGCAGCGATTGGGCGTGCTGGCCAGGTTGGCGCTGCTGATTCCCGCCATTGCCGGATCGACCGCGTGCCATGCCAGCGATGCCGACAACCAGGCCGCCGCGTGGGACCACGCGCGCGCGCAATTGCTGGCCCAATCGCAAAGCCCGATCGCGCAGACCATCGACCGGTGGAAAGCGCTGACCAGCAGCGCGCGTTATGGCTTTGCCGAATATGCCGGGTTTGTGGCCAGCTATCCCGATTTTCCCGATGTTGACCGGTTGCGCCGTGCGGCAGAGGCCGCGCTGGACCATGAAACCCCGCCCCCGTCATCCATCGTGGCGTTTTTTGACCGATCCCCGCCGCTGACCAATGCCGGCCGCGCGCAATATGCGCTGGCGCTGCGCGCGCTGGGCCGGGCGGAGGCGACCGATGTGGCGCATGCGGCATGGCGCGGCGGGGTGATGAGCGACGCCAGCGAAACCGCGATCCTGACCTTTTGGGGCAGCGGATTGACCACGGCGGAACATGATGCGCGGATTGATGCGCTGTTGTGGGCGGGGGCGGTGGCGCCGGCGCAACGGTTGCTGGCATCCACTTCGCCGACGGTGCGCGCGGTGGCACGCGGGCGGCTGGCGGCGCTGGCGGGGGGTGACCCCTATGCAGCAGCGGCGTTGCCGGCGGCGCAGCTGGATGCCGACCCCGGTTTTGTGTTTGCACGCGCGCGCGAATTGCACCGGCTGGGGCGGATCGGGGCGGAGGCCATGTATCTGGCGGGGCGGCCGATGCTGGCCGCACAGCCGTTTGACCGGCCACGCTGGATCAGCGAATTGCTGTCGGCGGCGCGCGGCGCGGCGGAGCTGAGCGATGCGGCCAGCACGGCGCGGATTGCCATGGGTGCGGCCGATGCCTTTGCCCCGGGTGAGGATATCAGCCGGCAAAGCTATGCGGTGCGCGATGATTACACATCGCTGATGTGGCTGGGTGGCACGCGGGCGCTGTGGCAACAGGGTGATGGCCCGTCTGCGGCAACGCTGTTCCGCCGCTATGCCGCCGCCGCGCGCGGGCCGGGGGTAAAGGCCAAGGGGCAATATTGGGCTGGCCTGGCGCTGGCGCGCAACGGCCGCGCGGCAGAGGCGCAGGATGCCTTTGCCGCCGCAGCACGCTTTCCCGACCAGTTTTACGGGTTGCTGGCGCTGGAACGCGTGGGGCAGACGGTGCCGCACTTTGCCGTGGCCAACCCGCCGCAGCCCACCCCGGATGAACGCGCACGGTTTGCCGCCGCGCCGATTACGGCGGCGGTGAAAGAGGTGGCGCGCGATGGCGATTTTGGCACCGCGATCCGCTTTTTCAAACAGATTGCCGAAGAACAGGAAACCCCCGGGCAACACCAGCTGGTGGCCGAACTGGCGCAAGGGCTGGGTCGGCGCGACCTGGGCGTGATTGTCGGCGCGGCGGCGGCCACGCATGGCTATGACGATTTTACCCGCGTCGCCTTTCCGCTGATCCCGGTGCCGGCCGATCGCACCCGGTCGTGGACGATGATCCACGCGATCATCCGCCAGGAAAGCCAGTTTGCGCAAAACGCGGTCAGCCATGCCGGCGCACGCGGGCTGATGCAGATGATGCCGCGCACCGCGGGCGAACAGGCGGGCAAGCTGGGGCTGAGCTATTCGCCCAACGCGCTGCCGACCACGCTGATTGCCGATCCGCAGTTCAACATGGCGATCGGCGGGGCGTATTTCGATCATCTGTTGTCGGTGTTTGGCGGCAGTTATCCGCTGGCGGTGGCGGCCTATAACGCCGGGGCGGGCAATGTCGGCAAATGGCTGCGCGCCAATGGCGACCCGCGCACCGGGCAAATTGAATGGGTGGACTGGATCGAACATATCCCGATCCAGGAAACACGCGGCTATGTCCAACACGTGCTGGAAAACGCGGTGGTCTATGAAGCGATCAACCCCGAACGCGCCAGCTATGGCGGGCCCAACCCGATGAGCCATTTCCTGGGCAAATCGAACCCCGGCTGAGCACATGAAAGCCGAAGGCAACCCGATCACACCCGCCGGCATCGCGGCGCTGCGCGCGCGTTATGATCATCTGTTGGGCACTGAACGCCCGCAGATTGTCGAAATCGTCAGTTGGGCGGCGGGGAATGGCGATCGTTCGGAAAACGGCGATTATCTGTATGGCCGCAAACGCATGCGCGAAATCGACCGCGAGCTGACCTGGCTGGCCAAGCGCATGAAGGCGGCGCGGGTGATCGATCCGGCGGGTCAGGAGGACCAGACCCGCGTGCTGTTTGGCGCAACGGTGGAAATCGCCGATGATGATGACAACCGCCGCACGCTGACACTGGTCGGCGATGATGAACAGGATGCCACCCACGGCATGATCGGGTGGGGCGCGCCGATTGCACGCGCGCTGCGCGGCAGCCGGGTGGGCGATCTGCGCCGGGTGCAATTGCCCGGCGGCACCAAGGAATGGGAAGTGATCGCGATTGCCTATCCGCCCGCAGGAACCCCGCCGCGATGACCCGCCATTTCATCATGCGCCACGGCGAAACGGTCTATAACCAGACGCGCCGCCTGCAATCGAACACTATCCACACCCCGCTGACCCGACTGGGCTGTGATCAGGCGACGCGCATGGGCCAGGCGCTGCTGGAACAGCTGGGCCCCCGCCCCACGGTGCATGTGCATGTGTCCGACACCGGCCGCGCGTTGCAGACATTGGCATTGATCGGCGAAGCGATTGGCAGCGACTGGTTCGCCGCGCAGCAGACGCCCGATCTGCGCGAAATCGACATGGGATCGTGGTGTCTGCGCAGTTATGACGCGGTTGAGGCAGAGCATGGCCCGATCCGCCTGCCCGACCATCTGTTGCGGCCAGCGCCGGATGGTGAAGATTACCCCGCGATTGCCGCGCGGCTGGCGCGCTGGCTGGCCGGGCCGGGCGCGGCGCCGGGCGACCATGTGGTGGTAATGCACGGCATTTCCAGCCGGGTGTTGCGCGGGATGATGGCGGGGTATCCGGTGCATGGTGACCTGGGCGTGCCGATTGCGCCATCGCTGGTGCAGGGATCAATCGCCATGATCGAAGCGGGCGCCGAAACGGTGGTCTATGGCAGCACGCAAGGGACGGAACACGCCTGATGGCAGAGGTGATCAACCTGCGCGTGGCACGCAAGGCCCGCGCCCGTGCCGATGCGGCACAGGCCGCCGCGCAAAACCGTGCGTTGCATGGCCAGACCGGCGCCGCACGCCGCGCCACGGCAGCGGACAAGGACCGCGCCGTGCGCGATCTGGCGGGCAAGCGGCTGCCTGATAGCGAAGTGCCCGACTGATGCGCACGACCGACGATGCCGCCACCGTGCGATTGTATTTTCTGTCGGACAGTGCCGAGGGCGGCGTGGCCGAAACGCTGATGTATGGGCCTTTGTCTGCGGCACTGGCGATGGCGGCGGCGGCGGAAACGGCGGTGCAGGATGGCCTGTGGATCGCCACCGACAACGATGTGGTTGCCTATCGCGACATGGTGAGCGAATGAGGCGCTGGTGCCTGGTGCCGCTGGCGCTTGCCGCCGCGCAACCGGCGTGCGCGCGCGACCGGCTGGGGATGTGGAACGATTGGGGCGCGTTTCGCGATTCTGCGGTGCCGCGCTGCTATGCCATCGCCATGCCGATCGATATGCCAGGCACGCGCCGCGAAACGCAGGGTTATGTGACCGTGGCCAACTGGCCCCGGCGCGGCATCCGGGGTGAAGTGCACGTGCGGCTGTCGCGCACGCCGGCGCCGGGCAGGCCGGTAAGCCTAACCATCAACGGGCAGAAATTTCCGCTGACCGAGGCCGGCATCGATGCCTGGGCGCCGGACCGGCGCGTGGATGCCGCGATCATTGCCGCGCTGCGCAGCAATGGCGAAATGGCGGTGACGGCATCGGGCCGCGATGGCCGCCCGATGCGCGATGCCTATCACCTGGCGGGCGCGGCATCGGCAATGGATGCCGCCAGCCTGGGCTGTGCCGGCGGTTAACGCACACGATTTGCGAAAAACCGCGCTGCGGACTATAGGGCGCGAATGCCAACACCCCTGATGACCATCCCGGGCCATATCGACCCGGTGCCCGTTCCCCGTGAAGTCACTCCACGCGCCGATGGCCGGG
Organism: Novosphingobium sp.; assembly: GCF_040398825.1. GTDB lineage: Bacteria > Pseudomonadota > Alphaproteobacteria > Sphingomonadales > Sphingomonadaceae > Novosphingobium. The sequence goes on from NZ_JBBATI010000011.1 coordinate 7,586, forward strand.
TCGATCTGGTCGGCCTGTCGCGGCTGGGGCTGATCGACTTGTTCGTGGTGGCGGGGCTGGATGCGCGCGCGGCAAAGCTGCGTGCAAAACAGGTGTTCCACTGGATCTATCACCGCGGCGTGACCGATTTTGATGCGATGACCGATATCGCCAAAACGATGCGGCCGTGGCTGAACGATCGTTTCGTGATCAGCCGGCCCGAAATTGTCGAGGCACAGGCATCGACCGACGGCACGCGCAAATGGCTGCTGCGCACGGCCGATGCCCACGATTACGAAATGGTGTTCATCCCCGATGCCGATCGCGGCACGCTGTGCGTTTCCAGCCAGGTGGGGTGCACGCTCAACTGCCGGTTCTGCGCCACCGGCACGATGCGGCTGGTGCGCAACCTGACGCCTGGCGAAATCGTCGGGCAGGTCATGCTGGCACGCGACGCGCTGGGCGAATGGCCAAAGGCCGGCGGCAACATGGCCGGGCTGGAGGATGAACCCGATGATGACGGCAGTGCCGACGCGGCGCAGGCCTATAGCGCCGACGGGCGGCTGCTGACCAACATCGTGATGATGGGCATGGGCGAGCCGTTGTACAATTTCGACAATGTGCGCGACGCATTGAAAGTGGTGATGGACGGCGACGGGCTGGCGCTGTCGAAACGCCGCATCACGCTGTCAACCAGCGGCGTGGTGCCGCTGATGGCGCGCGCGGGTGAGGAAATCGGCGTGAACCTGGCGGTGTCGCTCCACGCCGTCACCAAAGAGGTGCGCGACGAAATCGTGCCGATCAACCGCAAATACGGCATCGATGAACTGTTGAACGCCTGCGCCGCATACCCAGGCGCATCCAACGCGCGGCGGATCACGTTTGAATATGTCATGTTGAAGGACAAGAACGACAGCGATGATGACGCGCGCGAACTGGTGCGGCTGCTGCGCCATTTTCGCCTGCCGGCCAAGGTCAACCTGATCCCGTTCAACCCCTGGCCCGGCGCGCCCTATGAATGTTCCACCCCCGAACGCATCCGCAGCTTTTCCGACATCGTGTTTGACGCGGGGATTTCGGCGCCGATCCGCACGCCGCGCGGGCGCGACATCGATGCCGCCTGTGGCCAGCTGAAAACCGCCTCCACCCGCAAAAGCCGCGCGGAGCTGGACCGCCTGGCCGAAGAGAAACAGGCCGCGCTGGGGTAAGCTCTGACAATATTTGGTGAAACGCCAGAACTTTAAGCCCTCCCCCTCAGGGGGAGGGTTGGGTGGGGGTGTCCGACGCTCTTATGAGGCGCACCATCGCGGGCGTTGGACACCCCCCCAACCCCTCCCCTGATGGGCTACCGGGTTCACACATCGCAATGTGCGCGCAAGAATATTCTGAAATCAATATGTTATAGAACATAGTCATTCCTGCGAAGGCAGGAATCCAGTCGGCCTAACGTCTTGGAAAAAAGTGGAAACTGGATTCCTGCCTTCGCAGGAATGACGAACAAAAAGCGAATGTGTGAATGCCGTAGCCCCTGATGGGAGGGGCTAAGTTCAGTAAAATCAACCCTGATCATGCGATAGACTTGGGGCTGTAACCGAAACCGGTGCGCGCGCGAATGTCTGGTATGCACCGATCAATCCGGTCGGCCATTCCGGCACAAAGGCGCGCTCAATGCTGCACCCACGAACCTTCATCATTCCGTCGGCGCTGATCGCGGGCGCCCTGCTGGCCGTGGCGGCCACCACCACGACCGGCGCGACCATGCCGCACGCCGCCGTCACCCACACCACGGCCGGCCCGGTGGTGATCGAATTGTACCACAGCCAGGGCTGTTCATCCTGCCCGCCGGCAGAGGCCGATCTGAACGCCATCGCCAATCGCGGCGATGTGCTGGCGCTGTCGTTTGCGGTTACCTATTGGGACCGGCTGGGCTGGACCGACACGTTTGGTTCGCCGCTGTTCACCGCGCGGCAGGTGGATTACGCCCGCGCCGGCAAAGGCGAAGTCGCCACCCCCGAATTTGTCATCAACGGCACGCGCACCGTGGTCGGCGCCGACCGCCGCGCGCTGAATGCAGCGGTGGCGGAATCGGGCTTTGCCAGCGATGCCCCGGTGATTTCCATCAACGCCGGTCATGTCGCGGTCGCGGGTGCCGCAAACGGCCAGGTCGCGCCAGCCACGGTCTGGCTGGTACGCTATGACCCGCGCACGATAGACGTGGCAGTGCGCGCGGGCGAAAACGGGGGCCGCACACTGGCGCAGCGCAACGTGGTGCGCGAACTGGTCCGGCTGGGCGACTGGAGCGGGCGTTCAACCGGGTTCGCACTGCCCCGCGCGCAGGCGGATGGCCTGGCCAGCGCCGTGCTGGTTCAGCGCGGCACTGGCGGGGCGATCATTGCCGCGCGCAAAGTGTAATCGTGGCCGATCAGTGTGCCAGGCTGGCCAGTTTGCCCTGGTCGATGGTGGCGACGGCAGCCTTCAGATCATCGACACTGGCGGCGGAGCCTTCGGCATCGATCGAAAAGCGGTTGCCGACGATCATGCCGAATTTGCCGCTGGACGATGTTTTGTTCCAGGATTCGTTTTGCAGGTGGCCATCGACCGTGCCGGTCTTTTCATAGCTGTCGGCGTCCTGCTTGTTTTCCTCTACGCCCATTGCTGCGCCCAGACCGGCGATCGCGCCGATTGCCGCCATGTCCGCCACTTTCAGGTGATAGCTGTTGCTGCCAGAGGTATAGGTGCCCTCGGCCGTGCTGCCGACCCCGCCCATGGCCGACGATTCGACCGCAGTGCGCGTGTATGATCCGATCGCAGCGGGCAGCAGTTCTTGCAGCGCCGAAGGAGCGATCGGGGTCTTTTTGCCCGATGCGGCTGCCGCCATCTGATCGGCAGCCTGCTTCGCCTGCCCCAGATCGACCGAGCCGCCGCCGGGCAAGCCGATCTTGCCAGTCACGTCATTGCTGCCCAGCGAACCCGACATTGCGCCGCCACCAAACAGGCTGACCACCGGCATGCTGACCGCGCTGACCACCACGCTCAGCACCACCGCGCAGACCAGCGTGACCAGCGTATAGGTCAGCGCCTTGTCCTGCGGCACCGCCATCATCGGGCCGGCGCCGGTATAGAACAGGTAAAAGCTGTACAGCCCCAGCAGCCCGAGCACGCCCAACCCCGGCAGCAGCGAAAATACCCCCGCGACAAAGCTGGCAGTCGCGCCATAGGCAATCAGCTTCATCGCGTTGTCGCGGTTGGACTGCCCGCCAAAATTGGGCGCCAGCGCATTGGCGATCAACGCCAGCACATAGACCCCGACCAGCGCCAGCACATACGACACCACTGCGCCCGCCAGACCGCTGATCAACCCGGGGTGATAGCTGAACCCGAACATGCCGATGCCGAACAGCTGACCATGGATGAACTGGCACACCGGGCCGATCGCGGCCAACGGTACGACATAGCCGGTGAAAATCGCCGCCGAAGATGTGGTTTCGGCCTTGATCACCGGCCATTCGTCGGCAGGTTTCAGCAAGATGCCCTTTGCCCGCGCAATCAGCGAGGCACTGTCGATGTTGACCTGAGCCATGTGCAAGTTCCCCCGGTGAACAGGCTGGTTGCGCTGTTCTTATCAGGACACAAGCAAATCACATCATGTTGCAAATGTATAGGCAGGAACAGGCACGGTGGCGCAATCGGTCAAAGACACGCGCTCTGCGGCCCAAGTAGTGAACCAAGACATTGTTTTTATTGAACTGCCGTTACCAGGCAGGACCATCACCACGTGCGACTGCGTATCCGCAGGACATCGGCCACCGCATAAGTGCCATCCAGTCTGTGCCACACCACGGCCGACCAGCGGCCATGGCCTGCAACGCGCACGACCAGGCGGAAATTGGTGCCGGCCACCACCTGGCGCTGCGCCGTCTCGACCGCGCGCAGGCGATGATGCCGCAGCGGCAGCTGTCCCACCAGCGCCTGTGCCGCGGCCCGCACTTCAGGGTCCTGGTCGGGGTGATCAACCACCTGCCAGCCGCCGACAATCGGCGGGGGTGGCAATTGGGCACGGATCGGTTGGGCAGTGCCAATCAGCGCCAGCGCCAGCAGCAGTGCCCGGCTGCGCAGGATGCCGACTATATGTTGCTGTGCCATTGCCCCGTGCCTCCACCATTGTGCGCCACGCCCACCGGCGCCTGGCAGCGGCTATACCGCGCCACGCCGGGATGCCAGCCACAAAAAAAGGGCGGGGCCGCGCGTGTGTGCGCGGCCCCGCCCGATTGGTCGTCAGTACACCGCGATCAGAACTTGGCGCGGACTTCGGCGCCAAAGGTGCGCGGCGTGTTGAAGTTGGCGTAATCACCCAGGGTGGCCGCATTGGCCGCCGAACGGCGATAGATATGGCTTTCATTCAACAGGTTGCGGGCCCACACCGACAGCGTGACGGTGTTGCGGTCGGTGACCGCGATATCGGCCAGCGCGATGCGGCCGTTGACGATGAAGCTGGCATCGGCCTTCACGTTTTCAGACTGAAAACTGTAATTGGATGAGGCGTAGTTGGCATCGAGGTGAACGCGCACATTGGTACCGGCGGTACCGATCGGCAGGCTGTAATCGATATAGGCCGAAGCAGCATTGCGCGGGGTATAGACCACAAACACTTGCGTCGGCAGGCCGAACGTCGGACCCGGGTTGGGGTTCGCCGTGACCGGGATGTCGGTGTAGGTATAGGCATACGATGCGCCCAGCGTCACGTTGTCGATCGGCCGTGCGGTGACTTCGGCTTCAAACCCGCGGATTTTCGAATTGCCCGGTGCGTTTGCGGTGTTTTCGGTGTGCAGGTTGTAGTTGGGGTTGGCAATCGCCGTGCCCGGCAGGAACTGGTTTGTATCGACATTGTCGAAATCGACCTGCGTGTTCGACCGGTCCATGACATAGCCGGCCAGGTTTACACGTAGCTTGCGATCCAGCATTTCCAGCTTTGCGCCGACTTCATAGGCCTTGACCGCCTCTGGGCCGAACGGCTGGAAATTCGACGAACGGTCGTTGGCGCCACCGGCGCGGAAACCGGTCGAATATTTGCCATAGAAATTGATGCCCGGCGCAGCGTCATAGGCCAGCACCACCAGCGGATCGAACCGGCCCTTGTCATAGCTGAGCAGGTAGTTGGTCGATACGCCCGACACCATGTACAGCACGCCGTCACGCTTGTCCTTGGTGTAACGGCCACCCACGGTCAGGTGCAACTGGCTGGCGAAGTCGGGCGAATAGGTCGCCTGGCCAAACGCAGCATAGCTGCGCGTGCGGGCCTGGCTGGCACGCTGCAAAAAGCGTGATCCATATTCCCACCCCTGGTTGCCCGAGGTGACCGCGCCGATCACGTTGGGGCTGTTGATGGTATAGGCAGTGCCATCCGCGTTCCAGGTGTTGGTTGACGGGGTGGCGGCGGATTCGCGCACCTGTTCATTGAAATAATAAAGGCCGGCCACGTAATCGAGCTGCGGCAGGCTGCCGACTGCCTGCAATTCCTGGGTGAACTGGCTCTGATAAAGATCCGACAGGCTGTAACGGCTGAATTTGCCGTTGGGCACAAAGGGAACGCGTTCCGGACCACCCGAATTGTCCCACTGGTTGGTTTCAACCCGGCGCCATGCGGTGATCGACCGCAGTTCCAGCCCGGACGAAACCTTATATGCCAGGCGCGCGCTGACGCCCTGGGTCTGATCGACGCTGTACTGCTGCGGCACGCCGACATCGGCCACGTCCTGGCGTGTAGCGTGGACGCCAACCAGCGGTGCCAGCGGCGCGATGCACTTCGGCGTGCAAGTACCACCGACGGGCGCGCCCAGCACGTTGCCGGTATAGACGCCAACCGTGCGGCCGAGCGGGTTGTAATTGACCAGCTGGCTGTAGAACGGGGTGTTTTCGTCCTTTGCCTTGTCGAACGAGAAATCGGCGGTGAAGCCGTCAATCGGCTTCCACCGTGCCGAAATGCGGCCGCCAACGCGGTTGTAGGCGTTCCAGCCGATCGACGAGGCCAGCGGATCGCGGGTGGTGGGGTCCTGATGCTGGATCACGCCATCCATCTTGACCGAAATATGCGCATATTCGGGCAGATTGAGGTGCACTTCACCGCTGTGGCTGCCATAATTGCCGGCGCCGGCAACCACGGTGCCACCAAACTTGCCAGTGGGGGCCTTGGTCACGATGCTCAGCGCGCCGCCTTCGGTGTTGCGGCCGAACAGCGTGCCCTGCGGGCCGCGCAGCACTTCGATCCGTTCCACATCAAACAATGCGGCGTTCAGCCCCTGCTGGCGCCCCAGATAGATGCCGTCAATATAGACGCCGACACCCTGGTCGCGCGCGGTCTGGTTGGCGTCAAACGGCACGATGCCGCGAATGCCGATGGTCAGTGCGGATTGACGCGCTTCAAACGTGGCGATGCGCAGCGATGGTACCGCGCCGTCGGCCAGATCCATCAGGCTTTGCACGTGGCGATCGGCGATCACCGACGGGCTGAGCACCGAAATCGCGATCGGGGTTTTTTGCAGGTTGGTTTCGCGCTTGGTGGCAGTGACCACGATTTCGGGGATCGGTGCGCTGTCACCATCGGGCGCGGCTGCAGCAGCCGGGGGTGCATCGGCGGCGGCCATGGCGGCCGCCGGGGTCAGGATGGTGGCAAACAGCGCAGTGCCCAAAAGCAGCTGTAGACGAAGAGCGGAGGATGAGCGCATAAGAATTTTCCCGTGGGTTGCGGTATGAACTGTCTTTGTTGACCGAGCCGCTAGGCGCCGATTGTTACAAAACGGCGGCAGTTTGACGGTAGTTTGACGACAATTGTGGTGCCGCACGACAGCCTGCGCCGGGTTTGCGATGGCCGGCGACGCATGGAATAGCGCGAAATCCGGGCATTATTTTTGCCCCGCGCCATGACTGTGGCCAATGTGCATCACCACCAGAAAATCGCGACCGTCAGTCACAGAAACCCAATGCATGCGTATGTTTACCGAGCGCCGCGACAGGCTTCGGCAACAATTTAGGTCGGCGCAAAGCCATGCTGAATTGACGATGAACGGCTGACACCAATCACGGCAAAGCGACAGCCCGGGCAGGAATCGCGACCGCGCGGTTGCCGCGCAAATGTTACAATGCCGGTGACAGGTTATGTCACAAATCCGCCGTTGCGCCGCGCCCGCCAATCCGCCAGTTTGACACCATGCACGCGCTCAACCCGGTCTATACCGCCCTGCCCACCACCATCTTTGAACACATGTCGGGGCTGGCCCGGTCGCATGGCGCGATCAATCTGGGCCAGGGCTTTCCCGATTCGCCACCGCCGGCCGCGCTGTCGGCGGCGGTGACGCGCGCCATGGCCGAACGGTCACAGCATTACCCGCCGATGGCCGGCATTCCCGAACTGCGCGATGCGGTCGCCACATTCTATCGCCACTACCAGGACCTTGACCTGGCGCGCGAACAGGTCATCGTGACCTCTGGCGCGACCGAGGCAATTGCCGCCGCCGTGCTGGCGGTGGTCAGTCCGGGTGATGAAGTGCTGCTGTTTCAGCCCGCCTATGATGCCTATGCCCCGCTGGTGCGCCGGGTCGGCGGGGTGCCGGTGCTGGTGCCGCTGCGTCCGCCGCACTGGCATTATGACCGCGCGACGATTTTGGCCGCGATCGGCCCGGCCACGCGCGCCATGATCATCAACGATCCGCTCAACCCCACCGGCACGGTGATGGATGCCGCCACCCGCGCGATGCTGGCGGCGATTGCCACCACGCACGACCTGCTGGTGATCTGTGACGAGGTGTGGGAAACCGTGCGCTTTGACGGGCAGACCCATGCCTCGCTGCTGAACGAACCGGGTATGGCCGCGCGCACGGTAAAGATCGGGTCCGCCGGCAAGATCTTTGGCGCGACGGGGTGGAAAGTCGGCTGGATGATCGCCGCGCCCGCAATGGCCGCAGTGCTGGCCAAGGCGCACCAGTTCCTGACCTTTACCACCCCGCCGATGTTGCAATGGGCCGTGGCCGAAGGGCTGGGTGATCCCGGCCTGATCGCGGCGCAAGTGGCGGATTGGGCGGCAACGCGCAATGTGCTCAACGCCGGGCTGGCGTCGCGCGGGTTTGCCGTGCTGCCCGCGGCGGCGACCTGGTTCACCTGCATCGATCTGGCCGCCAGTGGCATCGGCCTGGACGACCGGACGGTGGCCGAACGGCTGGTGGCAGAGGCCGGCGTTGCCAGCATCCCGCTGTCGGCATTGTGGGAAGGCGACGATGCCCCGCGCCACATCCTGCGCCTGTGCCATGCCAAACCGGCAGCGATGTTGCACGACGCGCTCGACCGCATGGCGCGTTGGCGCGATGCGTTAAGCTAACCCGGTAAGCCATTCCGCAATCATCGCGCGGGCGGCGGTTACCGCGCGAGGCCCATGCGTTTCATGCGCCGCGCGCAAGGTGCACGGGGTGTGGCCGGCGGCGGCAATGTCGTGCGGGCCCTGTTCAAGCCATTGTTCAAACCGCGGGTCTTCGTCCATTTCGCCGTGAAATTGCAGCGCCAGCAGATTGCGCCCGCGCCGGAACGCCTGGTGCGGATAGGCCGCGCTGGACGCCAGCAACTGCGTGCCGGCGGGCAGATCAAAGGTATCGCCGTGCCAATGCAGCACCGGCACATCCACCACATGCCGCAACGGGCTGTCGGGATCGTGCACGGTAACCGGGTGAAAGCCGATTTCGCGGGTGCCGCCGGGATAGACCCGTGAACCCAGCGCAGCGGCGATCATCTGCGCGCCGAAACACACGCCGAGCGTGGGGCGGTCTGCCGCCAGCCGCCGTGCCAGCCGCCGCATCTGGCAGGCGATCCACGGGTGTTGTGCCTGTTCGTAAACCCCCATCGGCCCGCCCATCATGATCACCAGATCGGGCGCGACCAGATCGGCACGGGAAAAATCGGGGTCGCACACATCGATGCGATCGACTTGATAGCCCGCAGCCTCGATCGGAGCGCGATAGCCGGCCACGCCCTCACGGGGCACGTGGCGAATGATCAGCGCGGTCTTCATCATTTCCCCCGCGCTCAGGCGCCCAGTCGGGTCCAGAAATCATCGGCGGTCAGCGGCGGGTGGCCGTGACCATCGCCACCTGCCACCGCCCGCCGCCATGATGGGTGCGGCAGGCGCGGCACCGGGCGTTCCAACCCGTGATGACCCAACGGAACAACAGGTTTGCGTGCCATTGAACATAGTCCCTTTTTGTCAAAACCACTGGAGAGGCTGCCGGGCCAGCGACGGGGAGAGGGATCATCGCTGGTCCGACACATTAATCTCTATCATTTCGATTGGGTTTTGCATCCCAGAAAAACTGATAGCCACACAAGTATGGCTTGGTCGGCGCCCACCTGCCCTGCCGGCCCGACTTGTCGATGCAACCGCACCCGCGTAGCATTCGTTCGCGAACACGGATCGAGGGGGAGCGATATGGCGAATGTGGTGCGTGCGGCTGTGTTGCTGCTGCTTATGATCGCCGCGCCGGCGCACGCCGACCCGGCGGCATCGCACAACGCCGATCCGGCGCCACTGATCCTGGTGTCGATCGACGGTTTCCGCGCCGATTATCTGGATCGCGGGGTCAGCCCGATGTTGTCGGCGCTGGCCGCCAGCGGCGTGCGTGCCGATGCCATGATCCCGGCGTTTCCCTCGGTCACGTTTCCCAATCACACCACGCTGGTGACCGGGCTCTATCCCGATCATCATGGCATCGTGAACAACAGTTTCCGCGATGCGGTGATGCCCGGTGCTTTTTCGATGGCCAGCAAGGAGGATGCATGGTGGGCGCAGAACACGCCGATCTGGGTCACCGCCGAACGCGCCGGGCTGCACACCGGGGTGATGTTCTGGCCCGGGGTGGCCGTCGCGCACCAGGGCACGCGCCCCGGCCTGTTTCAGGACTATGATCGCAAGATCGCAGCGTTTGACCGAGTCGATACCGTGCTGGGCTGGCTGGACCTGCCGGTGGACCAGCGCCCGCGGCTGGCGCTGTTGTATTTTGAAGCGGTTGACAGTGCCGGGCACAATTTCGGCCCGGATTCGCCGCAGGTGAATGCGGCGATCACCGCGGTCGATGGTGCGGTCACGCGGCTGGTGGCGGGGCTGAATGCGCGGGGGCTGGCGGCCAACCTGATGATTGTCGCCGATCACGGCATGGCCGCGGTGGGCGCCGACAATCTGGTGGTGCTGGATGATGTGACCGACCTTGGCGCGGTCAGCGTGGTGTTCGATGGCACTGTGGTGGGCGTGGCCATCCCGCACACCCGCGCAGGCAAGGCTGCGCGTGGGCGATTGCTGGCCAACCAACCGCATATGCACTGCTGGGACAAGGCGGCGATGCCCGCCGACCTGCATTACGGCACCAATGCACGCGTGCCCAATGTCATGTGCCAGGTCGCCACCGGCTGGTTGGCGATGACGCGCGACGAACGCACCCGCGCGCAGGCATTCCACCCCGGCGGCGAAAAGGGCGCGCATGGTTATGACATCCACGATCCCGCCATGGGCGCGCTGTTCATCGCCAATGGGCCGGCATTCCGCGCCCGTGCCACCGTGGCGGCATTTCCCAATGTCGATGTCTATCCGCTGATGGCCAAAGTGCTTGGCATCGCGCCACTGCCCAATGACGGCAACCTGGCCGATGTCGCGGGGGTGCTGAAACCTGCGCAAAACTGACGGGCCTCGGCCGCATTGGCATCGACCTGCCATTGACCTTGCCTCCTCCGCCAACCAGTGATCAAAGCCACATGACTCTGAACGCCGCCCGGTGTGCGGCGTTCGCCAAAAAAGACCCCGCAGCACCGTCTGGCACTGCGGGGTCTTCCTTCCTCCCCAGGAACCTTGGTTGTGTTGTTACCGGCCGAGCGCGCTGCCCAGGCGGTGATAGAGGTTTGAGAACTTTACCGATTCCGGCGTGTCTTCGATGTGCTTGATATAATGCAGCACGGCTTCGCGGATCAGTTTGAAATCCTCGGTAGACAGGACGGCGCGGGCGCGTTGGGGTTCGGCCATGGTTTTCTCTCCTGCTTGTTAGGCTGCGAACTGGTTCATGGTGTTGTGGGCGCCGCCGGCCTTCAGCGCGGCGTCACCGGCGAAGTATTCCTTGTGGTCATCGCCCACGTCCGATCCGGCCATGTTCTGGTGGCGCACACACGCCAGGCCTTCGCGGATTTCGCGGCGCTGCACGCCTTCGACATAGGCCAGCATGCCGGCTTCGCCGAAATAGCCCTTGGCCAGGTTGTCGGTGCTCAGCGCCGCGGTGTGGTAGGTCGGCAGCGTAATCAGGTGGTGGAAAATACCGGCTTCACGCGCTGAATCGCGCTGGAAGGTGCGGATGCGCAGATCGGCCTCGATCCCCAGATCGGTGGTGTCATAATCCACGCTCATCAGCCGCGACCGGTCATAGTTGGCCATGTTGTGCCCTTCGGCCGCCCACGCATCATAAACCTGCTGGCGGAAGTTGAGCGTCCAGTTGAAGCTGGGCGAATTGTTGTAGACCAGCTTGGCATGCGGCACGACCGCGCGGATGCGGTTCACCATGCCGGCGATCTGGCCGATGTGCGGCTTTTCGGTTTCGATCCACAACAGGTCCGCACCGTTCTGCAGGCTGTTGATGCAATCGAGCACGACGCGGTCTTCACCGGTGCCAGGGCGGAACTGGAACAGGTTTGACGCCAGCCGCTTGGGCCGCATCAGCTTGCCATCGCGGCTGATCAGCACGTCACCGTGGCCCACATTGGCGGGATCGACTTCATCGCAATCGAGGAAGCTGTTGTACTGGTCGCCGATGTCACCTGGGGTGTGGGTGACCGCGATCTGCTTGGTCAGGCCGGCGCCGAGCGAGTCGGTGCGCGCCACGATCACGCCATCATCAACGCCCAGTTCCAGAAACGCATACCGCACCGCGCGGATTTTCGCGAGAAAGTCTTCGTGCGGCACGGTGACTTTGCCATCCTGGTGGCCGCACTGCTTTTCATCGGAAACCTGGTTTTCGATCTGGATGCAGCAGGCGCCGGCTTCGATGAATTTCTTGGCCAGCAGATACGTCGCCTCGGCATTGCCGAACCCGGCGTCGATATCGGCGACGATCGGCACGATATGCGTCTGATAATCGTCGATCTTGTGCAGCAGGCGGTGGGTGTTGACCGCGTCGCCGGCCGCCTTCGCCGCATCGAGTTCACGGAACAACCCGCCCAGTTCGCGCGCATCGGCCTGCCGCAGGAACGTGTACAGTTCCTCGATCAGCGCGGGCACGCTGGTCTTTTCGTGCATCGACTGATCCGGCAGCGGGCCGAATTCGCTGCGCAGCGCGGCGACCATCCAGCCCGACAGATACAGGTACCGGCCCTTGGTGGTGCCGAAATGCTTCTTGATCGCGATCATCTTCTGCTGGCCGATAAAGCCGTGCCAGCACCCCAGCGACTGCGTGTATTTCGCCGTATCCGCGTCATAGGCGGCCATGTCGGCGCGCATGATCTTTGCGGTGTAACGGGCGATGTCCAGCCCGGTGCGGAACCGGTTCTGCAGCCGCATGCGTGCGGCGGATTCGGGCTGGATGCCGTCCCAGTTCTGTCCGAAAGAACCGATGGCGGCGCGTGCGTCGGTGATGGTCTGCGAATATGTCATTGTGATCACGTCCTGATAGCCAAGCGCAACGCGGGCTTACCCGGCTGCTGCTGCACCGCACCTAGGCCGCGCCACGGCAGTGCGGGAGTCCCCGCGAAGTCTTGTTGTCAAACTTTACAAAAAATGCTTGTACAGTTGTGCAGTTCTGGACCCCTCAGCGATTTCAAGCCGGATGGCATCATCCGGCGGCCCGGAAATCGCGGTAAAACAATGACGCTGGAGACCACCCGATGGCCGATGCCCGCCCGCTCTATCTTGGCCCGCGCATCAAACGCCTGCGCCGCGAACTGGGGCTGACCCAGGCGGCAATGGCCGATGACCTGGCGGTTTCCCCCAGCTACGTCGCGCTGATCGAACGCAACCAGCGGCCATTGACGGCAGACCTGCTGCTGCGGCTGGCGCGCACCTACAAGCTGGACATGAGCGAACTGGCCGCGGACGAGCGCGATGATTACGCGCATCGGCTGACCGTGATGCTGAAGGACCCGATCTTTGCCGAAATCGACCTGACCACGCTGGAAGTGGCCGATATCGCCACCAGCTTTCCCGGCGTGGCAGAGGCGATGTTGCGGTTGCACACCGCCTATGCGCGTGAACAGCAGGCGCTGGCCGGCCTGCGCGAAGGCGGCGGCGGGGGTGATCCGGCGGCCGATGCGGTGGGCGATGCGCGGCGCTTTCTGGCGCAATCGCGCAACCATTTCCCCCTGCTCGACAGCGCGGCAGAGACACTGGCCGATGACATCGCCCGCGCCGGCGGGCAGATCGACTGGTTGCGCCAGCAGGGCGTGCGCGTGCGGTTTTTGCCGGGTGAGGTGATGATGGGCGCACTGCGGCGCTATGACCGGCATGGCGAACAATTGCTGATCGACGACACGCTGACGGCCAGCGCGCGGCAATGGCAGATCGCGCTGCACATCACCTATACCGCGCTGCGCGCACAGATCGCCGATCTGGTGCGCGGCCAAAGCTTTGTCAGCCATACCGCAGCGGAATTGGTGCGGCGCGCGCTGGCCGGCTATGGCGCGGCGGCGATGATCATGCCCTATGACCGGTTTGCCCGCGCGGCAGAGGCGCGGCGCTATGACATTACCGCGCTGGCCGGGCTGTTTGGCGTCGGGTTTGAACAGGCGGCCCACCGGCTGACCACGCTGGGGCGCAGCGGGCAATCTGCCGTGCCGTTCTTTTTCATCCGCGTCGATGCCGCCGGCAATGTCTCAAAACGGCTGGATGGTGCGGGCTTTCCGTTTGCCGCGCATGGTGGCGGATGCCCGCTATGGACATTGCACACCGCATTCCGCTTTCCCGGCGAAATCCTGACGCAATGGCTGGAACTGCCCGATGGACAGCGGTTTTTTTCGGTCGTGCGCACGGTCACCAGCGGCGGTGGGGCCTATGACCGCCCCAGCGCCATGCGCGCGATCGCGCTGGTCTGCGCCGCCGAACATGCCGACCGGCTGATCTATGCACAGGCGCCGCAAACGCCACCGGCAACCACCCCGATCGGCATGACCTGCCGGCTGTGCAACCGCGCCGAATGCACCGCCCGCGCCGAACCGCCACTGGGCCGCGAAATCCTGCCCGACGATTACCGGCGGGTCGCGGCACCGTTTGCCTTTGCCGAAAGCTGATATGGTTGCGGTGTGCGGGCTTCACCGCTACCGCCGCCAACCAGTTCACTGTTCCGGAAAGTCCCGCACCCTTGTCCACGATCATTCCGCTTGCCGATGTCGATCCCGCGCTGGTGGAAACGCTGCTCGATGCGGCGTTCGAACCGGCGCGGCACCAGCGCACTGCCTATAAAGTGCGCGAAGGGATGGAATGGCTGCCCGGTCTGTCGTTTGCGGTGGTCGATGGCGAAGACATGCTGGCGGGCACAATTCAGTGCTGGCCGGTCGCGCTGACCGATCCCGAGGGCCGCGCGCATCCGATGATCATGGTCGGCCCGGTGGCGGTGCTGCCCGCGCAACAGGGGCTGGGCTATGGCCAGGCGCTGGTGCACGCGGCGCTGACCGCGATCGACCCGCGCGCGCCACTGCCACAGGTGATGATCGGCGATCCCGATTATTACGGCCGGTTTTTCGGATTTGCCAACACGCACACCGGTGGCTGGCAATTGCCGGGGCCGTTCGAACCGCACCGCCTGCTGTGCCGCACCGCCAATCCGCTGATCTTGCCCCAACAGGGCATGCTGGGCCCTTGGCGACGGTGATCTGATCTGGCAGGGCATTCGGCATGCCCTATGAACCCCCGCCCGATCTTGCGTCACTCAGCCTGGCCGAACTGGCCCAGGCGGTCGCCGCGCGACGGCTGCCGGCGGTGGACCAGTGGACGCCCGCGCAGACCGGCGACAGCCTGATGCGGATTGCCGCCGATGGCCGGTGGTTTCACGATGGCGGGGTGATTTCGCGCCCGGCGATGGTGCGCGCGTTTTCCGCGCTGCTCACGCGCGATGACACCGGCCAGCACTATCTGGTCACGCCGTTTGAAAAACTGACGATCGCGGTCGATGATGCGGCGTTCGTGGCCACCGACATGTCGCTGCGCCACGACGATACCGGCGCAGACGTGCTGGCGTTCCGGCTTAACACCGATGACATCGTGCTGGCGGGGCCAGACCATACCTTGCGCGTCGCGGGCACGCCCGATGTGCCCGCGTTTTATCTCGGTGTGCGCCACGGTACAGAGGCGCGGTTGAACCGCAGCACTTATGCGCAATTGATCGATCACGCGCTGACCCGGTCGGCGCCCGATGCGCTGCAGGTGGTCAGCGGGGGTGAACGGTTCGCGCTGATCCCGGCGGCGCAGACCGCATGACCGACGCGCTGTTCGACCGGTTGGCGCATCTGCATGCGCATGGCCACGCGCAGGACAGTATTCCGCCGTGGCGCGACTGGCGATCCCCGCCTGGCATGGCGATCAGGCCCGCGGCGGTGCTGGTGGCGGTCACCGACCGGCCTGGCCATCCCGATGGCCCCGGGGTGCTGATGATCCAGCGCCCGACCACCATGCGCGCGCATCCCGGGCAGGCCGCGTTTCCCGGCGGCAAGATCGACGCGGGCGAAACCCCGATCGAGGCGGCGCTGCGCGAAGCACACGAAGAACTGGGCATCGATCCCGCGCAAGTACGCGTGGTGGGCGCAACCGACCTGTTCCGCACCGGCACCGGCTATGACGTCACCCCGGTGCTGGCGGTGGTGCCGGGCGATATCGCGATCACCCCCAATCCGGGCGAAGTGGCGCAATGGTTCGAACCCCCGTTCGGGTACATTCTGGATGCCGCCAACCAGACGCGCCAGCAGGCCGAATGGCGGGGGAACGCCGGCGAATATATCGAAATCCTGTGGTCGGGGCATCGCATCTGGGGCGTGACCGGCGGGATCATTGCCAATCTGGCGCATCGCATCGCCTGGCACAGCAGCAACGCGGGATGACCGCGCTGCCGACGATCCTGCCTTTGGCCGAATGGACCCGGCGTGCCGATCTGGCCGCACTGGTCGACGTGCTGGACCCCGCAGGCGAAGGCGTGTGCCGCTGGGTTGGCGGGGCGGTGCGCGACACGCTGGCGGGGGTGGCGGTAAAGGATTTTGACATGGCCACCAGCCTGTTGCCCGATGTGGTCATGGCGCGGCTGAAGGCCGGCGGCATCCGCGTGGTACCGACCGGGCTGGCGCATGGCACGGTAACCGCGGTCACGCCTGGCGGGCCGGTGGAAATCACCACGCTTCGCCGCGATGTTTCAACCGATGGCCGCCATGCCACGGTCGCGTTTTCCAGCGACTGGCACGAGGATGCCGCGCGGCGGGATTTCACCATCAACGCGATGTATGCCGACCCGCGTACCCTGGCGATTACCGATTTCTTTGACGGGCGCGGCGATCTCGTATCACGCCGCGTGCGGTTTATCGGCGATGCAGAGGCGCGCATCCGCGAAGATTACCTTCGCATCCTGCGCTATTTCCGGTTCCAGGCCCGCTATGGCGCGCTGCCCGCCGATCCCGTGGCCGAGGCGGCCTGCGCCGTGCTGGCGCCGGGGCTGAAAGGCCTGTCGCGCGAACGCGTGGGGTGGGAATTGATGCGACTGCTGGCCCATCCCGATCCCGCCCCGACCGTGGCGCGGATGACAGAGCTGGGCGTGCTGGCGCAGATCCTGCCCGAAGCGGTGGACCCGACCGCCCTGCCCCGGCTGATCGCGGCCGAGCTGCGCGAAGGCCAGGGGCCCGATCCGCTGCGGCGCTTGTCTGCGCTGCTGCCCGCCGATCCGGCATTGGCCGAAGCGGTCGCGGCGCGGCTGCGGCTGTCGCTGGCGCAACGCAAACGGCTAAGCCTGGCAGCGGGGCGTGAGGGTGAACCCGGCGATGCGCGCGCGCTGGCCTATCGCCTGGGCATGACCGAGGCCACCGACCGCCTGTTGCTGGCCGGCGCATCGTGCGCGCCATTGGCAGACTGGACCGCGCCAGCGTTTCCACTGAAGGGCGGCGCGATTGTCGCGCGCGGGATCAAGGTCGGGCCCGATGTCGCGCGGCTGCTGCGCGCGGTAGAGGATCGCTGGATCGCCGAAGGGTTTCCCGATGCGGCACGGGTGGAACGCCTGCTCGACGCAGCCATCGCCGGCCATCAGCCCGGTTAATTCGCGGCGATGATCTGCGATACCGTGTCCATGATGGTGTCGACCGGCACGGCAAAGCCAATCCCCGCCGACGCGCCCGACGGGCTGTAGATCGATGTGTTCATGCCGATCAGCCGTCCGCTTGAATCAAGCAGCGGCCCGCCCGAATTGCCCGGATTGATCGCCGCATCGGTCTGGATCAGGTGCTGCACTGCGCCGCCACTACCCCCCTCACCGCCATTTTCGCCACGCAACGACCGGTCCAGCGCCGACACGATCCCGCTGGTCAGTGTCCAGTCCAGCCCGAACGGATTGCCGATGGCAAACACCTTTTGCCCCACTTTCAGATCACGACTGGTGCCGATCGGGATCGGTGGCGGGCGGCGGAACGCGACCCCGATTTTCAGCACCGCGATATCGTGATCGGGGCTGGTGCCGACCAGGCTGGCGCGAAATTTGCGACCATCCGCCAGCCGGATGGTCGCCTCTGACGCGCCCTGAATCACGTGAAAATTGGTCAGCACATGGCCAGCATCATCCCATATGATCCCCGATCCGGTGCCGCGCGGCACGGCATAGACATTCTGTGACCAGACATCCTCCACCAGTTGAGACGTGGAAATCGACACCACCGATCCGCGCGCGTTTTCAAACAGGCGGATCGTTGCCTGTTCGTCGCTGGCAAGGTCGCCGCGCGGCGTAACGGTGCGGGGGCCGGTTGCGCCGGTGCCGGCCAGCCAGGCATCGATGCGGGGCAGCGCCTGCCACAGCACCATCAATGCCGCGATACACAACGCCAACGTGACGATCCGCCCCGCTCCCGCTGCACGCACTGTCTTGCCCGGCCCGCTTCCCGGCTCGATCATCGTCAGGCCTCCGTCTGAAAACCCTTCCAGCTGCGGCGCTCTTCGGCGGCACGCAGGACTTCATAGGCCAGTTGCAGGCGCTGGAATTCGGTTGCCGCGGCGGCGTCGCCAGGGCGCACATCGGGGTGGACCAGCTTGGCGCGGGTGCGCCACGCCTTGCGCACGGCGTCAAAATCGGCGTCGGTGTCCAGTTCCAGCACTTCGAGCGCGCGCATTTCATCGCGGCTGCGGCTGCCATCGCCCGACCCGCCCCATTCGGCCCAGCCCGACTGGCGATAGCCAGAGGTCTGGTCGCGTTCGGCGTGTTCGCGCTGCGCCGCCTCTTCCTTGTCCAGCCCTTCGAAATAGTTCCACCCGGCGTTGTATTCGGCCGCGTGCGTGGTGCAGAAATACCAGCGTTCGGGCGAATTGGGGGATTTTGGCGCAGGGCAATTGCCCGGCTCACCACAACCGGAACGGTCGCACATCCGCAACGGCTTTGCATCACGCCCGGTGCCATAGCCACGCCAGCGCGGGAATCCCCAATCATTCGTTCGTGTTGCGCGCGTCATGTCATGAACCCAAGCCCATGCCGGGGGCAAAGGTCAAGCGTGCGAGCGTGCGCATGGGATAAAATGCGCACGCCCCGCCGCAAATCCGGTTAGTTAATGGTAATCGTCACCGCACGGCGGTTGCGAGCCCAGGCCGCCTCATCCGACCCGAGCGCCACCGGGCGTTCTTTGCCATAGCTGACGGTGCTGACCCGGCCGGCATCGACGCCCAGCCCAACCAGATAGTTCTTGGCCGCATTGGCGCGGCGTTCGCCCAGCGCCAGGTTGTATTCGCGCGTGCCGCGTTCGTCGCAGTGGCCTTCGATAGTGACCGACCGGTTGGGATAACGCGCCAGCCATTGTGCCTGGCTGCGCAGGATACCCTGGCTTTCACCATCGATGATGTACTTGTCGGTTTCGAAATGCACGGTGTCGGAAATTACCGAGGCCAGGAAATCGGCCTGGCTGCCGGGCACCGGGCCGATCGGCTGCGGCTGCGGCGGCAGCGGCGGGGCTTCGCGCGTGGTGGTGCTGGCGGCAACCGGCTGCGGCGGCAATTCCTTGGGAGTGCTGGCACAGCCGGCAAGGCCCATGCTGGCGGCAAGCAGCGACACAGTGGCGGCGCGGACAATAAGGCGGTGGCGGGGCATAAGGTCAGCTCCTTAGGACGGTACCGGTAAAGTGCATTGGTCCGGGGTGAATTTCAAATGGAAAGCGTGAAAATTACTGCATCGCACAATATTACGGCAGTACCGGGCCCCATGACGGATCAGACGCATCGACCGGGGTTTTCAACCGGCGTTCGTTGCGCCCGGTCAGATCGACCTGCCAGATGCCGGTGCGGCCGCTGTTGCGCTCGGTCCGGAAAAACTGGATGATCCGGCCGTTGGGCGACCAGGTCGGTGCCTCATCCTGCCAACTGTCGGTCAGATAATGCAAATTGTGGCCATCGGGGTCCATCACCGCGATGCGCAGATTGCCGCAGATACAGGTAAACGCGATCTGATCACCGCGCGGGCTCCATTCCGGGGTGGCCGCGCGACCACCGAAAAAGCTGATGCGGCGTTGTCCGGTGCCGTCGGCATTCATCTGGTACACCTGCTGGGTGCCCGAACGATCGCTTTCAAACACGATCTTGCGGCCATCGGGTGAATAGCTGCCGCCGACGTTGATCCCCGGCACATTGGTCAGCCGCACCGATTCGCCGCCGGTGGCGGGCACGCGATAGATGTCGGTATTGCCGGCCAGCGCCATCGAATAGAGGATGTATTTGCCATCGGGCGACCAGCGCGGGGCAAACGTCGGCCCTTTGGCAATGGTCACCAGCCGCTGTTGGCCGGTGCCGACATCATAGACATAGATGCGCGGGCGCCCGTCAACATAGCTGAGATAGGCGATCTGGCGGTAATCGGGTGAATAGCGCGGAGTCAGCGCGGTGGCCTGGCCATTGGTAACAAAGCGGTGGTTGGCGCCATCCGAATCCATGATCGCCAATTGTTTGCGGCGATGATCCTTGGGCCCGGTTTCGGCGATATAGGCGATTTTGGAATCAAAGAACGGGCTTTCCCCCGACAGCCGCGCATAGACCATATCGGCACATTTGTGGGCGGCGCGGCGCCATTCTTCGGGTTTGACGACATAGCCCTGGCGCATCAGTTCCTGCCCCAGCGCGACGTCATACAAATAGCAGCCAACCGTCAGCCGGCCATCGGCGCCGCCCTTTACAAACCCCTGCACCAGCATTTCGGCCGATCGCGCGCGCCAGCCGGCAAACGCCGGCGCGGCGACTTCGGCATAGCCGATCCCGGGCAGCGCATCGGGCCCGGTGGGTTTGAACAGCCCGTTGTTTTTCAAATCGCCATAGACCACGCGCGCCAGATTGCGGCCCAGCGCCTCGGTATTGCCGCCCTCGGCGCTGGTCGCCACCGGCTGGTTGGTGGGAAATGTCGGGATGGCAATGCCCAGATCGCGCCACGCGCTGTCGTCGGTGACCGACCCGGTCAAGACCTCCTGTTCCTGCGCCGGGGCGGAAGCGGCGGGTGCTGGCTGTGCTTGCGCAAAGGCGAGCGGTGGTGCGATCAGCGTGGCCAAGGTCACAGCCAGCCACGCGACCGCAAATCCCGGCTTGGCCCTCCCCCTGCAGGGGGAGGGTTGGGTGGGGGTGTGCGACGCCGATGTGATGCGCGACAATTCGCGCGTCGGACACCCCTCCCCAACCCCTTCCCTGAGGGGAGGGGCGATGGCGGCGGGCGGCATATGCCGATCTGTGAAAACGGGCTGGTCAGAGAATGTCATGATTCGGCCCTATCCTATTGCGATGTCGTGCGATCGAAACGGAACTGAAATTTACGATACTGGTTATAGACCTGCGCCGGCAGTTTGAAAGGTGTAGCCTGCCGGATAGCCTTTATCGCCAGTTCGATATGGCGCTGTGCCTGTGCACGATTGGCATCGTTGACGCCGGTTTGCGATGACAATTCAGGCTGTTCCGCAAGATTGCCATCCGGGTTCAGCACAAAGGTGATCACCGTCACCAGTTTTTCCGCGTCCGCCCCCTGCGGGACCGCCCAATGCGGCTTGATCTGTTTTGAAATCGCGCTGCGCACATCTGCGGCGGATATTTGCGCGACTTTGTCACCGGGAGAAACCTTGTCGGTGCCCGGGCTGGTCGCCCCGGCGATACCGGCCAGGAATTTGTCGTCGATCTTGCTGCCACCGGTCGGTCTGGCGGGCGCCGGATGCGCGTGGGGCTCCCCGCCCGCAGGCTTTGCAACCGGTTTGGCCGCTGCCTTGGGGGTGGGCTTCACCTCGGGCTTTGTCTCGGGCTTGGGCAATGGCTTGGGCACCGGTTTGGGTACAGGCTTTGGCACTGGCACGGGCTTTGGCACCTGCTTTGGCACGGGCGCTGGCACCGGTTTGGGCACCGGCGCCGGCTTTGGCACGGGTTTGGGCACAACCACCGGTTCGGGCACGGGCGGCGCCACCGGCTCGGGCTTGTCGGCCGGCGGCGGTTCCCCCAGCGTGGGCGCCAGATCGGGCTGGACTTGCGCATCGGGCTTGGGCGATGCGGACTGGTCGGCGATGGCGGGCGCAAACGATACCACCATGCGTTGCGGCGGCGGTTCCGGATGACGGCCCAGTGGCGACAGCGTCAGCGCCACGATCACCGCGGCATGCGCGGCCACCGCGACAAACAGGCCCAGCCCGTCTTCGCGCGAAAACCCGGATGGCGGAGCGTGATCCATCGCCGGCGGCCCTATGGCGCTTCTACTGAACCGTTGGTGACCAGCGAAATCGATTTGAACCCGGCCGCGTTCAGTTCGCCCATCACCGCGATCACTTTGCCGTAATCCAGATGCTGATCGGCGCGCAAGGTTACCACCGGCAGTGTGGCCCCGGCATCGCGCACCACCGATGCCAGGCGGTCGCCCATCTCACCAGGCGCAAGTTCCTCATTGTCCAGGAACACCCGCCCGGCGCCGTCCATGCTGATGGTGATCGCGTGCGGTTCCTCTTTCAGCGCTTCGGCTTTGCTGTCGGGCAGATCGATCGGCACCCCGGCGGTCAGCATCGGCGCGGTGACCATGAAAATGATCAGCAGCACCAGCATGACATCGACCAGCGGGGTTACGTTCATATCCGACATCGGCGCGGCCCGGCCCCGCCCGCGCCGCCGGCGCCCGCCGCGCCCCGATGCTGTGGCCATGGCCACCTATTGTTCCAGTTCGCGGCTGAGCGTGGCGTGAAAGCGGTCGGCAAAGCGGAACAGCCCGGATTCAAACCCGTTCACCCGGTGCGAAAAGCGGTTGTAGGCAACCACCGCCGGGATCGCCGCGGCCAGGCCGATCGCGGTCGCAAACAGCGCCTCGGAAATTCCCGGCGCGACCACCGCCAGCGATGAATTCTGCAACGCGCCGATGCGGAAAAAACTGTCCATCACGCCCCAGACTGTGCCGAACAGGCCGACAAACGGCGCGACCGTGCCCACCGTTGCCAGAAAGTTCAGCCGGGCCGCCAACCGGTCGGTTTCCTCCGTTACCGCGCCGTCCATCGCGGTCGCCAGCCGTTGCCGCGTGCCATCGCGGTCGATGGTCTTGCCCGCGGTCGACCGCCGCCATTCGGCCAGTGCAGCGGCGACCACGCGCGCGGTCGGGATGTCGCGCTTGCCCTGTTCCTTTTGAAAAGCGTCGATATCGCGCGCGGTCCAGAACGCCTCTTCATATTTGCGGCAGGCGCGCGTGATCATGCCCATTTTCACGACAAAGCCGATGATGATCATCCACACCCACACCGATGCCAGCAACAGCCCGCCCATCACTGCCTCTACCACCACGTCGGCGTGCAGGAACAATTCTACGGGATTGAGCCGGATCGGCGCACCGATCGCGCCGGCGGCAAGCAGGGGAAGCAGCATGGTCAAGTGTTCGGTCCTTGGTCGGATGGGATCGGGGACAAGTCAGCGTCGATCAGCGCACGAAAGGCATCGACCCACGCGGGCGGTTGCCGGCGCGGTCGGCCGGTGGGGGCGACAAATGCGACGCGCAACGTGGCGGTACACAACAGCTGATCATCGCGCCACGCCTCTTGCGCCAACCGGCAGGTGGCGGGCGTGACCGCGATCACCCGGCTGACCAGCAGCACCGCATCATCCAGCCGTGCGGGGGCAATATAGCGCAAGGTCATGTCGGTCACCGCATAGGCCCCGTTTCCGGCATCATGCGCACCGCGCTGGTCGATCCCGGCTGAACGCAGCATGTCCGACCGCGCGCGTTCGAACCAGCGCAAATAATTGGCGTGATAGACCACGCCCGACAGATCGGTATCTTCAAAATAGACCCGCACCGCAAACAGGTGCCGCGTGCCGTCGAAACAGCCGCCAGGCGGAAGGGGGGCGTGCATCATCACTTACTAGCCGGTCGGGGCAAGTCAGGGCAAGCTTGCCTTAACCAAGACGTGTGCAATTGCGAAAAAAGATCAGCGCGCCAGCATCGGTCCCAGCGGGCGACCGGCAAATATATGCACATGCAGATGCGGCACTTCCTGGTGGCTGTCGGTGCCGGTGTTGGCCAGCAGGCGATAGCCCGGCGCGACCAGCCCGGCGCTGCGCGCGACCTGCCCCACCGCGCGGACAAAACCGGCAATTTCGGCATCGCCGGCGTGGTGCGAAAAATCGTCCCAGCTGACATAGGCGCCCTTGGGAATGACCAGGATGTGCGTCGGCGCCTGCGGGTTGATGTCGTGAAACGCCAGCGCCCAGTCGTCTTCATAAACCTTGCGCGCGGGGATTTCGCCGCGCAGGATTTTGGCAAACACGTTCTGATCGTCATAGG
Organism: Novosphingobium sp.; assembly: GCF_040398825.1. Classification (GTDB taxonomy): domain Bacteria; phylum Pseudomonadota; class Alphaproteobacteria; order Sphingomonadales; family Sphingomonadaceae; genus Novosphingobium. The sequence goes on from NZ_JBBATI010000011.1 coordinate 31,558, forward strand.
CCTGCGTTGCATCAACCGCCATGATCACGCGCTCCTGCTGGCTTTTTCATCGATCCCCGACATGCCTTCACGCCGGGCCAGTTCGGCCAGCACCGCGCCGATCGGCACGTCGCGCGCGCCCAGCAGCACCAGCAGGTGGAATAGCAGATCCGCCGCTTCGCCGGTCAGTTCGGCCGCGTCGCCGGTCAGCGCGGCAATCACCGTTTCGGTCGCCTCTTCGCCCACCTTCTGCGCGATCTTGCCCAGCCCTTTGGCGTGCAGCCGCGCGACATAGCTGGCATCGGGATCACCCCCACGCCGGGCGGCGATCACCTGTTCAAGCCGGGAAAGGATAGCGGCATGGTCCATGGACACGCGCCATGAAGGGCGCGCATTGTTGCGTCAAGCCCAATCCGGCCGGGGTTTGTGCTCTTAATCCCGGTGCTTGGCCACGTGCCGGCCGATCATCAGCCCGGCCACACCCAGCGCCAGCAGCGCGATTGCGGCGGGTTCATCCACCGCGGTTCCGCCGCCCGCAACCGGATTGGCCAGCAGCGGCGATCCCGCAAGCGCGAACAAGGCAGCCAGCCATGATGAAGGGCGCAAGGTCATGCCGCCCCATAGGCGCAAAGGAATGATTCGCAAAGGAAGCTTAACGCGTCGTCCCGAAAGGATACGCACAGGCGGACTCCCGTTAACGCCACTTAGCCGCGCGCGGGCAATCCGGCTGCGCGCAGTGCAGCATGCGCGTCGGCGATCGCATGGGTGCCGAAATGAAAGATCGATGCCGCCAGCACTGCGCTGGCATGCCCATGGATGACGCCGGCGACCAGGTGATCCAGCGTGCCGACCCCGCCGCTGGCGATCACCGGCACCGGCACCGCATCGGCGATCATCCGCGTCAGTTCCAGATCATAGCCACCTTTCGTGCCGTCACCATCCATTGATGTGACCAGCAATTCGCCCGCGCCCAGTTCGGCCAGCCGCACGGCATGGGCCAGCGCATCGATGCCAGTGGACTGGCGCCCGCCATGGGTAAAGATTTCCCAGCGCCCTGCCCCGGTGCGCCGCGCATCGACCGACCCGACCACGCATTGTGCTCCGAATTTTTCGGCAATGTCGCGCACCAGTTCTGGGCGTGCGACCGCGGCGGAATTGACCGCGACTTTGTCCGCGCCGGCCAGCAGCAGCGCGCGCGCATCGGCCACAGTGCGCACCCCGCCGCCCACTGTCAGCGGCATGAAGCATACCTCGGCAGTGCGCGCGACGACATCGAGCAAGGTACCGCGCCCTTCGTGGGTGGCGGAAATATCCAGGAAACACAGCTCGTCCGCGCCGGCCGCATCATAGGCGCGCGCCTGTTCGACCGGATCGCCGGCATCGCGCAGATCGACAAAGTTCACGCCCTTGACCACGCGGCCATTGGCGACATCAAGACAGGGGATAACGCGGATGCGGACGGTCATGGCGTTGCAATCAGGCCTTTTCGGCGATGGCGATGGCGGCGCCCAGATCCAGCCGCCCGTCATACAGCGCGCGGCCGGTAATCACCCCTTCGATACCGTCAACCTCGTGGATTTTCAGCATGCGGATATCGTCGAGCCCCTTCACGCCGCCGCTGGCGATGACCGGCAGGCGCGTTGCCCGGGCCAGGTCAAGCGTGGCTTCGATATTGCAGCCCTTCAGCAGGCCGTCGCGGCCCACATCGGTAAACAGGATCGCGGCGACCCCGGCGTCTTCGAACCGGCGCGCCATGTCGGCGACCGCCACGTCCGACACTTCGGCCCAACCGTGCGTGGCGACCATACCGTCGCGCGCATCGACCGCCACGACAATGCCGCCCGGATAGGCGCCCGCCATATCGCGCACAAATTGCGGATCATTGAGCGCGGCGGTGCCGATCACCACGCGCGACACGCCCAGATCAAACCAGCCATCGACCGCAACACTGTTGCGGATGCCGCCGCCAAGCTGGACATGCCCCGGAAAGGCTTCAAGAATGCCTTCAACCGCCGCACGGTTGCGCGCCTCACCCGCAAACGCACCATCCAGATCGACCACGTGCAAATGCTGGCTGCCGGCCTGCGCAAACAGGCGTGCCTGGTGCGCCGGATCATCGCCATAGACGGTGGCGCGGGCCATATCGCCCTCTGCCAGCCGGACAACCTGGCCGCCCTTGAGATCAATGGCGGGAAAAACGATCATGATTCAGGCTTTCGTTGCACAGAGTGAAAAGCGCCACCCACCACCCCGCACCCCCGGCCCAGCCGCCCATTGAAGGTACCCTGTGGGCGGCTGGGCCGGGGGTGCGGGGGTGGTGGGTGGCACGATCAAGGCTTCCACGCGAGGAAACGCGCCAGCAGCGACAGGCCGTACTGCTGGCTCTTTTCGGGATGGAACTGCACCCCCAGCACGGTGTCGCGCGCGACCGCCGCCACCAGCCCGCCGCCGTGGTCGGTCATCGCCGCGATATCGGCGCCGGCATCGGGCACAAAGTGATAGGAATGCAGAAAATAGGCCTCACCCGGCTCGATCAGGGCGTTGCGGTGCGGCGCGACATCGTTCCAGCCCATGTGCGGCACCTTGATCGCGGAATCGGTCACCGGGATCTGCCGCACTTCGCCGCCAATCCAGTCGAGCCCGTCGGTGGTGCCGAATTCGATCCCGCGCGTGGCCAGCAATTGCATGCCGACACAGATGCCCAGAAACGGCGCGGCACCGACCTGGACCCGTTCGGTCATCGCCTCAACCAGCCCGGGAACCCCGCGCAAAGCCTGTATACAGGCGCGAAAGGCGCCGACGCCAGGCAGCACGATGCGATCAGCGGCGCGCACCACGGTGGGATCGGCGGTAACCACCACGCCCTCTGCGCCGGCCGCGCGCAGAGCATTGGCCACTGACCGCAGATTGCCCGCGCCATAATCGATCAGCGCGGTAACCTCAGCCACCCAGCTGACCCTTGGTCGATGGTACGGCATCGCCCTTGCGCGGGTCGATCGCCACGGCGGCGCGCATGGCGCGGGCCACGCCCTTGAAGATGCCTTCGATAATATGGTGGTTGTTGCTGCCATACAGGTTGGCAATGTGCAGCGTGATGCCCGCCGCCTGCGCCAGCGAGGCAAACCAGTGTTCGAACAGTTCGGTATCCATTTCGCCCAGCCGCGGCTGCGTGAACGCGGCCTGCCAGACCAGCACCGGGCGGCCCGAAATATCCAGCGCCACGCGGGCCAGCGCCTCATCCATCGGGGCATGCACGTCGCCATAGCGGGCGATGCCTTTTTTGTCGCCCAGCGCCTGGTGGATCGCCTGCCCCAGCGCGATCGCGCTGTCTTCGGTGGTGTGGTGCTGATCCACGTGCAGATCGCCGCGCACGCGCAAAGCCACATCGATCAGCGAATGCCGGCTGAACTGTTCAATCATGTGATCGAGAAAGCCGATCCCGGTCGACACGTCATAGCGGCCGGTACCGTCAAGGTTGACCGTGACGGCAATATCGGTTTCGGCGGTGGTGCGGGCGATGGTGGCGGTGCGCATGGGGTAACGCCTATAGGCAAAGGAACCGGCAAATCAATCGGGTGTGTAATGGGGTAACCCGTCTGCGCAGTATGGCGAATATCTGCAATCGGTGCTTGACCCTTGGCCCTGGCGGCGTCATTTCGTGGCCATGACCGACGCCCCTGACAGCCTGATCCCCTATGACGAAATCGTGCAGGAGGCGCTGCGCGCGGTCGTCGGCCGTGTGCTGGGCCAGGTTGAGGCAGGTGGCGGCGTGCTGCCCGGCAACCACCATTTCTATATTACGTTCAAGACCGGCGCGCCGGCAGTATCGATCCCGGTGCGGCTGAAGGAACGGTTTCCCGACGAAATGACCATCGTCCTGCAGAACAAGTTCTGGGATCTGAAGGTTACCGACAGCGGGTTCAGCGTCGGACTGTCGTTCAACCAGGTGCCGACCACGCTGGTGGTGCCGTTCAGCGCGATCACCGCGTTTGTCGATCCGGCGGTCGATTTCGGGCTGCAGTTCCAGGCCGCGCACGATCTGGACGATGACATTCCCGACAACGCCGAAAACGACAGCCCCGAAACTCCGGCCGCGGTCGCCGATGACGGGTCGAACGTGGTCACCATCGATTTCGGGCGCAAGAAATAGATTGCTTCGGGCGGCCAACCGGCAAAAGGCACCGTGCATGGCAATATTTCGCAAAAAACCGGGCAAGACCCCCAATACCGCGGCCCCCGATGACAATCCGGCGCCGGTGATACCCCCGATTTTGGGGATGGTAATGGCCGATGCCGTGCTGCGCGCAGGGCAGAACCTGTTGCAGCGCGGGGTCGAACACGGGCTGTTGGGCGGCAGGCCGGTCAAACAGGCGCGGTCGTTTCGCGGCAGTACCGTTGCCGAAATGGTGGTCGGCACGATCCTGACGCAAGTCGCGCGCCGGTCGGTGCCGGGTGCCATTCTGGTAACCGGCGGGCTGATCGCCAAGACTTTGCGCGACCGGCGCCGGGCGAAGGCCGCGGCAGCGGCCGAAGCCACAGCGGCCAAACCCGCGCCATCATCGGACAAGCCGGACTGATCCGATGACCGAAGGCACCCCGCAATCCCCCGCTGCCCACGATTCGCTGCACCGGCGCGGGCTGATGTTCATCCTGTCGTCGCCATCGGGCGCCGGCAAAACCACCATCGCGCGCAAACTGCTGCTGGCCGAACCCGACCTTGGCCTGTCGGTATCGGCCACCACCCGCCCGATTCGTGCCGGCGAAGTCGATGGCCGCGATTACCATTTCATTACACAACACGCGTTCGACGCGATGGTTGAGGCCGGTGAATTTTACGAATGGGCGCGGGTGTTCGGCAATTGTTATGGCACGCCCAAGGGCCAGATCCGTTCCGGGTTAAAGCTTGGCCGCGACTATCTGTTCGATATCGACTGGCAGGGCACGCAGCAGCTGCACCAAAAGGCCGAGGCCGACGTGGTCCGCGTGTTCATCCTGCCCCCCAGCCTGGATGAACTGCGCCGCCGGCTGGAAGGGCGCGGTACCGACAGTGCAGAGGTGATTGCCGCGCGCATGGCCCGTGCGCAGGCCGAAATCAGCCATTGGGATGGCTATGACTATGTCGTTGTCAACGACGATGTCGAAACCTGTTTTGGCAAAGTGCAGCAGATCCTGGCCGCCGAACGGATGTCACGCCGCCGCCAGACCGGGCTGATCGATTTTGTCCGCGAACTGACGCGCGGATAGGCGTGATGGCAAGGTTTGCGCATCGTTCGCGCCCGCTGCGGCGGCGCCATCTGGCTGTCAGGGTGGCAGCGCTGCTGGTGCTGGCGCTGGCCGGGTTGGCTGGGTGGGGCCTGATCATGGCGCGGTCCGATCCGGTGGTGCGGCGGGTCACGCTGATCGTCGATGGATTCCCGCGCGGCACGCCGCCGCTGCGGCTGGCGCTGGTGTCCGACATCCATGTGGGCAACTGGGCCATGCCGGCCAGCCGGCTGGAACGGATTGTTGACCAGATCAACGCGCAAGCCCCCGATGCTGTGCTTATCGCAGGTGATCTGGTCAATGGCGGCGTACCCGACAGCAAGCGGTTCAATGCAGAGGCGTTTGTGGCGCCACTGTCGCGGCTGCAGGCACCGTTGGGCGTCTGGGCATCGCTGGGCAACCACGACGTGGATACCCGCCCCCGCGAAGTCACCGCAGCGCTGACCCGCGCGCATGCCCATGTGCTGTCCAACCGCGCGGTCCGGCTGGGGCCGATCACGCTGATCGGGCAAGAATACGATCATCTGCTTCGGCCGATCGCGCCACGAATCATGGCCAGCGCGATCGAACTGGGCGGGGTGCCGGTGCTGATGAGCCATGCCCCGCCCGACCCGCACGCAGTTCCCGCTGGCGTCGCGCTGGTGCTGGCCGGGCATACCCATTGCGGGCAGATACTGCTCGGGCCGTGGGACAATTCGTGGGACCCATTTTCCGGAGAGCGGCGCTTTGATCCGCGCTTTCGCTGCGGCCTGGTGCACACCCCGCATTACACCATCGTGATTGGCGCCGGGCTGGGCGCGGCATCAGAAATACCGTTGCGGATCAACGCGCCGCCCGATGTGTGGATGATTACGCTGGTCCCGCGTGATCAGTGACCGGTCGGATCGATAAAGTCGCTCGGGATCCAGCCGTTGACGATGCCGCCATCGATCGGCAGCGGGGTGCCGACGATATAATCGCCCGCCCGGCTGGCCAGATAGATCGCCCCGCCGGCCATATCCTCGATCGTGCCGACGCGGCGTGACGGAATGCCTTGCGCCGATTTTTCCGGCGCGTTTTTGGCCGCCTTGTTCATTTCCGACGGGAACGCGCCGGGGCAGATGCAGCTGGCGACCACATTGTCGCGGATCAGCCGCGCCGCCATGCGTTTGGTCAGGTGGATTACCGCCGCTTTTGACGCCTGATACGAATACGTTTCCCACGGATTGATGCGCAGGCCATCGATCGACGCGATGTTGATCACTTTGGCCGGGCGGTCTTCGCTGGCCGCCGCCTTCAGCATCGGCAACAGTTTCTGAGTCAGGAAAAACGGGGTTTTGACATTCAGGTTCATCACCTTGTCCCACCCCATTTCGGGAAAGTCTTCAAATTCCGCGCCCCAGGCCACGCCGGCATTGTTGACCAGAATGTCGAGCCGGGTTTCGCGCGTGGCCAGATCCTCAACCAGTGCTTCGATCCCGGCAGTGGTGGAAATGTCACCGGGCAGCGCGATGCAGCGTGACCCCAGGCGTGCGGCGGTTTCGGCCACCACTTCGGCCTTGCGCGCGGTCACATAGACGCGTTCGCACCCGGCATCGAGGAACCCTTCGGCAATCATCGCGCCGATCCCGCGTGACCCGCCGGTAACCACGGCAACGCGGCCTTCAAGGCTGAAAAGTTTGGAAAAATCCATTGTACTGTCCTCAATAACCGGAAAGCGTGGCGACGCGGTCGGCGTGATAGCTGGCATCGCCCAGGAATTCGGCAAGCGCGCGGTCGCGCTTCATATACAGGCCGATATCGTATTCATCGGTCATCCCCACGCCGCCGTGCATCTGCACGCCTTCGCGCACCGCCAGGTTGGTCGCGCGGCTGGCCTTGGCCTTGGCCACCGACACCATCACATCGGCCTGTGATGATCCGCCATCGAGCAATTGCTGTGCCTTGATCACCGCCGCATCGGCGATTTCCAGTTCGGAATAGAGGTGCGCGGCACGGTGCTGCAGCCCCTGAAATTCGCCAATCAGGCGCCCGAACTGCTTGCGCGTCTTCAGATAGGCGGTGGTGATCGCAAACGCCCCGCTGCCCACCCCGGTCAGTTCCGCCGCCGCGCCGACCCGCCCGGCCGCCAACAGCGCGTTGAGCAGTGCGCGGCCACCATCGATGGCGCCGATCACCGCCCCGCCATCGACTTCCACTCCGTCAAACCGCACGTGGCTGGCGATCGCGCTGTCGACCAGCCGCACCGCGTTGTGGCCGATCCCTGCGGCATCGCGCGGCACGGCAAACAGCGTGATGCCGTCGTCATCGCCGTCGCTGCCGGCCGTGCGCGCGGCCACGATCAGCGCATCGGCACTGGGCCCGTGCACCACAAAGCTTTTCACGCCGGTCAGGCGAAAACCGTTGCCGGCCTTTTCCGCGCGAAGGCCGATGCGTTCGGGGCGGTGTTTGGCGCCCTCGTCCAATGCCAGCGCCAGCACGGTGTCGCCCGCCAGAATCCCTGGCAAATAGCGCCCCTTGATATCGTCGGACCCGTGCACCAGCGCGCTGGCGCCGATCACCGCGGTCGACAGGAACGGCGACGGTGTCAGGTTGCGGCCCACCTCGCGCAGCACGATCCCGGCCTCGACATGGCCCAGCCCCAGCCCGCCATCGGCCTCTGGCACCAGAATCCCGGTCAGGCCCATTTCGGCAAACTGTTTCCACAGCGCGGGATCGTATCCTGCCGCATCGCCGGCATCGCGCAGGCTGCGCAACTGCGGCTTTATCGCGCCATGTTCACCGATAAAGCCGGTAACGGTATCGGCCAGCATGGCCTGGTCTTCGGTATGGTAGAGCGGCATTGGTCCCTCCGCTGAAATGGCTTGATCGATCTGTTGTCGAAGTCGGCACCGGCCTGCTCCCCCACCCGACCGCCCTACGACAGTACCCTATGGGTGGTCGGCTCCTCAGCGAAAACGTCCCCCGGACGTTTTCGTGTTCTTCGTCGCGGGGAGCGGGCCGGTGCCGACTTCCCGACACGTTAGTGTCGGGCAAAGACTTACGCGCCGGGCAGATCCAGGATGCGTTTGGAAATCACGTTGAGCATGACTTCGCTGGTGCCGCCCTCGATCGAATTGGCCTTGGTGCGCAGCCAGTTGCGCGATGGCGCCCCGCCGCGTGTGGCGGCGCTGTCCCATTCCAGCGCGGTCGATCCACCGGCAGCCATCAGCAATTCGTGGCGGCGCTTGTTCAGTTCGGTCCCGGCGTATTTCATCATGTTGGGCTGGGCGGGATGCGCCTTGCCCACTTTGGCCTCATCCAGAAACTTTTCGCCCATCGCCGCAAACGCCAGCGCGTCGATGTCGAACTGCGCCAGATCGGCGCGCAGCACCGGATTGTCGATCCCGCCGTGGCGGTTGACCACCGCGCCGATGGCATTGAGCCGATCACCGCCGCCCGCGCCCGAGATCATTTCGCGTTCATGGCCCAGCAGGTATTTGGCGACATCCCAGCCACGGTTCAGTTCACCGACGATCTGGTGTTTGGGCACCACGACATTGTCGAAAAACGTTTCGCAGAATGGCGAATTGCCGCTGATCAGCTTGATCGGTTTGGTGGTCACGCCGGGCGTGGTCATGTCGAACAGCAAAAAGCTGATGCCCTGGTATTTGTTGGCCTTGTCGGTGCGGACCAGGCAGAAAATCCAGTCGGCCTTGTTAGCATAGCTCGTCCAGATTTTCTGGCCATTGACCACCCAATGGTCGCCCTGATCTTCGCCATAAGTCTGCAACGACACCAGATCGGACCCCGATCCCGGTTCCGAATAGCCCTGGCACCAGCGAATTTCACCACGGGCGATCTGGCCCAGATAATGCACCTTTTGGTCTTCGGTGCCGAATTTCAGCAGCGCCGGGCCCAGCATCCAGATGCCAAAGCTGGACAACGGCAGGCGCGCGCCGGCATGCGCCATTTCCTCGCGCCAGATTTTCGCCTGGGCCGGGCTCATCCCTGCCCCGCCATAGGCTTTGGGCCAGTCGGGCACGGTATAGCCCATGTCCGCGCAGGTTTCGAGCCAGGTCCGTTGCGCCGGCGATTTGAACACGAAATTGCGGCCGCCCCAGCAAATATCGTCCTCATCCTGCACGGGAGCGCGCATTTCGGCGGGGCAATTGGCGTCGATCCAGGCGCGGATTTCCGCGCGAAAAGCTTCCAGGTCAGACATCATCGTTTCCTCTCTTAATCGAGAGGTTAAGGCGGTTCGCGACCGGCTTCAAGCCCGCATTTGCATGGCCGCGTGGTGCGGTTGGGCAGGACCGTTGGTACCCACGCCATGCCGTAGCGTCATGCAGCGCGCCTGATCGTGCAGCCGCCCTGCAACGGCTGGCGAGCAATTTTGCGGTGCAGCAAAAATTTTGCCCCTTAAGGAAGTATGGTTCCCTTAATGCCACATTGTAGATTTGTCGAAAAGCGCCGATCGAGCTTACACCCACATAAGTTTATTTGGAATCATCTTACTGGAGGTCTGTTGTGCAAGGTATAAGTCTGTTTCAATACTCGTTAGTTTACAATGCATTTTCTTTTACCTTTGCCGCTATGGCGGCGACAACACTTTTTCTTTGGATAAGCAGGAATGATGTTGCGGCGCCATATCGCACTGCAGTCACGATTTCTGGTATCGTTACATTCATTGCCGCATATCATTATTTGCGCATTTTTAACAGCTGGGAGGCGGCATTCGATGTAAGGAATGGCATCGTTCAGGCAACCGGCTATGCCTTTAATGACGCCTATCGCTACGTTGACTGGCTGCTGACTGTACCACTGTTGCTGGTTGAACTGATTTTGGTCATGCGGCTTGATCAGAAAGAAACCACCAACAAGGCGCTGACGCTCGGGTTTGCCGCCGCGCTGATGATCGTGCTGGGCTACCCCGGTGAAATCGCCACCGACATTCCGACTCGCGCGCTGTGGGGCACGCTGTCGGCTATCCCGTTTGTCTATATTGTGTGGCAGCTGTTCAGCGGCCTGGGCGCGTCTATCGATCGTCAGCCCGAAGCGGCACGCGGTCTGGTCAAACAGGCCCGTCTGCTGACGTTTGCCAGTTGGGGGTTCTACCCGATCGTGTACATGGCACCGTATGTGCATCTGAGCGGGGCGGACGCCACGACGACGATCCAGGTCGGTTATACTTTGGCTGACTTGATCGCCAAGGCCGTGGTCGGCGTGCTGATTTTCAACATCGCCAAGCGCAAATCGAACATCGAAGCTGCCTGATGCAGCGTGCTACCCGCACCGGCGCCACTACCGGCGACGGCGTTGATGGCACCACTACGCGCACCTGGCCGGCACCCGCCGGTCAGGTGCGCACGTCGTTCTGGCTTCTGGCCGGGGCGGCAATGCTGTGTGGTGCGGCTGCGCAAGAGGGATGGTGGCCGGCATTGGCCAGCCCGGTGGTGACTGGCGCGGTGGCGGTCATGCTGATTGGCGGGTTGCCGCATGGCGCCTGCGATCTGTCGCTGGCGGCGGGCGCACTGCGCCTGGGTAGCCGCGATCTGGCGCTGGTGCTGGTGCTCTATCTGGCCGTGGCGGCCGCGATGGCGCTGCTGTGGGTGGTGGCGCCGGTGGCCGCGTTGGTCCTGTTTCTGGGGCTGGCGGGGGTTCATTTCGGCGAAGACTGGACCATGCTGCCGCCGGGCCTGCTGCGAGCGATGGCCGGCATGGCAGTGATTGCCACGGCGGCGCTGGGCCAGCCGACGCAGGTTGCGGCGCTGTTCACCGCGATGACGGGTTCGGGTCTTGGCGTGCCGATCGCGCGCTGGGCGGCCGCGGCGGCGCCGGTGACCGGGCTGGTCACGCTGGTCGGGCTAATGCTGGCGTGGCGTGACGGGCACTGCCGCTGGGTGGTGGCGCAGGTGGTCAGCTATGCCGGGCTGCTGGTGCTGCCGCCGCTGCTGGGATTTTGCGTGTTCTTCGCCGGGCTGCATGCGCCACTGCACTGGCACACCGTGATGCACCGGCTGCAGCACCGCAATCCCGCGCTGGTGCGGGCCGAAGGCGGCGCGCTGACCACGCTGACCCTGGCGGTGTGGCTGGTGGCGCTGATGACGGGCGGGCGGTGGATGCACCTGGCCAGCGGCGGGCTGCCGCTGGGGGCAGAGGCATTCCGGTTGCTGTCGATCGTGGCCGCGCCACACCTGGCGCTGTCACTGGCAATCGACCGCCGGCTGGCGCGCGATTCGGCGCAGGCCGCGCCCGGATTTGCGCCAATTGCCAAACCGGGCGCGCCGTAGCGTCAATGCAGTTGGCGTTGACGCGCGCCGGTTTGCGCCGCAATCTGCCCTGACAACAACAACGTTTCGGGAAAAGGGTACCAGGCATCATGAGCAGCGACAGAGCCGCCAGCGGCGCACGTTTTGCGGGCAAGACCGTAGTGGTGACCGGCGCCGCATCGGGCATTGGCCGCGCCACCGCGCTGGCCTTCGCCGGTGAAGGCGCGGTGGTCTATGCCGCCGATATCGATGCCGACGGGCTGGCCGCCACAGTTGCCGCATCGAACGGCGAAATCCGCACACAAATCAGCGACGTGACCAACACCGAAGATATCCGCGCGCTGATGGACCGTGCCGCCGCCGAAACCGGCGGGATCGATGTGGTGTTCAACAACGCCGGCGCGGGCGGTGATCGCGCGCCCATCGACGAAATCGAACCGGCCGGGTGGGACCGCACGATGGACCTGCTGTTGCGTTCGGTCGCGTTCGGCATCCGTTACGCCGTGCCGCACATGAAGGGGCGCGAATCGACGCGGACCGGCGGTGCGGCGATCATCAACACATCATCGGTGGCGGCGGTCGGCCCCGGCTATTCGCCCAGCGCCTATGCCGTGGCCAAGGGCGGCGTGCTGCACCTGACCAAGATCGCCGCGGCCGATCTGGCCCGCTATGGCATCCGCGTAGCGGCGGTGCAGCCCGGTTTCATCAACACCAACATCTTTACCCGCGCGCTCGAAATCACCGGCGATGCCGAAACCATGGCCAAGGCGGCGATCGCGCAAATGAGCCAGATGGCGCAGCCCGTCGCCCGCGGCGGTCAGCCCGAAGACATTGCCCAGGCCGTGCTGTACCTGGCCAGCGAGGCCGCCGGTTTTGTCACCGGCACATCGCTGATCGTCGATGGCGGGCTGACCATCGGCCCGCGCGACAGCTGGGACCCGAACAGCCCCGGGCTGCTGGAGTCGCTGGAACAGTTTGCGGCCCAACCGGCGGGGTGAAAACTGCAGCGCGGTTGGCAAATGGCTTGATCTGTTGCCGCCCATCGCGCACATCGTTTAACCGATAGATTAAACACCACTGGGATTCGGCGCCGCACAGGCGCGCACCGCGATAAGGCCCGGACCTGCCGGGCGCATTGGAGAGCACAGATGGATTTCGATCCGACCGAACGGCAACTGTACTGGCGCGACCGTGTGCGCGATTTCATCGAGGCGCGCGTCCGGCCACGCATGGGCGATTACAAGGCGGAACAGCTGTCGGGCGACCGGTGGAAAGTGCTGCAGGTGATCGAGCAGGAAAAGGCCCGCGCCAAGGAGGCCGGCATCTGGAACCTGTTCATGCCGCCGCGCAATTCGGGCCATCACCACGTTGATGACACCTTTGAATTCGAAGGACCGGGGCTGACCAATCTGGAATATGCCATCTGTGCCGAAGAAATGGGGCGCATTGCCTGGTCGAGCGAGGTGTTCAACTGCGCCGCGCCCGATACCGGCAATATGGAAGTGCTGCACCGTTACGGCACGCGCGCACAAAAAGACGAATGGCTGGAGCCATTGATGAACGGGCGCATCCGTTCGGCGTTCCTGATGACCGAGCCACAAGTGGCCTCGTCCGACGCCACCAATGTGGAAACTTCGATCGCGCGCGATGGCGACCATTACGTCATCAACGGGCGCAAATGGTGGTCATCGGGGCTGGGTGATCCGCGGTGCAAGATCATGATCGTCATGGGCAAAACCGATTTTGCCGCCAAGCGCCATTCGCAGCAATCGATGGTGCTGGTGCCCACCGACACACCCGGGGTCGAAGTGATCCGCCACCTGCCGGTGTTCGGGTTCGACGATGCACCGCATGGCCATATGGAAGTGCGGTTGAACAATGTGCGCGTGCCGGCGGAAAACATCCTGCTGGGCGAAGGGCGCGGGTTTGAAATCGCGCAAGGCCGGCTCGGGCCAGGCCGCATCCACCACTGCATGCGTTCGATCGGTGCCGCCGAAGAAGCAATTGGCAAGATGGCACGCCGGCTGCAAAGCCGTGTGGCGTTCGGCAAGGCGATTTCCGAACAATCGGTGTGGGAACAGCGCATCGCGATGGCGCGCATCGACATCGACATGACCCGATTGCTGTGCCTGAAGGCTGCCGACATGATGGACAAGGTCGGCAACAAGGCCGCCGCGGCCGAAATCGCCATGATCAAGGTGCAGGCCCCCAACATGGCGCTGCGCGTGATCGACGATGCGATCCAGGCGCATGGCGGTGGCGGGGTGTCCGACGATTTCGGTCTGGCGCAGTCCTATGCCGGGCAACGCACGCTGCGCCTGGCCGATGGTCCGGACGAAGTGCATTGCCGCGCAATCGCGCGCATCGAATTTGCGCGCCATACCGACAAGCCGGGCGACAAGACCGATTTCAGTTCGGGGGACATCGGGGTTTCGCGCTAACGCAGCGGCCCCTTCCCCTCCCCCGTTCATCCTGAGCCTGTCGAAGGATGCGCGCGCACATGGCCCGACCATCAGCGCGTGTGCTTCGACAAGCCCAGCATGAGCGGACGTGTAAAAAATTGGACAAGGAATCCAAAGATGCGCGCTGCCGTTCTGCAACAAGCCGGGACCCCGCTGGTGATCGAACAGCTGTCGATCGCAAAGCCCGGCCCGCACGAAGTGCTGATCCGCACCCACGCCTGCGGGCTGTGCCATTCGGACCTGCATTTCATCGAGGGGACTTATCCGCACCCGATGCCCTGCGTCGGCGGGCACGAAGCGGCCGGCGTGGTCGAAGAAGTCGGCAGCGAAGTGCGCATGGTCAAAAAGGGTGATCATGTGGTCACTTGTCTGTCGGCGTTTTGCGGCCACTGCGAATTTTGCGTGACCGGCCGCATGGCGTTGTGCCTGGGCGCGGAAACGCGACGCAGTGCCAGCCAACCGCCGCGCCTGACGCGCACCAGCGATGGCGCGACGGTCAACCAGATGCTCAATCTGTCGGCCTTTGCCGAAATGATGCTGATCCACGAACATGCCTGCGTGGCGATCAACCGCGACATGCCGCTCGATCGCGCGGCGGTCATCGGCTGTGCGGTCACCACTGGCGCAGGCACCATTTTCAACGCCTGCAAGCTTACCCCGGGTGAAACCGTGGCCGTGGTCGGCTGCGGCGGGGTGGGCCTGGCCACCATCAACGCGGCAAAGATCGCGGGCGCGGGGCGGATCATCGCCGCCGATCCGATCGCGGAAAAGCGGGCGCTGGCGATACAGCTCGGCGCGACCGACGTGATTGATACCAACGACGCCAATGCCGCGCAACAAATCGTGGAAATGACCAAAGGCGGGGTTGATCACGCGATCGAGGCGGTCGGCCGTCCGGCATCGGCCGCGCTGGCGGTGGCCAGCCTGCGGCGCGGCGGCACCGCGACCATCCTGGGCATGATGCCGCTGGCCGAACGCGTCAGCCTGAGCGCGATCGACCTGTTGTCGGGCAAAAAGCTGCAGGGCGCGATCATGGGCGCCAACCGTTTTCCGGTCGATCTGCCGCGGCTGGTCGATTTTTACCTGCGCGGCCTGCTCGATCTGGATGCGATCATTGCCGAACGCATCCCGCTGGATGACATCAACGCCGGTTTTGACAAGATGAAGGCCGGCCATTCCGCGCGTTCGGTAATCGTGTTCGATCAGTAATGCCGGGGTGCGATGACAGAGACTGATCGAATTTAAAGCCCTCCCCCTCAGGGGGAGGTGCTGTTTGGGTCTTGTACAACCGAGGATGCCAGCATGACCACCACACCCGTGATCGACGCGCAGGCTGCGTTTACCGGCACCGTCGCGCCCGAAGGGGATGACCGGCTGGACCAGGTCGCGCTGACTGCATGGTTCGAAGCCAATGTTGCCGGGTTTGCCGGGCCGCTGTCGGTTTCAAAATTCAAGGGCGGGCAATCCAACCCGACCTATCGTATCGACGCGCCAACCGGCCCTTACGTGTTGCGGCGCAAACCACTGGGCAAACTGTTGCCATCGGCACACGCGGTCGATCGGGAATACAAGGTGCAGGCGGCGCTGTCGGCCACCGGTTATCCGGTCGCGCCGCAATTCGGGCTGTGCACCGATGATGCGGTGATCGGATCATGGTTTTACGTGATGGGCTGTGTCGATGGGCGCACGATCTGGGACGGTGCGATGCCGGGCGCCACGCCCGCATCGCGCGCCGCGCATTATGACGCGATGGTCGATACGCTGGCCGCGCTGCACGCGGTTGATCCGGTGGCGGTGGGCCTGGGCGAATATGGCAAGCCGGGCAATTATTTCGGACGGCAGGTCGATCGCTGGACCAAGCAATACCGTCTGTCGGAAACCGAAACGATGCCGGAAATGGAACGGCTGATCGAATTCCTGGGCGCGACGCTGCCCGAACAGACCCGCACCAGCATTGTCCATGGCGATTACCGCATCGACAACCTGATCTTTGCCGCCGATGCCCCGCGCGTGGCGGCGGTGCTCGATTGGGAATTGTCCACTTTGGGTGATCCGCTGGCCGATTTCACCTATTTCTGCACCGCCTGGGCGCAGGACAATGGCGGCCGTTCGGGGGTGCGCGATCTGGATCGCACGGCGCTGGGCATTCCCGAACTGGACGACGTGGTCGCACGCTATTGCACAGCCACCGGCCGCGATGGCCTGCCGCAGATCGACTGGTATCTGGCCTATAACTTTTTCCGGCTGGCGGCGATCATCCAGGGCATCAAGAAACGCGTGATCGACGGCACCGCATCATCGGCGCATGCCAAGGCGATGTCCGAACGCGTGCAGCCGCTGGCTGTGCTGGCGCTGAACCACGCGGTGCTGGCCGGGGCCTGAACCACCGCTGGACGAACCCGCCCGCAACGCGTTAAGCTGTGTGAACAGTCGCGCGAGGGTCCCCGTCGCTTATGCTCCGTTCCACCGTTATGCTGGCCGCCGCTGCCGCATTGGCAACAGTGCCGGGCGCCGGTCTTGCGCAGACCGCCGCGCCATTGGCGATGGCGGCAGCCACTCCGGTACGCCCGGTCATCGCGCCGCCGGCAGAATGGGTGCTGCCCGCCGCGATCCCGCCTGCGCCCGACAAAGTCGATGGCGCCGCAGTGGTGGACTTGCTGCTGGACCAGCAGGTGCACCTGATCGACGGTGGCCTGGCCAGTTATCGCGCCAACGTGTTTCGCATCGCCACGGCGCAAGGGCTGGATTCAGGCGCGTTGCAACTGAACTGGGACCCCAGTCTGGAGGTGCTGACGCTGCACCACTACCGCGTGGTGCGCGACGGGCGGACGATTGATCTGCTGGGCGATGGATCGCGCGTGCAAGTGGTGCGCCGCGAAAAGAACCTGGAAAACGCCACGCTCGATGGCGAATTGACCGCATCGCAACAACCTGAAGACTTGCGCGTGGGCGATGTGATCGACGTGGCCTATACCATCACGCGCCGCGATCCCGCCACCGGCGGGCGGATCGGTGGCATGTATGGCCCGCAGGATGGCACACCCTATGGCCGTTATCGCCTGCGCGTCAGCTGGACGCGCGGCCGCCAGGTGCAATGGCGCGCGGCGCCGGGCGCGGTGCAACCAGTGCTGCACGAACTGGGCGCACAGACAGAGCTGGTCAGCGACACCACCAATCTGGCAACCAGACGGGCGCCATCGGGCGCGCCGTCGCGCTATGACCTGGTCAATCTGGTCGAGGTGAGCGAATTTGCCGATTGGCCGGCGGTGTCGCGGCGGTTTGCCGCGCTGTTCGATGCGGCTGTCACGATCCCGGCGGAATCATCGCTGCATGCCGAAATTGTGCGGATCGCCGCCCTGACCCCCGATCCGCTGCGCCGCGCCGAACTGGCATTGGCGCTGGTGGAAAACCAGGTGCGCTATTTGTTCATCGGCATCAACGATGGCGGCTATGTCCCCGCGCCCGCCGACCAGACCTGGCAGCGCCGCTATGGCGACTGCAAGGGCAAGACCGCGCTGCTGATCGCCTTGCTGCACGGGCTGAACATCGATGCACGCCCGGTGCTGGTCAACACCAGCAATGGCGATGCCACCGCGCACCGTTTGCCGACGATGGGCGGGTTTGACCATGTCATCGTGGAGGCACGGATCGGCGGCAAATCATGGTGGCTGGATGGCACCCGGCTGGGCGATACGCGCATCGACCGGCTGGAAATGCCCAATTATATCGTCGGCCTGCCGGCAACGGCGGCCGGCAGCGGGCTGATCGCGCTGGTACCGCCCGCGCCGCTGGCCCCGCGCAGCGTGATCAGCCTGACGCTGGATGCCTCTGCCGGGATCGAGGCGCCGGCGTCGGCCAGCGCCGAAATGCGCTTTCACGGCGAAGATGCCGCAGTCACGCGCATGAAATATGCCGGGCTGTCGGCCGCCGATCTTGACCGCGAGCTTAAACGGCGCTGGCGCGAAACCTATGATTTCATTACCCCCGATACCGTGACGGCCGTCGCCGAGGAGCCGGGTGGCGATTATGTGCTGACCATGCGCGGGCATGCCAGGATGGACTGGTCTGCCAGCGGCACATCGCGCTGGTACGAGCTCGATCGTGCGCGGGTGGGGTGGAAATTTGATACCACCCGCGATGGCGAACTGACCCCCGATGCGCCGTTTGCCTTTGATCATCCCCAATGGTGGGCCAATCACGAGGTGATCGTGTTGCCGCAAAAGGGCGAAGGGTTTGCATTGCAGGCCAGCAATGTCGATCGCACGCTGGGCGGGCTCTATGCCTTTCACCGCAAGGTCACGATCGACCATGGCGTGGTGACGATGGACAACGACACGCGCTCGCTCCAGTCCGAATTGCCCGCTGCCGAGGCCGATCATGTGCGCGCGGGCATGCAGGAACTGGCCGCCGCTGGCGTGTTCATCCGTCTGCCCGACAGCTATCTGCACACGCCCGCCGATTTTGCCGCGCTGGCTGCCGATCGGCCTGCGCTGGCCCGCGCGCATATGCAGAACGGCGCGATCCTGCTTGACCGCGGGGACAGCGCCGGCGCCGTGGCCGAAGAACAGGCCGCGTTGTCGATCAACGCCAATCTGCCGATGGCGCATGGCGTGATGGCGCTGGCGCTGGCGCGCGGCGGCAAGGACGATGCCCGTGCACTGGCAGAGGCCGATGCGATGCTGGCCGTCCGCCCGCCCGCCCCCGGTGTGCGCATCGATGGTGACAAGGCGCCGGATGTGCCGACCTGGATGGCCTGGTCGGCGCGTGGCACCGTGCTGTGGCGCAAGGCCGATTGGGCCGGGGCACTGGCGGCGTACAACCGCGTGCTGGACACCCACCATAACGATCTGAACGCCTTGATCAGCCGCGGTTCGGCGCAAGTGGCGCTGGGCCACTGGGCACAGGCGCTGGCCGATTTCGATGCGGCACAGGCCATCGCGCCGGGATTGTCGATTGATTGGCAGCGCGGGGTTGCGCTGGCCGGGCTGGGCCGCACCGATGATGCGCTGGAGGTGGTCAATGCCGCGCTGACCAGGGCGCCCGATGACCGCCAGCTGCGGTCGTTGCGCATTGGCATCCGCGAACAGACCGGTGACCTGGCCGGCGCGCTGGCCGATGCCGACGTGCTGCTGGCGCATGACCCGGTCGCGTCGGACTATCTGGTGCATGCCGGACTGCTGCCGGTTGGCGATACCGCAGGGCGTGAGGCGGATATTGCCGCTGCGCTGAAACGCGATCCCGCCAATGCGCCGGCGTTTCTGCTGCGTGCGCAGGGCGCGATCGCCACCGGGCACTATGACACCGCGGGCGCGGCGCTGGCCGCCGCCGAACGGTTAAAGGGTGACGCCATGGCGCTGACCAGCCTGCGGCTGGACCTGCTGGCCAAACGGGGGGAAGCCGCCGCCGCGCTGAAACTGGCGGACGACACGATCGCGCACCATCCCGCCGACCCCAAGGCGCTCAATCTGGTGTGCTGGTTCAAGGCGACGCGCAATGTCGCGCTTGATACCGCGCTGGCCGATTGCGATGCGGCGCTGAAACTGGCGTCGGGCAACCCGGCCTATCTGGACAGCCGGGGCCTGGTCCGCCTGCGCGGTGGCGATGCCAAGGGCGCGATCAGCGATTATTCCGCCGCGCTGCGCCAGTCGCCCGACCAGATCGCGTCGTTGTATGGCCGCGGCATCGCCTATGCGCGGCTGGGCGACCGCAACCGCGCGCTGGCCGACCTGTACCGCGCACGCAGCACCCGGCCCGAAATCGACACGATCTGGGCCGATTACGGCGTGACGCCGCCGGCGGGGTTTTGAATGTGACGCGAAAGCTCAATTCACGCCAAATTCGAAGAGATCGGCGTTAACCAGCGCGCTTATTCTGTTTTCCTGGAACCCACCTGCCTTTAGCCTTTTTTCGGGGTCACTTTGTCGGTGGCGCGCTTCAGGGGGCAGTCTGGATGGGGTGGATCTTGCGTTTGTCGGGCGCCTGCATGGCGTTGCTAGCGGCAACAACCGATGCCGGTTTTGCGCAGGATCTGGCGATGCATCCGGCACCCGCCCCGATCGAAGTCACTGCGGGCCAGGAGTTTTATTCGAAAACGCTGGCAACCGACGTCCAGGCCTATCGTTTGGGCCAACCGTTCAAATCCAGCATGCCCGGGTCAATGGGTTTCCCGTTCAACTTTGCCATCGACAGCGACATGCTGGTGCGCAGTTATGTCAGTGCCACGGGCTGGGTCTATTTCGTGCCGCCGGATCACATGTTCCGCGCCTGGCACAGTCTGCTTGGCTCGGTCATTCGCGGGCGGGACAGCGTGGGACTGCGGGTTGGTCCGGCCGGGCAGATGGAATGGTTTGTCGACAACGCGTCTTACACGCGATCGAACACGGTGTGGACGCGTCCGTTACGGCCGACCGACCCCGTGCCGACGCCGTTTGCCCCTGCGAATGGCGCGCAGTCCGGGGGATCGGGCGAACGGTTGATCTATATGGGCCTGACCGAGGGCAACCGCGCCAGGGTCCGTTTTGAAAAGAACACCCCCGGCGACGCTTTGCACGACACCTTCACGTTTCCGCTCGACCAGGATGGCAAGGGCAACGGGGCGATCGATGGTATTGAATTTTCGATGGAAACCACGCCAACCCACGCCAAAATCACGGTGCTGAACGCACCGGTTTCACATACCGGCGGGCCGCCGCGCCAGTAAATCCCCGGCCGCCGCCTCATAGGCCGCCGCCGCGGCCAGGCACGTTGCCTCGGCATGCACCGGCGCCACGATCTGCACGCCCATCGGCAGGCCGGTCGCGCTGAACCCGGCGGGCACCGCCAGCGACGGACAGCCCGCCAGCGTAACAAGGCACACCGCCTGCATCCATTCGTGATAGGATTGCATCGTCTTGCCGCCGACCACGGTGGGCCAGTGCTGTTCGACCGGGAACGGGAACACCTGCGCAGTCGGCACGATCCAGTAATCAAACTTGCGCAAATGCGCGGCCACCGCCCGGCTCCATGCGGTCTGCACCGCCGACAGCGCGGCAATGTCATAGCCCGACAGCGCAAACCCGCCTTCGATTTCCCACAGCGCCTCTGGCTTTAGCAGCGCGCGTTTGGCGGGATCGTCGTACAACGGCAGCATGCCGCTGCCGTTGTGCCAGTGGCGCAGGCCGACGAATGCGCGCCACGCATCGGCCACCGGGAAATCGGGATTGGCGGTTTCAACATGCGCGCCCAGCGCGGCAAAGCGGTCCAGCGCTGGCTGGCACGCCGCCAGCACGCCAGGGTCAAACGGCACCGCGCCGCCAAAATCGCCCGACCAGGCGATCCGTTTGCCCTTCATCGATTCGGGCTGCACCGCGCGCAGGGCCGCGCCGCTGCTTTCCATCGACAGCGGCATGCGTGCGTCCCACCCGGCCATGACCGACAGCAACAGCGCCAGATCGCCCACGTTGCGCGCCATCGGCCCGGTCACCCCGGGCGACGGAATCCAGTCGTCGTGTCCTTCGGATGGAATGCGGCCGATGCTGGTGCGAAACCCGAACACGCTGTTCCACCCCGCCGGGTTGCGCAGCGATCCACCATAATCGCTGCCATCGGCCAGCGGCAGCATATGCGTGGCCAGCGCGACCGCAGCACCGCCGCTGCTGCCCCCGGCCGACATGGCCGGGTTCCACGGGTTGCGCGTGACACCCCATACCGGGTTGTAACTGTGCGACCCCAGGCCAAATTCGGGCGTGTTGGTCTTGCCCACAAAGTTTACCCCGGCGCGGCGCAACCGTTCGGCCACCATGCCATCGTGCGCGGCGATATTCCCCGCCATCAACGGCGTGCCCATGGTGAACGGCAGCCCGGCCACCGGTTCCAGATCCTTTACCGCATGCGGCAACCCGTGCAGCGCGCCCAGCACCGCGCCGCTGGCCACGGTGCGATCGGCCAGCACGGCATCGGCCATAATGGCTTCGCGCGTGCGCATGCCGACAATGGCGTTCAGGTGCGGATTGACCGCGTCGATCCGATCGAGAAACGCACGTGTGACCTCCACCGCCGAAACCTGCCGCGCGGCGATCGCAGCGGCAATCGCGCGCGCGGTCCAATCGGTAATCGGGCCCGTCGGCACCGCCGCCGCGCCGGCGCTGCGCCGCGTGATCAGCGCCGCCGCCACTGCCGACAGCGCAATCAGCGAACGGCGCGACAGGCGTGGCCGCGACGAAAAGGGGAAGGCTTTGTCCATGCCCGCATCTCACCGCGCCCTGCCCGCAATGGCAAGCCGTGGCGAAAAAAAAGGCGCGCAAGACCGCATTTTCCCCTGCATGGCATCGCGCAATTCCGTAGCCGTTCATGCACCGTGCTGTAACGTGATCGCGTCAAAAGCGAGTCTCGACCCGGATCGCGGGTCTGCCCGTTATCGGATCGCGCCATGACCATCAGTTTTCATCAGTTCACCAACGATGATGATGTCTGCCTGCTGCAGGCGGCGGTGCTGATGCAACAGGCGCTCGACCTGCTCGACCTGGCCGGCGAAGCACGCGCGGCAATCCATTTGCAACACGCGTTCGACGTGCTGGCAATGCGGCTCCCGGATTTTGGCGAACCCCACTGATCGCCAGCAGGGTTCGCCCAACCATCATCCCATCGCCAGTGCCTTAGCCGACCAGAAACGTCAGCGCGCCGTCGCCTTCGTCGATATCCACTGTGCTGCCATCGGGCACTTCGCCAGCCAGCAGTTTTTCGGCCAGCGGGTCCTGCACATAGCGCTGCACCGCGCGTTTGAGCGGGCGCGCGCCATAGACCGGGTCATAGCCCACCCGGCCCAGCCAGCGTTTGGCGGCATCGGTCAGATCGATGGTGATCTTGCGATCGGCCAGCAATTTCGCGACGCGCGCCACCTGCAGTTCGACGATCGGCGCCATGTGCGCCTGCCCCAGCCGGTGGAACAGGATGATTTCATCCAGCCGGTTGAGGAATTCGGGGCGGAAATGCGCGCGCACCAGTTCCATCACTTGCGGTTCGACGCTGGCGACATCCTGCCCTTCGTCCAGGTTGGCCAGGTACTGGCTGCCCAGGTTGCTGGTCAGGATGATCAGCGTGTTGGTGAAATCCACCTGCCGCCCCTGCCCGTCGGTCAGTCGCCCGTCATCGAGCACCTGCAACAGCACGTTGAACACATCGGGATGGGCCTTTTCCACCTCGTCGAACAGCACGACCTGATAGGGCCGGCGCCGCACCGCCTCGGTCAGCACGCCGCCTTCGTCATAACCGACATAGCCCGGGGGCGCACCGATCAGCCGGCTGACACTGTGCTTTTCCATGAATTCCGACATGTCGATGCGCACCATCGCGTTATCATCATCGAACATGAAACCGGCCAGCGCCTTGGTCAGTTCGGTCTTGCCAACGCCGGTGGGGCCCAGGAACAGGAAACTGCCGAGCGGCCGGTTGGGGTCCTGCAACCCCGCCCGCGCGCGGCGCACCGCCTTTGACACCGCGACCACCGCCTGCGTCTGGCCGATCACGCGTTTGCCCAGCGCGGCCTCCATGTTCAGCAGTTTCTGCCGTTCCCCCTCCAGCATGCGATCGACCGGAATGCCGGTCCAGCGGCTGACCACGCCGGCAATGTCTTCGGCGGTTACTTCTTCGCGCAACAGCGCGTTCTTTGACTGGCTTTCCGCCTCGGCCAGCTGCTTTTCCAGATCAGGAATACGCCCATAGGCAATTTCCCCGGCGCGACCGAGGTCCCCGCCGCGCTGCGCTTGTTCCAGTTCGATCCGCGCGGCATCCAGCGCTTCCTTGATCTTGCCTTCGGCAGCGATCTTGTCGCGTTCGTTCTGCCAGCGCGTGGTCAGTTCGCTGGAGCGCTGTTCCAGGTTGGCCAGCTCTTCACGCAGCGCGATCAGCCGGTCTTTCGACGCGGCATCGCTTTCCTTTGACAGCGCCATATCCTCGATTTTCAGCTGGATGATCCGCCGGTCAAGGTTTTCGATCTCTTCGGGCTTTGATTCCATTTCCATGCGGATGCGGCTGGCGGCCTCATCCATCAGGTCGATCGCCTTGTCGGGCAGAAACCGGTCGGCGATATAGCGGTTGGACAGCGTCGCCGCGGCCACGATCGCGCCATCGGCGATGCGCACGCCGTGGTGCAATTCGTACTTTTCCTTGATCCCGCGCAGGATCGAAATGGTATCCTCCACGGTCGGTTCGCCGACAAACACCGGCTGAAACCGCCGCTGCAGCGCGGGGTCTTTTTCAACGTATTTCTGGTATTCATCCAGCGTGGTGGCGCCGATGCAATGCAGTTCGCCACGCGCCAGCGCGGGCTTCAGCAGGTTCGACGCATCCATCGCGCCCTCGGTCTTGCCCGCGCCAATCAGCGTGTGCATTTCATCGATGAACAGGATGATTTCGCCCTCGGCGCCCTTCACTTCGTCCAGCACGGCCTTCAACCGTTCTTCGAATTCACCGCGGTATTTGGCGCCCGCGATCAGCGATCCCATGTCCAGCGCCATCAGCCGGCGGTGGCGCAGGCTTTCGGGCACATCGCCATTGGCAATGCGCAGCGCCAGGCCTTCGGCAATCGCGGTTTTGCCAACGCCCGGTTCGCCGATCAGCGCGGGGTTGTTCTTGGTGCGGCGGGCCAGGATCTGGATGGTGCGGCGGATTTCCTCATCACGGCCGATGACCGGATCAAGCTTGCCCGCGCGCGCCGCCTCGGTCAGGTCGCGCGCATATTTCTTCATCGCGTCATAGGCGTTTTCGGCGCCGGCGCTGTCGGCATTGCGCCCGCCGCGCAGCGCGGCAATCGCCGCCTCCAGCGCGGGCGCAGTGACATTGGCGGCCTTCAGCGCGGCACCGGCGGCAGTGGTGGTGGCCAGCGTCAGCGCCACCAGAATGCGTTCGACCGTGACATAGCTGTCGCCCGATTTGGTGGCGATCTGTTCGGCCTGATCCAGCAGGCGCACGGCATCGTTGTCGAGGCCTGGCGAATTTTGCGCGCCCGACCCGCTGACCGCAGGCAGTTTGGCGAGCGCCTTGTCGATTTCGGCCTGCGCGATCGCGGGATTGCCGCCGGCGCGGCTGATCAGCCCGCTGGCCATGCCTTCGCTGTCTTCCAGCAGGACCTTCAACAGATGATCGGGGCCGATCCGCTGGTGGTTCAGCCGGATGGCGAGCGTAAGGGCAGCCTGGATAAAGCCTTTGGCGCGATCGGTGAATTTTTCGAGGTTCATGGGGCGAAACTCCTTCTTTGACCTCCAAAGTAGTGTGGCATTTTCGCCACACAAGGACATAGGTCAAATTTCCCGCCAGAACGTTGTTGCTGGCCGGGCAGAATGTGGGCAGTTTCGGTTTTGCGATTGATGCGGGAAGATCGGGCGGTTGCTGTAAACAATGCAATTTAGATCAGCCATTCCCGCCGCAACGTTCCCCGCCATCCTGACCGGACGCGCGG
Organism: Novosphingobium sp.; assembly: GCF_040398825.1. GTDB lineage: Bacteria > Pseudomonadota > Alphaproteobacteria > Sphingomonadales > Sphingomonadaceae > Novosphingobium. Next base: position 56,925 of record NZ_JBBATI010000011.1, read on the forward strand.
CAGAATTGATGGCGTTGCAACGTCAGTATGACGAAAGCCAGTTCTGGCCGATCGAACAGATGCAATCGGTGCAGTTCACGCAGCTTTCCGCACTGCTTGACCATTGTGCACACAACGTTCCGTTTTATGCCAAACGGCTGCGCAGCGTCGGGATCGATCCTGCCCGCCCGATAACCGCGCAGGACTGGCGGCGCATGCCGATCCTGACCCGGGTCGACGTGCAGGAATTGGGCGACAGGCTGCATGCGCGTGCCATCCCGCCCGGTTTTGGCCAGGTCTCCACGATTGCCAGCGGGGGTTCAACCGGCGTGCCCGTGCGCGTGCGCAAAACCGCAGTCGATGGCTTGTTGTGGGAATCGATCAATATCCGTGAAGAACTGTGGCACCGTGACCGGCCCGATGCCGATATGGTCCGGCTGCGCGGGGTGCCCGATGGATTGCCAGCGGAAATGGCCGCCGCCGCCCGATCCAGCGACGGGCTGATCCTGCCCGACTATGGCCATCCATCGGTGCAGCTGTGGAAAACCGGGCGGCTGGGGGTGCTGAGCCCAAAGGTGCCGGTTGCCGACCAGGTTGCCTTTTTGAACAAGCTGCAACCCGGCTATATGATGATTTTCCCGTCGTATCTGCGGCTGCTGATATCCTTTATCCGCGACACCGGCACCCCGATCAGCCCGATGCGGGCCGTGTTCACCATGTCCGAACAGGTCAGCGATGAACTGCGCGAAGATTGCCAGTCGGTGTTCGGCTGCAAGATCGTCGACAATTACAGCAGCGCCGAAACCGGCTATATCGCCCTGCAATGCCCGCAGACCACCAATCTGCACGTGCAGTCCGAAATCGTGCTGACAGAGGTGCTCAACAGCGATGGAATGCCGTGCCAGCCCGGCGAAATCGGCAAAGTCGTGCTGACGCCGCTGCACAATTTTGCGATGCCATTGTTGCGCTATGCCATCGGCGATGAGGCAGAGGTGGCAGAACCCTGTGCCTGCGGTCGCGGGCTGCAGACGCTGAAGCGCATTGTCGGTCGCGAAGAAGACTATCTGGTCTATCCCAATGGCGAACGGACGCGCGCGCACCTGTCGCATTATCGCCTGTCCAGAATTCCGCCGGTCCGCGAATTCCGGCTGGTCCAGCGCAGTCATACCGAACTGGTTTTGCAACTGGTGGTGTCACGAGCCCTGACCGATGGCGAACGGTCAGAGATCATGGCGATCATGGCGCTGGCATCCGGCGGCCATTTTGCGACCGACATTGAAATCGTGCCCGAACTGGACCGCACGGCCGTTGGAAAATTGCGTGCCTTCAAATCCGAAATCACCCGGTGAAACGCGGGCCGGTAGCGCCATCACAGCCGTTGTGGGTGATCACATCGTACTACAATCCGGCGCATTATCGCCGGCGGTTGCAGAATTTTCGCGCATTCCGCCGCAATCTGGCGGCGCCCTTGCTGGTGGTCGAACTGGCGCCGGCGGGCCACGGACAGTTGCACGATGACGATGCGGATATGGTCGTGCGCCTGAACGGTGATGATCGCATCTGGCAAAAGGAACGCCTGCTCAACCTGGCCGCGTCGCTGTTGCCGCCGCATGTCGAATATGTCGCCTGGGTCGATGCCGATATCCTGTTTGCCGATCCGCACTGGGCTGACGCTGCGCGCGCGGTGCTGACCGGGACGGCGGGATGATGCAGCTGTTCGACACCGCCGTGCACCTGCCGCCCGACATCGATCCGCAGACCATCACCACCGCACAGTGTGCCGAACACACGCCGCTGCTGAACGGCATTTCGATCGCCCGTGCGGTGCGCGAAGGGCAGATGGAGCGGATGGAGCAGGATTGGGCACGCAAAGGCCGGCGGCTGGAAACAACGGCAGCCAGCTATCACGTGCTCGGCTTTGCCTGGGCGGCGCGGCGCGACACCTTTGTGGCGAGCGGCCTTTACGATGGCAACGTGATCGGCGGCAGCGATTCGGTCGCGGTGTTTGCCACGCTCGGGCAGCTGGAAACCTGCTGGATCAACCGCCCTTATACCGAACCGCACAAGGCGCATGCGCGGGCCTGGGCCGATCGTGCGCGCCGGGCCGGGCTGTTCGCCAGCCTGAACGACCTGCCGCAGACCGCCTGGCACCCTGTGGCACGGCACGATGGCGGATCGCAACTATGCGGGCCGATACCGGATTCTGGTCGATCACGGTTATGATCCGCAGCGCGATCTGGTGCAGGAACCCGGCCAGCCCCTGCGCTGGGCAAAACCCGACCATCCGCTGGCAAAGGCGGTCGGCGACTATTTCTTTGCGCGCCGCGAAGATGGTGAGCCAACAGCGGGCAAAGCCCAATCCACTGGTGGTTAAGCCGTCTTTTCCTGCACTGATACCCCCTTACGGCTTTGGCGCGGTGGGCGCGGCGGCGGCGTATTCGTGGCCAAAGAAATCGCCCTGATACCAGCGCGGGGCCTGATCGGCATTGGCCAATCCCTCCACAATATGGGTGTTGACCCGCGCGAACAGCGCGCCGGCCTGCCAATCGAACGGCAGCGACAGATCATCGCCCGGCTGGTGATAATGGTCCTTCAAAAAGGCGCGGAACTGCTTTTCGCCTTCTCCGGTAAAGCCCGGCACCATGAACACCGATGGAATCCCCTGCTGCACAAAGCGGAAATGGTCGGACCGGGTAAAGATGCCCTCTTCGGGGATCGGATCGGGTGACAGCGCAATGCCGTCGCGCTTTGCCGCTGCCGCAACAATGGGACCCATGCTGGAATGCTGCGCGCCGAACGCCACCACGTCAGAAAAACGGTACAGCAGGATCGGCATGTCGAAATTGACATCGGCGATCATCGTGCCGGCCGCCGGCAGTGGATGGCGCGCCAGATAGTCCGACCCCAGCAAGCCGGATTCCTCTCCGGTCAAGGCCGCAAACAGCACCGAACGGCGCGGATGGCTGGGCGATGCTGCCAGCGCGCGCGCCGATGCCAGCATGGTCGCCACCCCGGCGGCGTTGTCCATCGCGCCGTTATAGATGGCGTCGGCGCCTTTGCCGCCCGCACCCAGGTGGTCCAGATGCGCGCTCAGCACCACGGTTTCCCGCGCCAGCGCGGGATCGCTGCCCGGCAGCAGCGCCACCACGTTTTCGGTATGGATATCGCGCCATTCGTTGATCGAAACGATCTGCGCCGCAGCCTTAAGCTCAAACCCGCGCGGCCGCCCGCCAGCCTGATCTGCCGCAGCCAGCACGCCATCCAGCGGATGCCCGGATGCGGCAAACAGCGCCGTGGCGACATCGGGGTGCAGCGTGACCGAAGCCTTGATCCCGCCCGCCCGCACAAACGCCTGGCCGTCGCTGCCGACCCAGCCGCGCGATGGCCGGCCTGCGGATTCGATCAGGCGTTCCCACGGCATGCGTTTGCGGTCCTGCAGCGTCTGCACGGTGATCACCGCGACCGCGCCACGCTTCATCGCCATGACCGCCTTTTCCGAACCGAGGAACGCCCCCAGTTCGCTGTCCGTGCCCTTGGGAAATCCCGACAGCACCACCACGATCTTGCCGCGCACATCGATCCCGCGATAATCGTCAAAGCCCAGATCGGCGCGGTCCAGGCCATAGCCGGCAAACACCAGCGGCGCTTCGATCATCAGCGCCCGATCAGTCAGGCTGGCGCGCAACAGCGCCTGGTCCGCCGCAATCGGCATGGCCGCCCCACCATACGTCAGCTTTACCGCTGACGCCGCCCCGCGACGCGCCTCTCGCATGACAACCGGCTGGTACCAGCTGCCATCAGGGCCGGCAGGTTTCAGCCCCAGCGCCTGAAACCGCGTGGCAACAAAGCGCGCGGCGATATCAAACCCCGGCGTGCCCGGTTCCCGCCCCAGCAGCAGGTCGTCGGCCAGAAAGGTGACATCGGCCTGCACCGCAGACGCGGGGAATGGCGGTTCTTCGGCACGGAGCGCGGGCGCTCCCAGCAAGGCCAGCGCGGACGCTCCCAGCATGGCCAGCGCGGCTGACAGGACGATCCGGGTGGTGGCAGTCATTCAGGGCCTCGTATCTGCTGTTGGTCGAAAGACCATCGCAAGTCCGGCCCGGCGCTGTCAAACCCCAAGGTTGGTAATCCCTTTGGGGACAATCCACGGGCTGGCACGGTTTGGGCTCTGTTCATTGCCGGTCTGGTCTGAAAGATACCATCCTTCGATCTTGCACACGGGAATTCCATGCGTCGCTCCATCCTGCTTGCCTCCGCCCTGTCCACGGTTTCACTGGCGCTTGCCCCGATCGGCGCCGCGCATGCTGCACCACCCCCGCCAGCCCCGGCACCGGTGGCCGATCTGGTGCGGGGGATCGACATTCCCTATGACCGGTTCACGCTGCCCAACGGGCTGACCGTGCTGGTGCATACCGACCGCAAGGCGCCGGTGGTGGCGATATCGGTGTGGTATGCGGTGGGATCAAAAAACGAACCGCGCGGGCGCACGGGTTTTGCGCACTTGTTCGAACATCTGATGTTCTATGGCTCCGAACATGTGCCCGGCAATTTCATGAACGGGCTGACCGAACTGGGCGCGACCGATTACAACGGTACCACCTGGCTGGACCGCACCAACTATTTCGAGACGGTGCCGACCGTGGCGCTTGACCGCGCGTTGATGATGGAAAGCGACCGCATGGGCTGGCTGCTGCCATCGATGACCCAGGCGCGGGTCGATGCGCAGCGCGCGGTGGTCAAAAACGAAAAGCGCGAAGGCGACAACCAGCCCTATGGCCTGGTGCAATACGAACAGTCGGAAACGCTGTATCCCGCCGGGCACCCCTATCACCATTCCACGATCGGATCGATGGAAGACCTCGACAACGCATCGCTGGACGATGTGAAGGGCTGGTTCCACGACCATTACGGCCCCAACAACGCCATCCTGGTGCTGGCCGGCGACATCGACCTGGCCACTGCCAAGGCCAAGGCCATGACCTGGTTTGGCGCGATCCCGGCCGGGCCGGTGGTGCGGCCGGTCAGCGCGCCAGTGGTGCCGCTGACGGCACCGGTGGTCAAAACCATCCACGATCAGGTTGCCACCACGCGCGTGATGCGGATGTGGGCGGTCCCCGGCCTCGACAATCCGGATTACCTGCCGTTGCAGATCGGCGCGACAGTGCTGGGCGGGCTGTCCAGCTCGCGGCTGGCCGACCAGCTGGTGCACGGGCGTGAACTGGCGAACGACGCCGGCGCCGATACCGAGGTGTTTGCCCAGGGCGCGCAGTTCATCGCCACCGCCGATGTCAAACCGGGTGGCAATGCCGCGGTGGTGGGCGCCGCGCTGGATGGCGAAATCACGCGGCTGATCGACGAAGGCCCGACCGCAGACGAATTGCAGCGGGCGACGATGGCCTATGTCAGCCGCACCATCCGCGCGCTCGAATCGGTCGGTGGTTTCAGCGGCGTGGCGCCGACGCTGGCGCAAGGGCTGCTCTATTCAAACGATCCGGCGCAATACCGCCACGAACTGGAACGCGCGGCGCAGATAACCCCGGCCGACGTGCGCGCGGTGATGGCCAAATGGCTGCGCAACCCGGCCTTTGCGCTGACCATCGTGCCCGGTGCGCGCACCGCAGGCGGCGAAAGCCGCGGTGGCGATGCCGCGTTGCCTGTTAGCACCCCGCCCCCGCCGCCACCGGCAAGCCTGACCGCCAACGGTACCGGCGGCGATCGCACGCATATGCCTGCCGCCGCCGATGTGGCCGCGCTGCCATTTCCGACGATCGAACGCGCGACTTTGTCCAACGGGATAAAGGTGGTGTTTGCCCGGCGCAGCGCGGTGCCGGTGGTTACGGTACGGCTGGCCTTTGATGCCGGCTATGCCGCCGATCCGGTCGATGCGCGCGGGACCGCGGGCCTGCTGCTGAAACTGATGGATGAAGGCACCACCACGCTGACCGCGACCGACCTGGCGCGTGCGCGCGAACGGCTGGGCGCATCGATCAGCGCCACCTCTGGCCCCGACCAGACCGCCTTTCAGCTTGACGCGCTGGTGCCCAACCTGGGGGCGTCGCTGGCGCTGCTGAGCGATGTGGTGCGCCATCCCGGCCTGCGCCCGGCCGATCTTGACCGCGTGCGCGGCCAGCAGTTGTCGGCCATCGATGCCGAAGTGCAGGACCCGGATGGCGCCGGGCTGCGCGTGTTGGGCCCGGCGCTGTATGGCCCGAACAACCCCTATGGCACATCGCCCAGCGGGTCCGGAACAAAGGCAGTGGTGGCCCGCCTGACCCGCGCAGACCTGGAAAACTGGCATCACGCCTGGCTGCGCCCCGATCGTGCCACGCTGCTGGTGGTGGGTGATACGACGCTGGATGCGGTGCGGCCGCTGCTGGAAAAAAGCTTTGGCGACTGGCAGGGCTCGGCTGGCCCGGCGCCGGCCAAATCCTTTGCCGGCGCGCTGCCGCCCCCGCGCGAACGCGTGCTGCTGGTTGACCGGCCGGGCACGCCGCAGGCGCAGATTGCCGGTGGCCAGGTGCTGGACGCCACGGGTTCGGATGATCTGCTGGCGCTGCGCACCGCCAACGATGTGCTGGGCGGAACCCCAGTCGCCCGGTTCAATCAGAACCTGCGCGAAGCCAAAGGCTGGTCCTATGGCGTGTTTACCGGTGTGTCAGAGCGCGAACACAGCGCGACATTCCGCATTTACGCCCCCGTGCAGACCGATCAGGCCGGGCCCTCCATTGCCGAGATGCGCAAGGAAATCAGGGACTATATCGGCGCAAAGGGTACCACGGCGACCGAACTCGGCCTGGCCGCCAAGGGGTCTGCGCGCGGATTGCCGGGCGAGTTTGAAACATCGGGCGCCGTGCTCGATGCAATTGGCAAGATCGTGCAATACCACCGCCCCGATGATTATTACACGCGCCTGCCCGACCGCTATCGCGCGATGACCCCCGCCGATCTTGATACCGCTGTCCGCGCACGGATCGATCCGGCGCGCATCGTGTGGGTGGTGGTGGGTGACGCCGCCAAGATCCGGCCGCAGCTGGCCGCACTTGGCCTGCCGGTCGAAGAGGTCAAGGTGCCGGAATAGGCTTGATCGCCGCCTGCAGCGCGGCGGCCACGGTCGGTTTGGTGGCTTTGACGATCGCGGCCACGCCGGCGCGGTTGGGGTGGATGTGGTCGTCCAATTGCAGCGCATTGTTGCCGACCACCGCGCTCATGAAAAACGGCACCAGCGTTGCATGATGCGCGCGTGCCAATTGCGGCCAGATCGGGTTGAACGCGGCGACATAATCGGCGCCCAGGTTGTGCCCGGCCAGCATGCCGGTCAGCAGCACGGGAATGTGGCGCGCTTCGATACCGGCGATGATCGCGTCAAGATTGGCGCGGGTTTGCGCCGGCGGCAGGCCGCGCAGCATGTCATTGCCGCCCAGCCCGACCATCACCAGCGCCGGCTTTTTGGGCTGGTTGTCCAGCGTGAAGGCCAGCCGTTGCAGCCCGGCGGCAGTGGTATCGCCCGATACCCCGGCGTTGACCACGCGCGCGGGCACGCCATCGGCATTCAATGCCGCCTCCAGCTGCGCGGGATAGCTGTCGTTGGGGTCGAGGCGGTATCCGGCATAGAGGCTGTCGCCGAACGCCAGAATCACCGGGTCATCGGCCGGCACAGGCGTACGCGGGCTGTTGGGCGCCGCTGCGGTCGGATTGCCGACCAGCGCGGCATCGGGCGCCGCGCCCTCTCCCTCTGGCGCGGGCGGCGCGGCGTGGCATGCGGCCAGCGCCAGACAAGCGGTCATCACAATCGACATTCGGGGGGAAAGCATGGGCGGCCTTTGCGGGAACTTGGCGTGGCCACCAATCTATGTCACGAAAGCGCGGTGACAAGCACCCCCCCCATTATCGTCGCCCGCAATCTGTCGCTCGTGCTGGGCGAAGGTGACGGGCAAGTCCAGGTGCTGAACGGCATCGACCTGACCGTTTCCAGTGGCGAAACGCTGGCGCTGCTGGGCCCGTCGGGATCGGGCAAATCATCGCTGCTGGCAATCATGGCCGGGCTGGAACGCGCCAGCGGCGGCACGCTGCAAGTGGCGGGCGCGGATTTTGTGGGCATGGACGAGGACGGCCTGGCTACCGCGCGGCGCGGCCGGATCGGCGTGGTGCTGCAGGCGTTTCATCTGTTGCCGACGATGACCGCGCTGGAAAATGTCGCCACCCCGCTGGAACTGGCCGGCATGCCCGATGCCATGGCGCGCGCGCAGGCACAGCTGTTGGCGGTCGGGCTGGGTGCGCGGTTGCACCATTACCCGGCGCAATTGTCGGGCGGCGAACAACAGCGCGTGGCGATCGCGCGCGCGCTGGCCCCGGCCCCGGCGCTGCTGTTTGCCGATGAACCGACCGGCAATCTGGACCACACCAATGGTGCGGCGGTGGCCGACCTGCTGTTTGCGCGCGCCGCCGATGCCGGCGCGACGCTGGTGATGGTCACCCATGACGAGGCGCTGGCGCGCCGCTGTGGCCGGATCGTGCGGCTGGCCGACGGGCATATCGTCAGCGACGACAGCACAGTATGAGAGCGTCTGAACCCGCCCGGCTGGGCTGGGCGATGGCCTGGCGCATCGCCCGGCGCGGGCTGGACTGGCGGTTTCAGGGCCTGCGCCTGCTGGTGGTGTGCCTGGTGCTGGGCGCGGCGGCGCTGTCGGCGATCGGCACACTGACCGGGGCGATCGACCATGAACTGGCCACGCGCGGCCGCATGATGCTGGGTGGGGATGTCGAATTCACGCTGGCCGCCCGCCCCGCGACCGGCCGCGAATATGCCGCGATTGCGCGCGCGGGCACGGTGTCCGCCGGGGTGCGCATGCAGGCCATGGCGCAGACCGCGCGCGGCGATGGCGTGGCGGTGCCGGTGGAATTGAAGGCGGTGGATGCGCATTGGCCGCTGTACGGCAGTTTTACGCTGGCCACCCCCGACGGCAAAGGCCGCAGCGCGGGTGCACCGGCAGGCATGGCCGCGTGGATTGCACCCGGAGTGGCCGACCGGCTGGGGGTCGGCCCGGGTGATCATCTGCGCATTGGCGCGGCCGATCTGGTGATCGGCGGGGTGATCGCCAACGAACCGGACCGGCTGGGCGAAGGGTTTGCACTGGGGCCGACGGTGATCATCAGCACCGCCGCACTGACCCAGACCGGGCTGGTTTCCACCGGCGCGATGGCGCGGTGGAAATACCGCGTGCGGATGGGCGCCGATGCCGCACCACAGGATGTTATCGCCGCGTTCAAGCGCGCGTTTCCGGCATCGGGGTTCGAATTTCGCGACCGCAGCCGCGCCTCACCCGGGCTGGACCGGTTCGTGTCGCGGATGGGGCAGTTTCTGGTGCTGGTGGCGCTGGCGGCGCTGGCGATTGCCGGGATCGGCATCGGCAACGGCGTGACCGGGTTTCTGGATGCGCGGCGCGGCACGATTGCCACGCTGAAAATTCTGGGCGCGACCAGTGCCGATATTGGCCGCGTGTTCGGCCTGCAGATCGCGGTGACCAGTGTGGCGGCGATCGCGCTGGGGCTGGCGATCGGCCTGCTGAGCACGCCGCTGATCGGCACCGCGCTGAGCGGGGTGCTGCCGGTGGCGGCCGGGCTGGTGTTCGATCCCGTCGCGCTGGCGACCGCGGCTGGTTATGGCCTGTTGATCACCATGACGTTTGCCGCGCCGCCGCTGCTGCGCGCGCGCAGCTTTCCGGCGATGGCGCTGATGCGTGCGCGGATCGTGCCGCTGGCCTTGCCCTGGCGAACGCTGGCGCTGCCGGTGGGCGGCGGGCTGGCCGGGATCGTGGCGCTGGCGGTGCTGCCGGCGGCGCAGCCGTTGCTGGCGCTGGGCTTTCTGGGCGGGGCGGCGGCGTTGTTTGCGCTGCTGGCGCTGCTGGGGTGGGGATTGACGCGGATCGCGGCTCGGGTGCCACGCCCGCGCGGAACGATCGCACGGATGGCACTGGCCAATCTGCATCGCCCCGGCGCGCAGACCCCGGCGCTGGTGGTGGCGCTGGGGTTTGCGCTGGCGGCATTTGTCATGCTGGCTGGCGTCGAATCCAGCCTGGATGGCAATATCGCGCGGCGTGTGCCGGCGCGCGCGCCCGATTATTTCGTGCTCGACGTGCCACGCCCCAGCGAAGCGACGTTCCGCGATCTGGTCACCCGCATTGTGCCCGGCGCGACGGTGCGCACGGTGCCGGCGCTGCGCGGGTCGATCCTGGCTTATGGCGCGCCCGGCCACATGACGCGGGTGGCCGATCTGAAGGCGATCCCCGATGACGCCTGGGCGCTGCGCGGCGATCGCGGGCTGACTTATGCCGACGCGCTGCCGGCGGGCAATGTGCTGACCGCAGGGGCCTGGTGGCCGCGCGGGCTGACCGGGCCGCCACAAGTGTCGATCGATGAAAGCCTGGCCAAAGTGCTGCACCTGCAGCTGGGCGACCGGCTGACGATTTCGCTGCTGGGGGTGGAACGCAGCGCGACGATCACGTCGTTCCGGCGGATCGACTGGGATTCGTTCGGATTCAACTATGTCATGGTGTTCAGCCCCAATGCGATTGCCGATGCGCCGCACAACCTGGCCGCGACGGTGGAATTGCCCGCCGACCGCCGCACCGCGCCAGTTCGCCGCGCGATCCTGACTGCGCTGGTGCGCGCACTGCCATCAAGCTCGGTGATCGAGGTTGGCCCGGTGCTGGCGCAGGCACGGCAGATCCTGTCTGAGGTGGGCGCCGCGGTGCTGGCGGCGGCGTCAGTGGCGGTGCTGGCGGGCCTTGCGGTGCTGGCCGGGGCGATTGCCGCGCAACGCGCCGCGCGCGCCTATGACACGGTCATCCTGCGCGTGCTGGGCGCCAGCCAGCGCCAATTGCTGACGCTGGTACTGGCCGAATACGGGCTGTTGTGCGCGGTGCTGGGCACGGTGGCGCTGGCGCTGGGCCTGGCCATCGCGTGGGGCGTGGTGGTGGTGCTGTTCGGCTTTGCGTGGTTGCCCGATTGGTGGCGGATTGGCGGCGTGCTGGTGCTGGGGCTGACGCTGGTCATGGCGCTGGCGCTGGGCGGATCGCTGTCGGTGTTGCGCACGCGGCCGGCCAAAGTGCTGCGGGAGTTGTGACCAAAGAATTGTTGATGGCAATATATGGCAAAACATGCCATATATTGCCATCAGGAGAACGCCATGGCCTCGATGAATGTGTCCGTGCCCGATACCATGCGCGATTGGGTGCAATCGCGGATCGATAGTGGACGTTATGCCAGCATAAGCGATTATGTGCGGGATCTGATCCGCCGGGATCAGAGTCTGGCTGACCAGGACATAAAGTTTGCGGCACTGGATGATGCGCTAATACGCGGGCTGTCCGATGCCGATGCCGGTCTGGTTTTACCGGCCGACACAGTATTTGACCGGTTGACTGAAAAATACGCTGCCATGGCCGCCACACGCGAAACCCGGTGAAGGTCGTCTTTGCGTTGTCTGCTGTGCAAAGCCTTGAACAGATTGGCGATTATATTGCGCGGGACAATCCGGCGCGGGCACTGTCATTCATAGCGGAACTGCGGAGAGCGGCGCTGACGCTTGGCCAATATCCGCAACGCCATCCACTCGTCCCGCGCTATGAACGGTGGGGAATACGACGGCGCATTCACGGTAAGTATCTGATTTTCTATCGTACAGAGGCCGACCGCGTAGTAATATTGCAAGTTGTACATGGCGCACGCGACTATGCCCGGCTGTTGACGGGTAACGAACCAGCCTGACCCTGATCAGGAAAACACACCGGCGTCCCACGGCTGTTTGAGATCGGGGCCATAGCGGTTGGACCCGCGCGTGCCATCCAGACACAGCAGCACAAACAGCGCAAACCACCCCAGGAACGGGATCAGCCCCAGCAACAACAACAGCCCGCTGCGGTCCTGGTCGTGCAGGCGGCGCACCGCAACGGCCAGGTGCGGGATCAGGCTGACCAGCGCGAACACGCTGCCGATCAACCCAGACCCACCCCTTGTCGCGTAATAGAGCGGCGATTGCGTGCCGCTGACGACCAATTCGTAATGGCCGAACAACGCGGTGAGCACCACGAACACCAGCCAGTAGAACAGCATGAACGACCAGTATTCGCGACGCCGCGACCGCCCGCCAAAATCGGCGAAGCGGCGATAGGGCATGATCATCCATGACAGCATCGGTTGTCGTTCCAATCAGCCGAACACGTCGGCGTTATAGGGATCGCGCGGATCGGGGCCAAACCGGTTGGGCCCGCGCGTGCCTTCCAGACACATGAAAATGATCAGGATCAGGCCACCCAGATAGGGGATGAGCCCCAGCAGCACAAACCAGCCCGATTTGTCCTGATCATGGAACCGCCGTACCTGCACCGCGATGCTGGGGATGAACGCCGCCAGCGAATAGATCACCAGCAAAAACACGCCGATCATCCCCGCCCAGGGGAAAGATGTACTCTGCGAAGAATCACGCATCGCGCCCATCGACGCCAGATAGCCAATGCTCGCGTCGCCCAGGACAACATAGACGATCATGTTGAAAAGGAAAAACATCCAGTATTCCTGCCGGCCCGATCGCCCCGAAAAATCGGCGTATCGGCGAAATGGCAACACCATCGATTCCATGCTTGTTCCCCCTGCATGTGCGATCATCAACGCATAACTGATCCCAATTAGGCCACGGTTGGCGGCCATCGGCAAGCCCTTCGACCGCGCCACGCGATCACTGTCATAAAACCCGCACTTGCCGCAGCGCACACAAAACGGTATGGGCGCGCCAAACCGGGCGTTGGTGCCGGTGATGCGCGATGACCCTGCCCCCCCAATGGCAGCCCCTTCATCCCGCGCATTGCCGGGGCGACTTGCGCCAGACGGTGCCCCGTAAAAATACCGGCCAATCTTGCCGCCACAACAGCGAAAGCCTTTTTGATGTCCAGCGCCCTGCGCAATATCGCGATCATCGCCCACGTCGACCACGGCAAAACCACGCTGGTCGACCAGTTGTTCCGCCAGTCGGGCACGTTCCGCGAAAACCAGCGGATCGAAGAACGCGCGATGGATTCCAACGACCTGGAAAAGGAACGCGGGATCACCATTCTGGCCAAGTGCACCTCGGTCGAATGGGAACACCCGGTCACCGGCGAAACCACGCGGATCAACATCGTCGACACCCCCGGCCACGCCGATTTTGGCGCCGAGGTCGAACGCATTTTGAGCATGGTTGATGGCGTGATCCTGCTGGTCGACAGTTCCGAAGGCGCGATGCCGCAGACCAAGTTCGTGACCGGCAAGGCGCTGGCGCTGGGGCTGAAGCCGATCGTGGTGGTCAACAAGATCGACCGCGCCGATGGCCGCCCGCAGGAAGTGCTGGACGAAGTGTTCGACCTGTTCGTCAACCTGGAAGCGAACGACGCGCAGCTCGAATTTCCGGTGCTCTACGCCTCGGGCCGCAATGGCTATGCCAGCGAAGACGAAGATGCGCGCGAAGGCACGTTGATTCCGCTGTTTGAAAAGATCGTCAGCCACGTGCCCGCACCGGGCCTGGATACCGAAGCGCCGTTCAGCTTTCTGGCGACGCTGCTCGATCGTGACAACTTCATGGGCCGCGTGCTGACCGGGCGCGTGCAATCGGGCACGATCCGCGTCAACCAGCCGATCCATGCGCTCGACCGCGATGGCAAGGTGATCGAGGTGGGCCGCGCGTCGAAACTGATGGCGTTCCAGGGCCTGGAACGCGTGCCGGTTGACGAAGCGCGCGCCGGTGACATCATCGCGCTGGCCGGGCTGGAAAAGGCGACCGTCGCTCACACCATCGCCGACCAGAGCGTGACCACCCCGATCGCATCGCAGCCGATCGATCCGCCGACACTGGCGATGCGCTTTGCCGTCAACGACAGCCCGTTTGCCGGCCGCGAAGGCGACAAGGTGACCAGCCGCATGATCCGCGACCGGCTGTTTCGTGAAGCCGAAACCAATGTCGCGATCCGCGTGACCGAATCTGCCGACAAGGACAGCTTTGAAGTGGCCGGGCGCGGCGAATTGCAGCTGGGTGTGGTGATCGAAACCATGCGCCGCGAAGGGTTTGAACTGGGCATCAGCCGCCCGCGCGTGCTGTTTGGCACCGACGAAGCGGGCAACCGCACTGAACCGTATGAAACCCTGCTGATCGACGTTGATGACGAATATGCCGGCACGGTTGTCGAAAAGATGCAGCGTCGCAAGGCGGAACTGACCGACATGCGCCCGTCGGGTGCGGGCAAGACGCGCATCACCTTTTCCGCACCGTCACGCGGCCTGATCGGCTATCACGGCGAATTCCTGTCCGACACGCGCGGCACCGGGATCATGAACCGGCTGTTCGAAAAATACGGTCCGCACCGCGGCGCGATCGAAGGACGCCAGAACGGCGTGCTGATTTCGAATTCCACCGGCGAAGCGGTGGGTTATGCGCTCAACAGCCTGGAAGAACGCGGCATTCTGTTCGTGTCCCCCCAGGAAAAAGTGTACGAAGGCATGATTATCGGCGAAAACGCCAAGCCCGATGATCTGGAAGTGAACCCGCTGAAATCGAAGCAGCTGACCAACTTCCGCTCGACCGGCAAGGATGACGCCATCCGCCTGACCCCGCCAAAGGTGATGACGCTGGAACAGGCCATCGCCTATATCGACGATGACGAAATGGTTGAGGTGACCCCGCAGTCGATCCGTCTGCGCAAGGCACTGCTCGACCCGAACGAGCGCAAAAAGGCCGGCCGCAAAAAAGTCGCGGCCTGATTTTCGCCGGCTTGACCGCCGGCCCCGCCCAACGCTGACGGCGCGGACACCATGGTGTTCGCGCCGCTTCGTTATGCGCCATCGCCACGGCTTGCACCGGCTGCGACACCGGCCTATTCCTGCATGATAAGCATTCAGGTCCGGGTCTCGCACACATCACCGCACGGCACACAGCCGGCGGCACACTTCTGTTGGCAGAATAGGGGCAGACAATGAAACGACTGGTGGCAAGTGTGGCGGTATTGGCCACGATCTGGACAACCACGGCGGCCATTGCGCAATCAACGCCGGCAAAACCATCGAACGGCCAGAAAATGCAGACCCGGGCAGAGGCCGATGTGCCGCATTGCGTGCGCAAGCTGGGCACGATTTCGATCGTCGATGGCGATGATCCCTATGGCTGGACGCAATACAGCCTTTCATCCCCGCAGAAATTGCTGAAGGTGATGGTGCAGCGGTCAGGCTGTTTCAACCTGGTCGATCGCGGTTCGGGATTGCAGGCGGCGCAGCGGGAACGTGATATCGGCGGCGGGCTGGGGCTGCAACGCGGATCGAACGTCGGTAACGGCCAGATCAAGGCCGCCGATTATGTGCTGCAGGCCGAAATCCAGGGTGCCAACCGCGATGTGCAGGGGTCGGGCGCGGGCGCGGCGGTCGGCGGCATGCTGGGCGGCGCATTTGGTGGCCTGATCGGCGGAATTCATTCGCGCAAGCTGGAGGCCAACACCGTGTTGTCGGTGACCAACGTGCGCACCACCGAAACCGTCGCCACGGTCGAAGGTTATGCCGCCAAGAACGACATCGGGTTTGGCGCCGGGGCGGGCATTTTTGGCGCGATCGGCGGCGGCGTGGTCGGTGGCGGTTATGACAACACCGACATGGGCCGGATTGTCACGCTGGCATTTATCGATGCCTACAGCAAACTGGTCACCGAACTCGGCGGATTGGAACAGGGATCGACCGGCACTGCCGAAGCATCCCCCACCAAGACCTATGCCACCATCGCCCCGGCCACCCTGCGCGCCAAGCCGGCACCCACCGCAGCAGCGATCCGCACCCTGCCCTATGGCGCCAAAGTCTATCCCACCGGCAACCGCGACGGCCTGTGGTGGGAAGTCGCCGACGAAAACGACAATGTCGGCTGGGTGCTCAACACCAAACTGACCCCGGCGCAATAGCATCGCGCGCAGCACTGCGGAGCGGCAGGCGGCAGATGGTGCCGCCCGCAGCTCCGGGTGTTGCGCAAATGTTTCACCGGCAGGCAATCACCGCAATGCAGCATTAAGGCGCATCTAAACTATACCTATTTTTTTCATATACTTAGATGTATTCGTGGGAGTTTCCTGCCGGCCAACATTACCAAGTTGAATCATTCCGAAACATAACCGTCACCCGATTTTGACAGGCGGGCTGGGACAAATTCCAGCAGCAGGGGTCAACCATGTCACGCCATCACATCCGCCAGTGGGCATTTGCCACCAGCACCATTGCGCTGTGCCTTGGGATCGCAGCGCCCGCGCTGGCCGCCGATGCCGCGCCGGCGGCGGCCGATGCCACCGCCGATACCACCATCCGCAACACCGACGACATCGTGGTGACCGGCACCAGGGTCAACCAGGCCACGCCGATCACGTCATCGGTCCACACTTTTGAACCGCAATCGATCGTATCGCGGTCGGTGATCGAAAATGCGATCGCGCCGACCGCCGATTACAGCCAGGTTGTGTTGCTGACGCCGAGCGCGGCATTGCAACCCAGCAGCGGCAATGGCGTGGGCCTGGGCGATGCCAAGATTTCGCTGCGCGGGTTTACCGACGGGCAGTACAACATCACCATCGACGGTATCCCGTTTGGCGATACCAACGACCCGACGCACCATTCGACCTCGTACTTTCCCAATGGCACCTATGACCGCATCATCGTCGATCGCGGCCCCGGCGGCGCCACCGATCTGGGCCAGGCCAGCTATGGCGGCCAGGTGCACATCGTCACCCGTGAAGTGGCCGACAAATTCTTCATCGAAAACCAGGCCGTCTATGGCAGCTTTTCCACCTGGATGGAGCGCCTGACGGTCAACAGCGGCGCGATCAAGGCGCTGGGCGGGCTGAAACTGATCGGCGTGGGCGAATACAAGACCACCAATGGCGCGCTGACCCACGAAAGCGGCGATTGGACCAACCTGTTCATAAAGGGCGAATTGCCGATCGGCAGCAATGCCAAACTGACGCTGGTCAGTGCGTACAACCACAGCCCGTTCCACCAGTCGGACGCCGCCGGCGGTTCAACGCTGGCGCAAGTCGCGCAATTCGGGCTGAATTATGGCGGGATCGACCCCGCCCAGGCCGCCGGATCGGGCTATACCAACGCGCGCACCGACTGGAACTGGCAGATCAAGACTACCGATTTCCAGATTGCGCGTTTGCAGTGGAACGTGGCCAGCAACATCACGATCGACAACAAGGCCTATACCTACTTCTACAAGAACTTCACGATTTCGACCGAAGATTCGACCACGCCGTGCAACGTGCTGTCGACCGCGACGCAGTGCACCGGCGCCGGCTATACCAATGTCAAAGCCATGGGCAGCAAAGTCGGCGGTAGCGGCGGCGCCACCATCCCCGGCGATATTGGCGGCTATACCAAGAACAACCAGTACCGCGTGATGGGCGACATCCTGCAGGCGACCTGGGCCAACCCGCTGGGCGTGCTGAAGGCCGGACTGTGGTACGAACACGCCACCACGCGCCGGTTCCGCTATGACTATGATTTCACCACCGCATCGGCCGCGGGGGGGCTGGGCGATGAATATTTCAACATCGCGATCATGAACAACGGATCGAACTTCAACTGGAAGGAAAAGGCCGGCGGCACGCATGTGGAGGCCGATGGCACCACGCCGATCCCGGCCTATATCAAATACGACGAACATTCCGGCTGGAACCAGGTGCAGTTCTTTGGCGAAATGGCGTTCAAGCTGCTGAATGACAAACTGACGCTGACCCCCGGGGTAAAGGTGCAGACGTTCAGCCGTTTCATCAACACGCCAATCGCATCGCAATCGGCCCGCGTCGGCATCTATGCGCACGAAAACTTTCGCCCGACGCTGCCCTATGCGACGGTCAATTACCTGATCCAGCCCAACCTTTCGGTCTATGCGCAGTTCGCCAAGGGTTTCCTGATCCCGTCGCTCGGGGCCAGCCTGGAAACCGCCGGCGCCAACAATGCGGCGGTGCCGCTGCAACCGGTGCCGACCAAGACCACCAACTGGCAGGGCGGTTTTGTCTATGCCGGTGAACGGCTGAACATCGATGCCGATGTCTATTACATCCTGTCGAGCAATTCGACCTATCTTGACCCGACCACCAATGTCAGCACGATCAACGGCAACCCCGCGCGTTATCAGGGCATCGAAGGCCAGATCAGCTATGTACTGGCCCCGCACCTGACCGCGCTGGCCAATGCCACGATCATGTCGTCAAAGGACGAAGTGACTCACCAGTGGCTGCCACAGGCGCCGCGTGACACCGAAACCGTCGGGCTGTTGTACAACGATGGCGCCTATACCTTCAGCTATATTCACAAGTTCACCGGCGAACAGCCAGGATCAGGTGTTGCTGCCTACAACTATGGCGTGCTGTCGGTCAGTGCCAAGTACAGCAATTATTCGCTGGGCCTGACCGTGACCAATGTGTTCAACAGCCAGCCGGCAGTGGTGATTTCGGGACCGCTGTCGATCTATCAGACCCGCCGCGCGTTCCAGGCGTCGTTCAAGGCGCGGTTCTGACCGCATATCCATCCGTTTGCATGCACCAACGCCCCGGCCGCACCAGCGGGCGGGGCGTTGGTCTGCCCGGCGCCTGCGACAATTTGACGCTGGTCCGGCGTGTCAGGGCGCGACAAAGCCCGCGCATCTGGGTATGGCCACGGAATGAATGTCATTCCGCATGATCCGGGCGCTACGGCCCTGACCAGTCTGGCCGACTCCGAATTGTCTGGCTGCGAACTGTCTGGCCCTGATCTGTCCGGCCCAAATCTGTCCAGCCTGCGCGTGGCGTTGTTCAGCGGTAACTACAATTACGTGCGCGATGGCGCGAACCAGGCGCTTAACCGGCTGGTCGGTTATCTGTTGCGCCATGGCGCGGCGGTGCGGGTCTATTCGCCGGTGGTGGCCACCCCGGCGTTCGCCGCGACCGGTGATCTGGTGGCGTTGCCGGCGATCGCATTGCCGGGGCGCAGCGAATACCGCGTGCCGCTGGCGCTGGGCCCGCGCGCGCGGCGTGATCTGGCGGCGTTTGCGCCCAACGTCGTGCATGTTTCATCGCCCGATCCATCCGGGCATCGCGCGGTATCATGGGCGCGCCGGCGCGGCCTGCCGGTGCTGGCCAGCGTACACACCCGGTTCGATACCTATCCGCGCTATTACAACATGGCGTGGATCGAACCGGTGCTGACCGCGATGCTGCGCCGGTTTTACCGCCGCTGCGACGCGCTGGTCGCGCCGTCTGAATCGATGGCGCAAGTGCTGCGCGATCAGCGCATGAATTACGATATTTCGCTGTGGTCGCGCGGGGTCGATCGCCAGACATTCAACCCCGGCCGCCGCGACATGGCCTGGCGCGGCGCGCTGGGCATTGCCGATGATGCGGTGGTGATCGGGTTTCTGGGCCGGCTGGTGATGGAAAAGGGCCTCGACGTGTTTGCCGACACGATCGATGATCTGGGCCGGCGCGGGTTTGCCCATCGCGTGGTTGTCGTCGGCGAAGGCCCCGCACGCGCGTGGTTTCAGGCCCGATTGCCCGATGCGGTGTTTGTGGGATTTCAGGGCGGCAACGATCTGGGCCGCGCAGTGGCATCGATGGATGTGCTGTTCAACCCATCGGTGACCGAAACATTCGGCAATGTCACGCTGGAGGCGATGGCCTGCGGATTGCCCGTCGTCGCGGCAGAGGCCACCGGCAGCGAAAGCCTGGTGCAGAACCACGTCAACGGCCGGTTGATCCGCCCCGGCGCGATCCACGCCTTTGCCGAAGCGCTGCGCGGCTATGTCACCGATCCGGCCCTGCGCGCCCAACATGGCGCCGCGGGTGAGGCGCGCGCGCACGATTTCAGCTGGGACCGCATCAACCAGACCGTCGCCGAAACCTATCTGCGGCTGATTCGCCAGAAACAGGCGCAGGGGTGATGTCCCCCCCGATCACCGGGGGGGATATGCCATTACAGCCGTTCGATGCTGCGCGCCGCGTCATCCAGGATGTCGGCAATGCGGTGCGCCACGCTTTCGTCAAAGCCGGCGGCAAACACCCTGCCCTTCAGCGCGAGTTTAAGGTTGGCCATCGCGCGCATCACCGGCGGGCTGGCTTCGCGGCTGGTCGCTTCGGCCAGCGCTTTTAACCGGGTGATGATCGCGTCGATTTCGTCGGCGCGCGCCGCGGTTTCGGCACGGCCGGCCTCGGTCGCGACAAACACCTTGCGCGCAGTGTCGCCCGCCGCCTCGGCAATCAGCCCTTCATCGACCAGCAGCGACAGCGTCGGATAGACCACCCCCGGGCTGGGCGCATAGGCCCCGCCGGTCAGGTCCTCGATACCCTTGATCAGGTCATAGCCATGGCGGCTGTCCTGGGTCAGCAGGCTGAGCAGCAGCAGCCGCAATTCCCCCTGGCCAAACATCCGCCCGCCCCGGCCCCGGCCACGACCACCATGGCCGTGCCCACGCCCAAATCCTTCGCCATCGCCGCCCCGACCGGGGCCACCGTGGCGCCCGAACGGCCCGCCCTGACCCATTCCACGCATCATCCCGCGGGCAAACAGCCCGGCGGCGCGGTGCATCCTTCCGCCCATCTTCGGCCCGCAAGTGCCGCCATCCCTGTGGTCGCAACGCGACTCTCTTTTTTCGAAACGCATATATCTCCTTTCGATTCGATGGGTCTACGATATATCTTTTACGCAAATTGACAAGACCGGGATGAAAATTTCTGCGGCATCCGCTATGACGGCCACAGACCATGCCCGATCTGTTTGCCCCACCCCCGGCCGATGGCCCCGCCGCCAGTCCCGGCAGCCATCCCGAACAGGAACCGCTGGCCGAACGGCTGCGGCCCAAACAGCTGGCCGAGGTGATCGGGCAGGACCACGTGACCGGCGCCGATGGCGCAATCGGGCGGATGGTGTCGGCGGCAAAGCTGTCGTCGATGATCCTGTGGGGGCCACCGGGCACCGGCAAGACCAGCATCGCGCGCCTGCTGGCCGATGCCGTGGGCATGCGCTATGTGTCGATCAGCGCGGTATTTTCGGGCGTCGCCGATCTGCGCAAAGCCTTTGCAGAGGCGGAGAGCATGGCCGCGTTGGGGCGGCGCACATTGCTGTTCGTGGATGAAATCCACCGGTTCAACCGCGCGCAGCAGGACGGGTTTCTGCCCTATGTCGAACGCGGCACGGTCACGCTGGTTGGGGCCACCACCGAAAACCCCAGTTTTGCATTGAACGCCGCGCTGCTCAGCCGCGCGACCGTGCTGATTCTGCACCGGCTGGACGCCGCCGCGCTGGAACAATTGCTGACGCGCGCCGAACACGAAACCGGAATACGCCTGCCGCTGACCCCCGCGGCGCGAGAGGCGCTGGTGGCATCGGCCGATGGCGACGGGCGATTTTTGATCAACCAGGCCGAAACGCTGTTCGATGTGTCGCTGCCCGCGCCGCTTGATCCGGCGGGTCTGTCCAAATTCCTGATGCGGCGCATGGCGGTCTATGACAAGGACCGCGATGGCCACTACAACCTGATTTCGGCGCTGCACAAAGCCTTGCGCGGGTCAGACCCGCAGGCCGCGCTGTATTACCTCGCGCGGATGCTGGTGGCGGGCGAAGACCCGCTGTTCGTGCTGCGGCGGCTGGTGCGGTTTGCCAGCGAAGACATCGGCCTGGCCGATCCGCAGGCGCTGATCCAGTGCCTGGCGGCCAAGGATGCCTATGATTTTCTGGGTAGTCCCGAAGGCGAACTGGCGATCGTGCAGGCCGCGCTCTATTGCGCCACCGCGCCCAAATCGAACGCCGCCTATCTGGCGGAAAAAGCCGCCTTTGCCAGCGCGCGCGAAACCGGATCGCTGTCACCCCCGGCCAATATCCTGAACGCGCCGACCAAGCTGATGAAGGATATCGGTTATGGTGCCGGCTATGCCTATGACCACGATGCGCCGGATGGCTTTTCCGGTGCCGATTACTGGCCCGATGGCCTGGCGCCACAGACCTTTTACCGCCCGGTCGAACGCGGGTTTGAACGCGAAGTGCTGCGCCGGCTGGAATGGTGGGACAAACGCCGCAGCGGGCGCAACCCGCCATGACGCGCATCCCGTTCCGCCAGTTCGTCGCGATCGACTGGTCGGGCGCAGCGGGTGAGCGCCAGCGCGGCATAGCCGTTGCACTGTGCGATAACGGCCACGCCGCGCCGCGGCTGGTGCGCCCGGGGCACGTGTGGTCGCGCGCCGATGTGCTGACATGGCTGCGCGATGATCTGCCCGCCGATACGCTGGTGGGCATGGATCTGGGCATATCGCTGCCGTTTGTCGATGCCGGTGCGTTCTTTCCGGGCTGGGACGACAGCCCGGCGCACGCGCGCGCGCTGTGGGCGATGATCGACCGCATGGCCCACGCCGACCCCCACCACGCGGTCGGCAGCTTTGTCGATCACGATGAAATCGCGCGCCATTTTCGCCGCCACGGCGGGCGGCAGGGCGACCGGTTTGAACCCGGACGCGGGCGTATGCGGGTGACCGAACACGCGCAACGGGCAATGGGGTGCCAGCCGACATCGAATTTCAATCTGGTCGGCGCGGCGCAAGTCGGCAAATCCAGCCTGAGCGGCATGCGCGTGCTGCACCGGCTGCGCGGCCATGTGCCGGTCTGGCCGATCGATCCCCTGCCCGCGAGCGGATCGGTAATCTGCGAAATCTACACCACCATCGCCGCCGTGGCCGCCGGGCGCACCCCTGGTCGGTCAAAAATCCGCACCGGCGCAGAACTCGACGGCGCTCTGGCCATGCTGGACAGCGAACCACTGGGCCATTCCGGCGCAATCGATGACCACACCAGCGACGCGGTGATCACCGCCGCCTGGCTGCGCGGCGCCGCGCACGATCGCGCATTGTGGCACCCGCCCGCCCTCACCCCGCAAATTGCCGCAACCGAGGGCTGGACCTTTGGCGCCCGATAAGGCTATGGGCGGTCAGGTTGGAAGGCCGGCTTAGCTCAGTTGGTAGAGCACCTGATTTGTAATCAGGGGGTCACGAGTTCGAATCTTGTAGCCGGCACCATTTTTCAATGACTTATGAGTTGACCCCGAACCTTCATCCAGTTGCGATTAGAGTCCCGGCATCGTTGCGCGCGCCGTCAGGTTCTCTCTTGACCGGGAAGTTGCCGCCGCATAACTTTCACATCGTTTGGCGCCGCTTCGGCGATTTTCAACAGAGAACGAACAAGTCCGCAGCACCGGTACAGAAATTGATGGGAATCGCACCATGTTTGGCAAATGGAGTGAGACATCCAAATCGATCAATTCGGGAAAATCCGTCAATATCGCGCATATCAAGCTGGATGGCGGGCTGACCGGAGAACAACTGACCACCGCGGCGGGCGTGGTGGAACGGGCCCGCGAACTCGTGTCCCTGGCAAAAGTCAAGATTGGCGGAAATTGGGACAGTGCGATGAAGGCCGCCGGGGCGAAATGTTTCAGCCTGGCGCCCGGCGGGCCTGGCAATGCCGACCTTGAAATGATGGGGCTGGTGCTGCGCAAGACGAATTCCGGCATCTCTGGCACGACCACGATCAAGGTCGGCAGCAGCCCGGACGCGAACGGTTACGTGAACGTGCACAACGATTTCATGCACAAGGTGTTTTCATCACATGCGGTAAAGAACCTGAAAACCGGAAAGAAGGAATATATCGGCGGCGCCCATATCGATCGGGAATACATCGTCAATCCGACCCAGAACAACGGGTTTCAACGCGGTGTGCTGACGTTCATTCACGAAGCGACGCATCGCTATGCGGGCACGGTCGATTATGACGATGAGGGTTACATTTCCGCGACGCAGTTTTTTGGCGGCGGCGGGATCCATTTTCGTGACGAAAATCCCGACGGCAGTTGCAAGTTGACGAAAACCCAGTTGCTCACCAACGCCGACAGTTACGCGGTGTTCATCTATGAAATCGCCAGCGCCACGGTGATTTGACCGAACCGCCAAGGGACCATGGCGCGCTGCGGCAGATCACTGTCCCTGGCGGTATTGATGCAGTCGTCCTTTACCGCCGTTGCTGGCGCAACCGCCATACCCCGACCGGGTGCCACGCGCCGTCGATCACGCGATGGACGGCGATGCCCGGGATGGTGGTTTCCACTGCCTGCCAGGTATCGCGCAGTTGCGATTGCAGGATGTGCGCCGTGCGGCGTTCAACCTTGTTCTGTACGGTCACATGCAAACGCGCAGGCACCGCATCACCGCCGGTCAGCAGGCCATGGAACCGGTCGGCCAGGGCTTCGCGCAGCGCAACCAGTTCGGGACTGAACACGCCCAACGCGGTGCCGCCATCCAGATCGATCACCCGGTCGATCCGCGCCGGCATTGGCGGGGTGGTTGCGGCCAGCGTCGCCAGCGTGGCTGTCAGCTCTGCACCGACCATGCCGGGCACCGCATGGAACAGCGTGCAATGCGCCGGCACCCGGTTGCGTTCGGGCGGGTAATGCGCGCGGCGCAGGGCATCCAGCCGCGCCTGCACCGCATCGGGCAGCAGTGCCAGCACAATCAGCGGCGTGCGATCAGGCGCGGTCATGCGGGGAAAGGTGCGGGAACACTCGGCCAAGCCGGAATGCCGTTGATGGAACCTTCGGCAAAGGTCGGAATGTTCCCGCGACGCAAGGCTGAACCAAATATGGCCCAGGCCTGCGAGACAATACGTAGCGGACAATTGCCTGGCAAATCGTTAACGCCAGGTCCGGCGCCCGGCCCCATCACATGTCGCCACGCGCGCGGCGGATGGCGAACCATTTGGCAACATTGGCGTTGTGCTGTGCCAGCGTGTCGGCAAACACATGTCCGCCGGTGCCATCGGCCACCATGTACAGCGCGCCCGTATCGGCGGGGTTCAGCACCGCGGCGATGCTGGCGCGGCCGGGGTTGGTGATCGGCCCGTGGGGCAACCCGACCATCGCATAGGTGTTGTACGCATTGACGCTGCGGATTTCGGATTCGCGGATGCGGCGGCCCAATGGTCGGCCCTGCGTGATCGGATAGATAATCGTGGGATCAGCCTGCAGTTTCATGCCCTGGCGCAACCGGTTGGAATAGAGCCCGGCCACCATGCGGCGTTCGGCCGGCTTGCCGGTTTCCTTTTCGACGATCGAGGCCAGGATCACTGCCTCTGCCGGGGTGCGCGCCACCGTGCGCGACGATCGTTTCGACCACAGATCGGCCAGCGTCTGCGCCATCGCCTTTTGCATCCGCGCCACCATATCGGCGCGCGGTTCGCCGCGCTGGTAATCATAGCTGTCGGGCAGGATCGATCCTTCGGGCGGGACGGTGACTTTGCCGGTCAGCATCGGTTGGGCCAGCAGCTTTTCGGTCACCAGCACCGATGGCATGCCTTCGGGCACGGTGAACAGCCGCCGCATCACGCCTTCGCGCCCTTGCAGGATGGCCAGCACTTGCGCCCCGCTGGCATGCGCGGGGATCGTGAATTCGCCCGCTTTCAGCCCCGCACGCTGGCCCAGCAGGCGCACGCGCGCACGGAATGTGGATGCCGACGCAACCGCGCCCTGGGCCTCCAGATCCTGCGAAACGCTGGTCATGCCCGCGCCTTCGGCCACCACGAACGCAGTGTCATGCACCAGCGGGCCGGGCCCGTACCAGCCCCACAGGAAATGCACGCCATAGCCCAGCACCAGCGCCAGCGCCGCCAGCAGCGCCAGTTGCCGCCGGCCGAGCCGCATGAGTCGGGCGATCAAACCCCCTCGCCGTGATCGGTTGCGCGCCATGGTTCCACCTTTCGCATCATCCGTCGCGACAAGGTCAGATCGCCTTGACGATCAGGCTGGCGTTGGTGCCGCCAAAACCGAACGAATTGTTCAGCGCGGCCCGCACCACCCGCCGTTTGGCGACATGCGGCACCAGATCGACGCCGGCGCAGCCTTCGTCGGGATTGTCGAGGTTGAGCGTGGGCGGCACGATCTGATCGCGGATCGCCAGGATGCAGAAAATCGTTTCGACCGCGCCCGCACCGCCCAGCAAATGGCCGATCGCGGATTTGGTGCTGCTCATCGATGCACCGGTCAGGTCGTCACCCAGCACGCGTTTGACCGCGGCCAGTTCGATCGTGTCGGCCATGGTCGAGGTGCCATGGGCGTTGACATAATCGATGTCACCGGGAACCATTCCGGCCTTTTTCAGCGCCATGCGGATCGCAAGTTCGGCGCCCTTACCCTCAGGGTGGGGTGCCGTGACGTGATAGGCATCGCCCGACAGGCCATAACCGACCACCTCGGCATAGATTTTCGCGCCGCGCGCCTTGGCATGTTCGTATTCTTCGAGCACGACCACGCCGGCGCCTTCGCCCATGACAAACCCGTCGCGGTCGCGATCATAGGGCCGGCTGGCCTGTTCGGGACGGTCATTGTAAGAACAATTCAGCGCGCGCGCCTGGGCAAACCCGGCGACGCCGAGCGGATTGACGGTCGATTCCGATCCGCCCGCCAGCATGATATCGGCATCATCGTCGCGGATCATCCGCGCCGCATCGCCAATCGAATGCGCGCCGGTCGAACAGGCGGTGACCACCGCGTGATTCGGCCCCATCAGCCCGTATTTGATGCTGACCTGCCCGGAAATCAGATTGATCAGCCGGCCGTGCACGAAATGAGGGCTGACGCGGCCCGGCCCCTTTTCATGGAGCACGATCGATTCGCTTTCGATGCCGGGCAAACCGCCGATGCCCGAACCGATCGAACAGCCGGTGCGCAGTTTCAGTTCCTCGTCCATGCCGACCAATCCGGCGTCTTCAAACGCCTGGCTGGCAGCATCGATGCCATAGACGATGAACGGATCGACCTGCCGCTGCACCTTGTGATCCACCCGCAACGACGGATCGAACCCATAGGGATGGTCGGCCGGCTTTACCTCGCAGGCGATGCGGCATTTATAGCCGCTGGCATCGAACCGCGTAATCGGCCCTGCGCCCGATTTGCCGGCGAGCAGATTGGCCCACACGGTTTCAACGTCTGCCCCCAGCGGGGTGACCAGGCCAAGCCCGGTGACAACGACACGACGCATTGCTTTGCTCCGGATCAGGGTGCAGCGGCGCGATGAATGGCCATCACACCCCTGCCCCAAACATTTGGTATTTCGGCATTTAAGAATTCACCGGCACGGTATTCAAGATGGCGTGCCGGATAAGAAAACAGGCCCAGCCCAGTATCCGGGCCGAGCCTGCCTTTATTCTCCCGCCCGGCCAGCAGCCACCGATTGCGCCGCTTGCGGCAGGTCCGGTGGAAACACGCCTGCCGTCCGGGCATGGGCCCGGCCAGCGTGGGGAGCTTCGGGTGATCAGCCCTTGTTTTCGTCGATATATTTGATCGCATCGGCGACCGTGGCGATCTTTTCCGCCGCGTCGTCGGGAATCTCGACACCAAATTCTTCTTCAAACGCCATCACCAGTTCGACGATGTCGAGCGAATCGGCACCCAGATCGTCGATGAAGCTGGCATCTTCGGTAACCTTGTCGGCTTCGACGCCAAGGTGCTCGACAACGATCTTTTTAACGCGGTCGGCGGTGTCGCTCATTAGATAGGTCCCTTCAGACGAAACAAAGGATGGTTATGGCTTTCAGAGTTTGTTTCGAAAGTCGCCAAAAAGCGACTTTGTGCCACCCACCGCCCCGCACCCCCGGCCCAACCACCCACAGGGTACCTTAAATGGGCGGTTGGGCCGGGGGTGCGGGGCGGTGGGTGGCACTTTCGAAACGAACTCTCAGCAAAACGCCCTAATAGGCACAAGCGTCGCTGGCAAGTGGCAGACACCGGTCGCATCGGCACAAGCAGGCGCCGATGTCAGAAAATTCATGTCCGCGCCGGCTCGACCACGCGAATCGACAGTTCACGCAGCTGCCGCGGCTCGGCCGGGGTGGGTGCGCCCATCAGCAGGTCTTCGGCGCGCTGGTTCATCGGGAACAGCGACACTTCACGCAAATTCTGCGCCCCGCAGACCAGCATCACCACCCGGTCGACCCCGGCGGCCATCCCGCCGTGCGGCGGCGCCCCGTACTGAAACGCGCGGTACAGCCCGCCAAAGCGTTCCTCCACATCGGCCTGCGACAGCCCGACCAGTTCGAACGCCCGCACCATCGTCGCCGGGTCCTGGTTGCGGATCGACCCCGATGCAATTTCAAAGCCGTTGCACACCAGATCGTACTGATAGGCCTTGATCGTCAGCGGGTCAGCCTCGTTCAACGCGGTCAACCCGCCCTGCGGCATCGAAAACGGGTTGTGTGCGAATTCGACCTTTTTGCTGTCTTCGTCCCATTCGTAAAACGGGAAATCGACGATCCAGCACAGACGAAACGCCCCGGCCTCGATCAGGCCAAGCTGTTCAGCCACCCGCGTGCGCGCCACCCCGGCCAGCTTTGCCGCCTGGTCCACTTTGCCCGCAGCAAAGAACAGGCCATCGTCGGCGCCCAGGCCCAGTTCGGCATAGAGCGCCGCCATACCCTCGGCTCCGTGATTCTTGGCGATCGGCCCGCCAAATTCGCCCGCCTTGCGCGTGACATAGCCCAGCCCGGCATAGCCTTCGGCGCGGGCCCATTCGTTCATTTCGTCAAAGAACTTGCGGCTTTTGTCGGCGGTGCCCGGCGCCGGGATGGCGCGCACGACATCGCCGCCCGCGACGATGCGTTCGAACAGGCCAAAGCCAGAGGTTTTGAAATGGTGCGACACATCGCTGATGATCAGCGGGTTGCGCAGATCGGGTTTGTCCGACCCGTATTTGAGCATCGCCTCATCATGGGCAATGCGCGGGAAACTGCCGCTGGGGGTCACGCTGCGGCCATCGGCAAATTCTTCGAAAATGCCGGCCATCACTGGCTCCATCGTGTCCCACACTTCTTCCTGGGTGACGAAGCTCATTTCCAGGTCGAGTTGATAGAATTCGCCCGGCAGGCGGTCGGCGCGCGGGTCTTCATCGCGAAAACACGGCGCGATCTGAAAATAGCGGTCGAATCCGGCGACCATCAGCAGCTGTTTGTACTGCTGCGGCGCCTGCGGCAGCGCATAGAACTTGCCCGCATGAATCCGGCTGGGAACCAGAAAATCGCGCGCGCCTTCGGGGCTGGATGCGGTCAGAATGGGGGTGGAATATTCCGTAAAACCAATTGCCTCCATCCGGCGACGCATCGCCGAAATGACCTTGGTGCGGCGCACGATATTGGCGTGCAGCGTGTCGCGCCGCAAATCGAGAAAGCGATAGCGCAGGCGGATATCTTCGGGATATTCCTGTTCGCCGGCCACCGGCATCGGCAGTTCGTCGGCCGCCGACAGCACGGTGGCGCCGCGCGCATAGACCTCGATCGCGCCGGTGGCCAGATTGGCGTTGATGGTAGTGGCGCCGCGCGCCTTTACCAAACCATCGATGGTCACCACGCTTTCCACGCGGGCCGCTTCGAGCACCGCCAGCGCCGGACTGTCGACATCGGCGACAATCTGCGTGAGGCCATAATGGTCGCGCAAATCGACAAACAGCACGCCACCATGGTCGCGCTTGCGATGCACCCAGCCCGACAGTCGAACGGTCTGGCCGACATGATCGTGCGACAGCGCGCCGCAGGTGTGGGTACGATAGGGATGCATCGAAGGACTTTCCATTCTTGCCGCAATCGGGCAGGGATTTGCATGCGGGCAAAAGGCGTTCAGCGCCTTTTTGTCAAGCCGAAGCCCCTGGACGGGGCACCCCATGGGCCGTGTTTGCCATTGTTGGCGCAATATGCGGGCCATAACGAAAAAAGAACGATGAAGATCCATCCGCTGATCACCACCACCGCCGCGCTGACCGACATTTGTGAACGCCTGTCACAGGCCGATTTCATCACCGTCGACACCGAATTCATGCGCGAAAACACCTTTTGGCCGGAACTGTGCCTGGTGCAGATCGCCGATGACAAAGAGGCCGCCGCAATCGACCCGATGGCCCCGGGGATCGACCTGACCCCGCTGTTGAACCTGCTGGTCGACAACGAAAACGTGCTGAAGGTGTTTCACGCCGGCGGGCAGGATGTGGAAATCATCTACAACCTGACCGGGCGCACCCCGCATCCGATTTTCGACACCCAGATTGCGATGATGGCGATCAGCCAGTCCGAACAGATCGGCTATTCCAACCTGGTCGAAGCGTGGCTGGGCTTTTCGGTCGACAAAGGCGCGCGCTTTACCGATTGGTCGCGCCGCCCGCTGACCGAACGCCAGATCGAATATGCGATCGGCGACGTGACGCATCTGTCCAAGATTTTCCCGCGCATGCTGAAACGCCTGATCAAGACCGGGCGCGGTGAATGGCTGGATATCGAAATGGAAAAGCTGGCCGATCCGGCCAATTATCGCAGCGATCCCGACAGCGTGTGGCTGCGGATCAAAGCCCCCAGCCGCAACCCGGCGGTGCTGGGCCGGTTGAAGGCGCTGGCCGCCTGGCGCGAGACCGAGGCGATGGACAAGAACATCCCGCGCGGGCGGATCATGCGCGATGAAACGCTGGCCGACCTGGCCAGCCAGCCGCCGCGCGAACAGCCAGACCTGGCCAAAGTGCGCGGGCTGTCGGCCGGGTGGCGCGACAACGAAATCGGGCGCCGGCTGATGCAATGCCTGGCCGATGCCAAACCGCTGACCGAGGCCGAAATGCCGCCGCGCGCGCCGCGTGGCGCGCCGCTGGGCAAAGAGGGCGCGCTGGTGGCCGACCTGTTGAAATTGCTGCTGAAAATCCGCAGCCGCGAAATCGACATCGCCGCGCGCCTGCTGGCCCGCAGCGATGATCTTGAGGCGCTGGCCGCCGGGCAGCGCAAGGGGTTGGCGATTCTGGAAAGCTGGCGGTTTGAACAGTTCGGGCGTGACGCGCTCAATCTGGTCGAAGGGCGGATGGCGTTTGCGGTGGCGCGCGGCCGGCTGAAAATGGCGCATATCGACGATATCGGCACCAATGACCCCGAACCGG
The DNA here is from genome assembly GCF_040398825.1 of Novosphingobium sp. Taxonomy (GTDB): domain Bacteria; phylum Pseudomonadota; class Alphaproteobacteria; order Sphingomonadales; family Sphingomonadaceae; genus Novosphingobium. Next base: position 87,917 of record NZ_JBBATI010000011.1, read on the forward strand.
AACCCGAAATCGAGATCGATCCCGATCTGGAACCGCTGCCGCTGATCATCGACGCCGACGATACCGACGCCGGATGAGCATTTATCTGCCCACGCTCAAACAGTTGCAATACCTGGTCGCGCTGCACGAACATGGGCATTTCGGCCGCGCGGCAGAGGCCAGCTTTGTATCGCAATCAACGCTGTCGGCGGGCCTGCGCGAACTGGAATCGCTGCTGGATGTGACCTTGGTCGAACGCACGCGGCGGGTGGTGCGGTTTACCCCGCTGGGCAACCAGGTGGTGGCCAAGGCGCACCGGCTGTTACGTGAAGCGGAAGAGCTGTCGGCGCTGGTGCAATCGCATGGCGCGCCGCTGACCGGTGAATTGCGGATGAGCGTGATCCCGACCATCGCGCCGTTCCTGTTGCCGCGCATCCTGCCCCGGCTGCGCACCGAACGCCCGCAATTGCGCTTGTTCCTGCGCGAAGAGCCGAGCGCGGCGGCGATCGAATCGCTGCACCACGGCCGCGCCGATTGCGTGCTGCTGGCGCTGCCGTTTGCGACCGGCGATGTTGAAAGCGCGCTGCTGTTTGATGATCCGCTGCGAATCGCGTTTCCGCACGATGATCCGCGTGATCCGCCCGCGCTGGTGGCGCCGGCGGACATTGATGAAAACCGGCTGCTGCTGCTGGAGGACGGTCATTGCCTGAAGGAACATGCGCTGGCCGCGTGCAACCGGCCCGAATTGCGCGCCAGCGCGACGATGATCGGCACATCGCTGCACACGCTGGTGCAGATGGTCGACAATGGACTGGGCCTGACCATGCTGCCGCAAATGGCGATCACCGCGGGCATATTGAACGGCACGCGAATCGTCGCCCGCCCATTGCAAAGCGACCATGCATCGCGCCAAATCGCACTGGCCTGGCGCCGCAATTCGCCACGCGCCGCTGAATTCCAGTTGCTGGCCGACGAACTGCGCGCGGGATAAACCGGCGCAATTGTTTGAATCTAAAGCCCTCCCCCTCAGGTGGAGGGTTGGGAGGGGTTGTCCGGCGCCGATTGAATGCGCAATTAATCGGGAGTTGGACACCCCTCCCCAACCCCTCCCCTTAGGGGAGGGGCTTCAGGCTAATCCATGTGTTTCAGGCCGACGCGCAAGTAATCCCACCCGGTGATCACGGTCAGCGCGGCGGCGGTCCACAGCATGGTCAGGCCGACGGTGTGCGGCACGTTCAGATCGACCCCGCCCGCCAGCGCAGTCCATTCGGGCAAGGCGCGCCCCAGGATCAGCGCGCCCAGCGCCACCATCTGCGCAGTCGTCTTCCATTTCGCGAGCTTTGACACCGGCACCGACACCTGCAGGCTGCCCAGGAATTCGCGCAGGCCCGATACCGCGATTTCGCGCACCAGGATCACCAGTCCGGCAATCACGTGCAGCGACCCGACATAGGGCCCGGTCATCACCCCGCGCGCGGCCAGCACCAGAATCACCGCGGCAATCATGATCTTGTCGGCAATCGGATCGAGGAAAATACCCAGTTTTGATACCGTGCCCTGCGCCCGCGCCAGATAACCGTCAAAATAATCGGTCACCCCCATCAGGCAATAGATGGCAAATGCCAGGCCATAGCCAAACGGCCATTCGGGCCACCACAACAGCCCGACCAGCACCGGAACCGTGAAAATCCGCGACAGCGTCAGGATGTTGGGCAAAGTCAGCATAGCACCCCGGCCATATCCAATCCGGAGACATATGCAAACAGCGCCGGCGACTGCCCACCTAAACCGCTTGCCCGTCACGCACAGGCCGCTAAGGACGTTGGCTTAACGGGACGCCATAAAATCGGGGTTTGATGACCACCAACACCCACCTGCTGCGCCAACGCCGCTTTCTTCCGCTGTTTGTCACCCAGTTGCTCGGGGCCTTCAACGACAACCTGTACAAGAATGCGATGCTGTTGTTCGTGGTTTACAGCGTCTACAATTCAGAGGCGCAGGAAGCGCGGTTTTCCGCGATCGCCTCTGGCTTGTTCATCCTGCCGTTCCTGCTGCTGTCGGCGCTGGCCGGGCAATTGGCCGACATGCGCGACAAGGCGCGGCTGATCCGCATCATCAAACTGTGCGAAGTGGCCATCATGCTGGTCGGTGCCGGCGGGCTGTTGCTGGCCTGGCACCGCATATCGGTAGAAGATGTGGCGATCCCGCTGATGCTGGCCGCGCTGCTGGCGATGGGGGTGCATTCATCGTTTTTCGGCCCGATCAAATATGCCATCCTGCCCCAGCATCTGAAGGGTGAAGAGGTGCTGGCCGGCACCGGGCTGGTGGAGGCCGGCACTTATCTGGCGATCCTGGCGGGCACCGTGCTGGCGGGGTTTATCCCGGTGCAATGGGCCGCGCTGGCGGTGGTGGTGACCGCGCTGGTCGGGCTGGTATCCGCGCAAAGCGTGCCCCCTGCTCCACCGATGATGGCGGCGCAAAAGATTGATTACAATATCGTGCGATCATCGATCCAGCTGGTGCGGATGACCATGAAGCACCCCCGCGTGTTTCTGGCGATCGCGGCGATCAGCGTGTTCTGGTCGGTGGGCGCAGTGCTGTTCATTCAGTTTCCGCCGCTTGCCAAAAACGTGCTGGGCGCGAGCAAGAGCGTCGCCAGCCTGTTTCTGGTGATGTTTTCGATCGGGGTGGCGATCGGGTCGGCATCGATCAACCAGTTGCTGCATGGCAAAGTGTCGGCGCGCTATGCCCCGCTGTCGGTGATGGTGATGGCCGGGTTCATCGTCGCGTTCGACTGGGTGTGCCGGATGTGGCCGCCGCACGGCCGGGACAACCTGCTCGACGTGTGGACGTTTGTGCATCAGCCGCTGGCGCTGCCGCTGCTGGGCACGCTGCTGGGCATTGCCGTGGCCGGGGGCATGTTCGTGGTGCCGCTCTATGCCTTTTTGACGACCGTGGTCGACAAGGCCGAAACATCGCGCACGATCGCTGCCAACAATATCGTCAATTCGTTTGCAATGGTGATCGGATCACTGGTCGCAGTCAGCCTGAGCGCGGCCGGGGTTCCCATCGTTGAACAACTGTTGCTGGGCGCGGGCATGTGCGTCGTGTCGGCGCTGATGGCCTGGCAACTTTATCGCGCAGAACAGGCGCATGCGGGCGAAATCGAACACACTTTCTGAAATACCCTGATCACAGGGTGTTCAGGACAGAAAGGTCTGCAGCGCGATGAAGCACGCGCAATAGGCCAGCAGAAAATCGCGCACATCCTGCCCGGTAATGCGATGCCAGTTAAGCTCGGGCGAACGCACCCCGTCCAGCGCCGCCGCAGCGGTCATTGCCGCCTCCACTTCGGGTTCGGGCCGGGGCATCGGCGCGCGCAGCCGTGCGCGCACCCGGTCGGGCAGATTGCGGCGAAAGGCATGGGGCTGGCCGGGGATGCCCGGCACGACTTGGGCTGTGTTCATGCCACGGCTTTAACGATATATTAACCAGCTTTGCATCCCCCCGCGCCGGTCAATATCGGGGGCGTTCAGGAAAGGGACACCAGCCCGTTTGCCATGGCCAGGATCAGTGCCCATTCGTCTGGCCGCACCATCGACACCGACAGCCGCGACTGGCGCAGCAGGTCCATATTGGCAAGCTCCGGGGTCGCCTTGATGGTCGCCAGCGTGACCGGTTGCGCCAGCCGCGCCACGGGCCGCACCTTTACCGCCGCCCATTTGCCATCCGGGTCGGTTGGATCGGTCAGCCCGGGCACCGATATCGTCGCCACCGCGACAATTTCCTTGCCGATGTTGGAATGATAGAAAAACGCCAGGTCACCAGCCTGCATGCTGCGCAAATTGCGCGCCGCCAGGTGGTTGCGCACGCCGTCCCAGGTGCCTTCGCCCTCGGCCACCAGGGTATCAAAGCTATAGGCATCGGGTTCCGACTTCATCAGCCACAGCTGCTTGCCGGTCACGTCGGGATTGGCCAAAGGTGTCATCGTCATCCACTGCATTGTTCGAAACGGGAAATGCCGCATGTCGCCTGAAACACCGGTTGTGCCAAGCCTTCGCGTCATATCGCTGGCGGACGATGCCGCAAGCCTGCCGGCCGCCTTTGCCGACAGCTTTGCACAATCCGGCTTTGCCATGGTTATCGACCACGGCATCGATCCCGCGCTGGTTGCGCGCGGGTGGGAACTGACCACCCGGCTGTTTGCGCTGCCCGATGCGCACAAACGACACTGGCATATCGCGGGAGGCGGCGGTGCGCGCGGCTATACCCCGTTCGGCACCGAAATCGCCAAGGGCGCCGATATGCACGATCTGAAGGAATTCTGGCATGTCGGCCGTGATCTGGCGCCTGGTCATCCGCTGACGGCGACCATGGCGCCCAATGTGTGGCCCGATCAGCCAGAAGGATTTCAGGAAACGTTTCGCGCGCTCTATGCCGCGCTCGATGCGGTTGGCGCGCGCGTGCTGTCACACCTCGCGATTGCGCTGGGCCTGCCCGCGGGCTGGTTCGCGCCTGCGATCGCCGATGGCAATTCGGTGCTGCGCCTGCTGCATTATCCGCCGATCGCGGATGCCCCGGCCGGCGCGATCCGCGCCGGCGCGCACGAAGATATCAACCTGATCACGCTGCTGCTGGGCGCAGAGGAAGCCGGGCTGGAACTGCTGACCCGCGACGGGCAGTGGCAGGAGGTTACCCCGCCGCCCGGCGCGCTGGTGATCAACATCGGCGACATGCTGCAACGGCTGACCAACCATGTGCTGCCATCGACCACCCACCGTGTGCGCAACCCGGTGGGCACGCGGTCGGCCTTCAGCCGCTATTCGATGCCGTTTTTCCTGCATCTGCGCAGCGATTTCGTGATTCGCACGCTGCCCGGCTGTGTCACGCCCGCCAACCCGGATCGGTATCCCGAACCGATTACCGCTGACGCCTATCTGCAGCAGCGGTTGCGCGAAATCGGGCTGATCGCCTGATACTTACCAGACTTTGACGCGTGCTTCGGGCGGCAGATACAGCTTTGCATCCGGCTTCACGTCAAAGGTCGTGTACCACGGGTCAAAATTGCGCACGATGCCGTTAACGCGCAGGTTGTCGGGGCTGTGCGGATCGCCCAGCAGTTGCTGGCGCAGGGTTTCATCGCGCGCCTTGAATTGCCACGACTGCGCATAGCCCAGAAAAAACCGCTGATCGCCGGTCAGTCCGTCGATCACCGCAGGTTCCCCATGGCGGACCAGGTAGCGGTGATAGGCGGCATAGGCTGCCTCCAGCCCGCCCAGATCGGCAAGGTTTTCGCCCAGCGTCAGCGCGCCTTTGACATGCACCCCGGGGATCGGCTCATAGGCGTCGAACTGTTTGACCAGCGCATCGGCGTGGACCTTGAACTTTGCCGCGGTCGCCGGCGTCCACCAGTTTTTCAGCCGTCCCTGCCCGTCGTACTGGCGCCCTTCGTCATCAAACCCGTGCCCCATTTCGTGGCCAATGGTGGCGCCGGCGCCACCATAATTGACCGCCGGATCGGCATTGGGATCAAAGAACGGCGGCAGCAGTTCCGCCGCCGGAAAAGTCACCTGGTTGGTGTTCGGGCTGTAATAGGCATTCACCGTCTGCGGGTTCATCCACCATTCGCTGCGATCGACCGGCGCGGCAAAGCGTTTGACGCGGCGTGCCCAGTCAAACCGTTCGGATTCCATGGCGTTGGCCAGGGGATCGTTGCTGGCGTGAAAATCGCTGTAATCCAGGGGATTTTTCGGCCCGGCCACGCGCGCTTCAAACAGGTTGAGCTTGGCCAGCGCGGCGGTGCGAGTGGGCGCATCCATCCACGCGGCCTGGGCGATGCGTTCGGCATAGGCGGCCCGCAGATCGTCGATCAGTTCGCCCATCTGGGCATCAGCCTCGGCCGACCAGTGGGTTTTCAGATAAATCTGCCCGACATCTTTGCCCAGCTGGTGGTTCAACACTTCTACGCCGCGTTTCCAGCGCGGTTTCTGTTCGGTCACCCCGCGCAGCACTTTGCCGTAAAAGCCAAAATGGGCATCATCGAACGCGGCCGGCAGATTTTCGGCATGATCGCTGATCAGGCGGAAAATCAGATAATCCTGCCACAGCGCAATCGGGTCGCGCGCCAGATGCTGGCCGATCGCGCGCACCGCGCTGGGTTCGCCGACGATGACCGTTTTGACCTGCGGCAGGCCCATACGGGCCAGCATGGTGTCCCACGTCACCCCGGGGGCAAAGGCATAGAGTTTGGCGCGCGCGACCGGGTTGTAGGTCGCCACCGGATCGCGCAGCCGTTCGGGCGCCCAATCCTCTTTGGCCAGCGCGGTTTCCAGCGTCATGATCGCATCGGCGCGGGTGGCCGCATCCGACACCCCGGCCAACGTGAATATCTGCGCGATATATTCGACATAGGCCTTGCGCACCGCGTCGTATTTTTCGCCCTGTTCCAGGTAATAGTCGCGCGCAGGCAGGCCCAGCCCGCCCTGGTTCGCCTCCAGCGTATAGCGCGTCGGTTCCCTGGCATCGACCGAAATGGAAAAATCGATTGCGCCGGCAAAGCCGGGCTCGGCCATCAGCGCCATCAGATCACCGCGCGTCTTGATATCCGCGATCCGTGCCACCAGCGGTTGCAGACTGGATACCCCGCGCGCGGCAATCGCGGATTCGTCCATCCACGCGGCCCACACCGCGGCGATGCGCTGTGCCGCCGGGGTATCGGGATGGGCCACCGCGTTTTCGGCGATCGCGCGGACATCTTCGGCGACTTTGTCTTCCAGATCGTAGTTGTACCCGATCACCGACTTGTCGGCCGGGATCGAGGTGTGATCGACCCAGTTGCCCTCCATAAAGGCATAGAAATCATCGCCGGGCACCACATCACGGTTCATGTTGCCGGTTTCCAGCCCCATGCTGCCGATCTGCGGCCGATCGGCATCCTGCGCGGCGGCAAAGGAGAGCGGAACAACAGTGGCAAAGGTCGCTGTGGTCAGCGCCAAGCCGGCGCGTATTACGCGCGAAAACCGGGTGGTGGTCATCATGCCCTCATGGAATGTCTGCGTGCGTGCCGGTGCAAACCGGTCTGGTTGGCCCAGCGCATAGCATGCCTGCCGCCAAATGACAGGCTCCACTGAAACGCAGTATTAACCAGAATTGCCAAACCGGCCCGCGCGGCGTTCGCGGAATGCCGCCAATCCTTCGCGAAAATCCGCCCCGTCAAACGCCGCATCAAACGCATGATCGAGCGCCGGATCATGGCCCAATGGGGCATGTGCCACCGCCAGTTTGAGCGCGGACAGGCTGGCGGGTGACAGTGCCGCCATCGTTTCGGCCTGTGCCATGGCCGCCGCCAGCGCATCGTCTGCGCGCATTTCCACCAGGCGAATGCGCAACGCTTCATCGGCATCGACCCGCGCGGCGCTATACAACAACCGTGCCGCCACCCCCGGCCCGACCAGCGCGACCAGCCGCGCCACATCCTCTTGCGGATAAGTGATGCCCAATTTGGCGGGGGTAATCGCAAACACCGCGCGCGGCCCCGCCACGCGCAGATCGGCCGCCAGCGCCAGCGCCACGCCCGCGCCAAAACAATCGCCATCAATCGCGGCAATCACCGGGCATGGCAGCCGCGCCAGCGGTTCCAGCGCATCACGCATCGCCAGCCGAAACGGCGCGCGCCGCGCCGGATCATCGGCCAGCGCAGCGATTTCGCGGATGTCCGATCCCGAACAGAACATGCCTGCCGTGCCGCCGCGCAGCACCAGCGCGCGCGGATGCCGCGCCGCCACCGCACCCACGGCGTCGGCCAGTGCGTGCCACCCGGCCAGCGGCAGCGCGTTGCGCGTGGCGGGGGCATCGAGCGTGATCGTGGCGATGCCGTCGGTGATGTCGTGGGTTATCATGCCGCCGCTCCTATCGGCAGCGCAGGTCCCCAACAACCCCGTTTACCATGTGCGCAACCGCTGGACGCGGCCAGCAAAGGCCTTATCCAGAATGGATGGACAGCATGGCAACCGACCCTGACACCCCCGCACCGCGCCCGCACCTGCCGGTGGTCGCGGCCACGCTGGTGGCGCTGGGCATGGTGATGTCGACCGATTCGCTGAAAACTGCGCCGACCGTGGCGCTGAATGTCGCGCCCGAACAGTTCCTGTGGCTGTGGGTCGGGGGTGGGCTGATCACGCTGGTGGGCGCGCTGTCCTATGTGGAAATGGCCTGTGCCTTTCCCGATGCGGGCGGCGAATACAGCTTTCTGACCCGGGCCTGGGGCCCGCGCATGGGCGCACTGTATGCGTGGTCGCGCTTTGCGGTGATGCACACCGGGTGGATTGCGCTGATGGCGCATCTGCTGGCCGATTATGCCAGCGCGCTGGTGCCGATGGGTGCCGCCGTGCGCACGCTGTTTGCGCTGGGCATCGTCGCCACGCTGGCGCTGATCAATTGCATTCACGTGCGGCTGGGGTTTCTGACCCAGGCGCTGCTGGTGGCGCTGGTCGCGCTGGGTTTTACCGCGGTGACCGTTGCCGGGTTTGCCGTCAGCCCCGCTGCGTCGGCTGCCCCGGCGCTGGTGGCAGAGCCGCGCCATCTGGGCGTCGCGCTGATCTATGTGTTTCTGGCCTATGGCGGATGGAGCGACATGGCCACGCTGTCAGCCGAGCTGAAAGCGGGCCCGCGTGGCATGGCGGTGGTGACGATCGGCGCCATCGTCCTGCTGGTCGCGATCTATGTCGCGCTGAACGCCGCGATGGCGCACGGACTGGGGCTGGCGGCGCTGGCGCACAGCACCGCGCCAGGTGCAGAGGTCGCGCGCGCCGCGTTCGGCCCGGCCGGCGCGGTGCTGGTAGTGACGGTGGTGACGGTGTCGGCGCTGGCCAGCATCAATTCGACACTGATCGTCGGCGCGAGGGTAACCTGGGCAGCGTCGCGCAATATCCCCGCGCTGCGGCGCATCGCCGGCTGGCACGCCGGGCGCGGCACGCCGATCGCGGCAGTGCTGGCGGTGGGAGGATTTTCCGGGCTGCTGGTGGTGCTGGCCGGGCTGGCGGGCAATGGCTTTGGCGCGATGGTCGATTACATGACGCCGGTCTATTGGGTGTTCATCGCGCTGGGCATGGGTGCGGCGATCCGCCTGCGCCGGGGGCACGATGCCGCCACATTCCCGGTGCGCACGCCGCTGTTCCCGCTGTTTCCGTTGAGCTTTGCCGGGCTGGCGGTGGTCATGCTGTGGTCATCGCTGACCGAACTGGGCCCGGGCGCGTTGGTCGGTGCGGGGGTGATGGCCGCCGGCGTGGTGCTGGAACGGCTGGGCCGACCGCGCGCGCAAACCGCAGCAGCGTGATCGGCGAAAAGGGGAACCTGGTGGAGCCAAGCGGGATCGAACCGCTGACCTCTACAATGCCATTGTAGCGCTCTCCCAGCTGAGCTATGGCCCCACGTTGGTTTCCTGACCCAGCCCCTGGGAGGCGCTGGCGGCAGATGTCTGCCGGGAGCCGGGCCTTTAAGGGAGGCCCGACACGCTGACAAGACCAAATAGTCCGCCATGCGATTTTTTGGCGCAAGATTTTTTTGGCCACCGCATTTGCGGCGGCGCAACAGGCGGCACCAGACCGGCGCCGCCTGTCCAATCCAATCAGACTTCTTCGTCTTCGCCGTCGTGACCGGGCACGCCCAGGTCATCGTCGCCACCCAGATCGACATCGTTGTCGGGCGAATCGCCGTCCTCATCGATGTCCAGATCTTCATCCGCCAGATCGACGTCGGCCACGACCTCAACCTTGGCCTTCTGAATTTCCTCGTACGGGATCGGCTGTTTGGATTTCAACACGGGGTCCGGATGCCAGGCATGCTTGCATTCGACGCAAGTGACCGGGTCACCATTGCCCATATCATAAAAGCGGGTGCCGCACTTTGAGCACGTGTGCTTGGCGCCCCATTCCGGCTTTACCATGAAGTTTCCTTTAGCGAATCGCGAATCAGCGTGGGCCATGACCGTTCATCTGCGCGCTGGCAAGCCGGTCATGCTCTGCTCAAGATGGGCGCGCCTTGCCATAGGCGCGCGGCGCTGTCAAAAGCCGCGCGATTTTTGCCGGTTTGCCCAGTTACAAAAGGCCTTTCCCCGCGTGTCAGCATCACCACTATCCCCCCTGCCCCGCTGCTTTGTGGCAAAGGCGCCGTTGACTGGCCGCATCCGTGTGCCGGGCGACAAATCGATCAGCCACCGGTCGATCATGCTGGGCGCGCTCGCGGTGGGCGAAACCCGCGTGTCGGGCCTGCTGGAAGGCGAGGACGTGCTGGCCACCGCCGCCGCGATGCGGGCGATGGGCGCCACGATCGAACGCCAAGCCGATGGTGACTGGGTGGTGGCCGGCGTCGGCGTGGGCGGTCTGATGCAGCCCGCAGGCGCGCTCGATATGGGCAATTCGGGCACATCGACCCGGCTGCTGCTGGGGCTGGTTGCCAGCCATGCGCTGACGGTGTGCTTTACCGGTGATGCCAGCCTGTCCAAACGCCCGATGGGCCGGGTGATCACGCCGCTGAGCCAGGTCGGCGCGCAGTTCACCACCTATCCCGGCGGGCGGCTGCCGCTGATCATCACCGGCACGGCGACCCCGGTGCCGATCCGCTATCGCCTGCCGGTCGCCTCGGCCCAGGTGAAATCGGCGGTGCTGCTGGCCGGGCTGAACACGCCGGGGGTGACCACGGTGATCGAACCGGTGCCGACGCGCGACCATTCCGAACGCATGTTGCGCGGGTTTGGCGCGGCACTGAGCGTGGATATGGATGATAACGGCGCGCGCGTGATCAGCCTGAGCGGTCAGCCCGAATTGCGCCCGCAGACGATCGTGGTACCGGGTGACCCATCATCGGCGGCGTTTTTCGTGGTGGCGGCGCTGATCGTGCCGGGGTCGGATCTGGTGCTGGAAAACGTCGGGCTGAACCCCACCCGCGCCGCGCTGTTTGACGTGTTGCGGCAGATGGGCGGCCAGATCGACGCGATCAACCCGCGCGAGGTTGGCGGCGAGCCGGTCGCCGATCTGCATGTGCGCGCCAGCGAACTGCACGGCATCACCGTCGATCCGGCGGTGGTGCCGGCGATGGTCGATGAATTTCCGGTGCTGTTCGTCGCCGCCGCGCTGGCGCATGGCCGCACCGTCACCTCTGGCCTCGACGAATTGCGGGTGAAGGAATCCGACCGCATCAGCGCCATGCACGCGGCGCTGACGATGGCCGGCGCGACCGTTACCGAAACCGCCGATGGCCTGATCATCGATGGCAGCGGCGGGAAGGCGCTGGCTGGCAGCGGTGAGGCGGCGATCACCACGCATCTGGATCATCGCATTGCCATGGCGATGGCGGTGGCGGGCCTGGCCAGCGAACGCGGCGTGACGGTGGATGACACCCGCCCGATCGCCACCAGCTTTCCGCTGTTCGAACGCCTGCTGGCCGATCTGGGCGCGGCATGATCATCGCCGTCGACGGTCCGACCGCATCGGGCAAAGGGACCATTGCCCGCGCGCTGGCGGCGCATTTCGGCCTGCCGCATCTGGATACCGGGCTGCTGTACCGCGCGGTCGGGCAACAGGTTGCGCGCCACGGCGGTGATCCCGATGTGGCCGCCGATGCGCTGGCGGCAACCGCGTTCGATGATGCGCTGCTGGCCGATCCGGCGCTGCGCAGCGAAACGGTTGGCGCGCTGGCCAGCCGGGTTTCGGTGCATCCGGCGGTGCGCGACGCGCTGTTGCAGCGCCAGCGCGATTTTGCCGCGCAACCCGGCGGCGCGGTGCTGGACGGGCGCGATATTGCCACGGTGATTGTGCCGAACGCCGATGCCAAATTGTTCGTCACCGCCAGCCTGGCCGCGCGGAGTTTGCGCCGTTATCTGGAGATGAAGGCACGTGGTGAGGATGTCGGCCGCGCCGCGATCGAGGCCGATCTGGCCGCGCGCGATGCGCGGGACACGGAACGCGCGGTGGCCCCGCTGGCGCGTGCCGACGGCGCGGCGCTGCTCGACACATCATCGTTACCGATTGCCGCAGCGATAGCCTCTGCCATCGCGCTGATTGAGAAACAGACAAGATCCTGACGGTTAATATCCGCATTCATGCGGATGCGCGCCATGCCGGACTGAAACCGGCCGACGCGCATACGTTCTGACAGCATGCTGCAAATCCCCGGGCGCTTTGCCCCTGGCGCGGCAAAGGACTGTTCGCCATGACCAACAACACCCATACACTGCCGGTGAAGCGCCGGGCGCCGCGCATCGGATTTGAACTGATGGTGCGCTGTTCGCACGGCCCGACCCGCACCACCGTCATGCTGAAAGACATGACCAGGTTCGGCGCGCGGATCGAAGGGCTGGCCTCGCCCGAAATGGGTGAGGCGATCACGCTGATGCTGCCCGGGGAACCGCCGCGCATGGCATTCGTGATGTGGACGCGCGATCGCACATCCGGGCTGGAATTCGCCGATGCGCTGCGGGTGGAAAGCTTTGAAGCGATGATCCGCGATTTCGCCATCGGCCGCCAGCCCGCGCCCCAGCCCCCGGCCGACCCGCACCGCGTTGCCGCCTGACAGGCTTTGTCAGGTCGCGCTTCGCGCGACGCAGACCTCCCGCCCCGCCTCCCCACCCGACCACCACAGCATGATGGTATCATTGG